>CABUAH010000056.1 GCA_902489475.1 uncultured Oscillospiraceae bacterium | reverse complement strand
ATTTCGCCGTCTGCGGACGGCGACCAAGGCTCTGCCTTTGGAAACTGCAAGCTTTTGAAAAAGCTTGACCAAAACTTTCGTTTTGATTTTACCTACAAACTGACCTCTTGTAGCATTCTCACGCTATAAGAGGTTTTGCTATGCATAAAAAAACTGATTTCACATTAATTACAAAATCAGTCTGGTATACTATTCAGTTGTTTTCGGATATAATCTTACATCAGCTTCTGCATAACGTAATTTTTAAGAGTAATGCCTTCTCTGACTACCTGCTGTTCTTTGATAATTTCATAACCTCTGTGAATAAAAAACGGTTTTGCGGTAATTGAGGCTTGCACAGTAATTCGGTTCACATAAAAAGCACGTTCAAGCTTATTACAAATAGCCGTAGCGATGCCTTGTCTTTGATAGTCCTTATGTACATAAAGTCTGTCAAGATAGCCTGATGAGTCGATATCACCGAAACCTGTTATGACGCCGTTATTTACGGCAACAAGTGTAAAATGCTCAGACAAAGACTCGTTCCAATTTCTTAAATCCACATTGCCCGATGTCCATGCATCTAACTGTTTTTTTGTGTAATCTTTGGCATTTACCGTATGAACGGTATTATAAAACAGCTTTGCGATCTTTTTGCAATCGCTTGGCTGATATTCTCTTATTATCATGTTCGTTCCTTGATTTCAGATTGTATAGATTACTTTTCACTGATCTCCTCAATAACCTTTTCAAGCACATCAAAATACTCCGCAAAGGTTTTTTTACAGCAGGACGGATTTAATATGCGAATGCCCTCAGTTTTAAGCCCTGTAAGTGCAAACGACATAGCTACCCTGTGGTCGTCATACGTCTGAATTTCACAGCCCACAGGAGTTCCCGGATAGATTGTAACACCGTCCGACTTCTCTTCAACCTTGATCCCAAGCGCAGTTAAATTTTCGAGGATTGCTTTTATTCTGTCGCATTCCTGGAAACGGATATGGCTGATTCCGGTTATTGTTATTGGTGCGTCCGCAAACGGAGCAATTGCTGAGAGCGTTAGCGCCTGATCGGAAAATGCTGACATATCAACGGTAAATCCGCCTTTAAGTTTGCCGTTTTCAGCGCCGATGACAGTTACATTCCCATTTTTGTCTTTTGAAATCTCACATCCCATTTCAGAAAGCACATTTAAAAATTTAACGTCACCCTGAAGCATATGCGAAGAGGTGCCTTTAACAGTAACTCTTACACCGAGGACTGCCGCAAGCGCATAAAAGTATGCCGCCGCAGATATATCGGGTTCTATTTCATATTCAAGTGGTGTGTAGCTTTCTGTGCCTGAAAGCAGATACTGGATCTGTTCTCCGGAAATATCTTTTTTTACCGTTACGCCAAAGCTTTTCATCATATTTGCGGTAAGGTCTACATAGCTAAGTCCGTGAGAGCCGACAACATTTATTGTCGTTTTCTTTTTGAAAGCTCCAGAAGCAATTAAAAGTGCACTCAAAAACTGCGAGCTTTTATCAATATTTACCGTAAAGCTTTCAGGAATCAATGAATTATCTTTTATACCGACAATGCGGATAGGGAAATGTCCCTCGTTTTCTATGCAAGTTATCGAAGCTCCTACATTTCTAAGAGTGTCTATCAGCGGCTGCATAGGGCGTTTTTTCATTTGATCGGAAGAATTTACTGTATATTCTCCCTCGGAAAATGCAAGCATTGCTACTAAAAATCTTGCAGCTGTGCCTGCGCTTCCTACATAAATTTCCGCTTTTTTGTTAGGTATTTCTCCGCCGAAGCCGGTTATTGTTACATCGCTTGTAAGCTCGCTGCCGTTTGTCACCTTTACAGGGAATCCAAGAGCTTTGAGGCACTCCAAAAAATGCATAGAATCATCACTTGTAAGGCAGCCTTTTAGAGTGCTAGTACCGCTTGCTATGGCGGCGATAAGTAAGGCTCTGTTTGTGATTGACTTAGAACCGGGTACACAAACCTCGGCGAAAGCTTTTCTGTTTATCTTTTTAGGCGTTTTAACCTCATAATAATCTTTGTTCATTTTCTTCTCCGCAGATTAAAAAGTTCAATAAGGGGCACCGCCCCGTCATTTAACAAGTGAACGAAGGGCGAAGCCACTTAGGGTTTCAGTAGGGGATTTAAGCCCCTACTGAAAGACGTAGATGACCGCCGCCTAAGAGGCGGGGAACATCCGTTCACGGTTATTTTGTAATTGTATCATATTTTTGTGGTAAAAGCAAATGACGGTAGCAAAGCTTTACATATGCTTATAAATTAAAAAAATTACGGTCCTTGAATCAATCTCTTGTAGAAAACAGCTTTTTAGGTGGAGGCCATCCTCATCAAATAAATGAAAAAGATAACATTCCGTTAAAGCAATATGTAATCTCTGCGCTCGACAAGCATTTTGTTTGTAAAATTTGTCACCATTGAAAGCTCCCGTATGTTCACATATTCACCTATCAGACCTCTTACCTCAATTATTTCCTCTGCCATTTCTGTGCTTATCAAAAGCGACTCTTCAAGCTCTTTAGCATTTGCAGTATTTATGTTAACAGGCTTGAAGGTTCGTTCAGCAGAAGTTTCGGTCGTATGGGAAGTTTTGCAGGTACTCACATTTGAATAGGTGGTTTTTATAGACGTAGTTGTTTGAGCTGCTTGGGTTGTTGTAGTTTGTGAAACAGTTTCGCTTCCAATGTCATTTACAACATAAAAATATTTCATCAAAAGAGCGAGCTTTCCTTCTCCGATTCCGTTTATATAAAGCAAATCGTACATGCTTTTAAATCCGCCCACACTTTCCCTGTAACTGAGAATTTTGTCAGCTGTAGTTTCACCTATTCCGTCGACAGCACACAGCATATCAAAGCTCGCTGTGTTAATATCGGCAGGAAAACTAAATACGGATGCTGTTGTTTGCGAGCTGTTTTTTACAGTTGTTTTTGAGCTTTTACTGTTTTTTGTTTTGGCAGAACCGGTTGAAGTCAGTTTTGTCGTTTCCTCATGCATTGTTGAGTTGGTGCTTTGAGAAGTTTGGGATTGATTAGGAGTTATGACAACAGTATGCCCTTCCTCCGACTTTGATTCAGTATAAGTTATAGCCGCACTAACAATCAAAACAACAGTAGAAGCAATTGCCAAAATGGCATTTTTACTGAGTTTCATATTCTTTACCCGATAGAATTAAAAATTGTCACAATTAATAATAACATAATTTTCCTATTCAGGCAACAACAATTGATGATTTTAGTGAAAATGTGCGAACTTTTAAAATTAAAATGGTGTTAGCTTTTTATGATAGATGTTGTGGGGAGTGAAAGGCAGCTTGATGTAGAAGTTTTCATTGATCTCTATAAACATTTTTGTTATAGCGATTTTTTTATTATGCCATAGTTTGTGTTTTCGGATTTCGTTTTCCAAACTGAGGTGTTCTCTGTGATTTTTTTAAGCAAGTCCCATAGCAGAGGAAACCAATCCAAAGCACCTTGAAAATTGAATAACCGTCCGAATGGGATATGACCTTGCGATGACCATGGGGTCTACGAGAAGTTGCAAGGCTTTTTTGGGTATAAGAGGAACAGCGGCGTGAGCGAGGGATGATTTTTAATAAAAATCGTCACAAGCGATACATAGCTTGTGACGACGTTGGCGGAGACGGCGAGATTCGAACTCGCGGGGGATTGCTCCCTAACTGATTTCGAGTCAGCCCCGTTATGACCACTTCGATACGTCTCCGAATATGAGCTGCCAATCAAGACAGCTTTTGTATTATATCATACTTTTATTTTTATTGCAAGTGTTTTTTCATCGGTTTTATTCAAAAGGTTTTTCATAAACAAGACTGAGCTTATATGCTTTTAATAGGATGCCGGATAACAGTTTTTAATTTTTCCGGAGCAATCCTCCTTGCATCCGACAGATATATTTCGTGATGATAACGCTCATCATTTATGTCAATCGCATATCCGTTTTTTGCAGCAAATTCATTCATGAGCTGTACAGTTTCAGGTTCGCTGTCATAAGAACCTATATGCATACACTGAACACATAAACCTTCGTTATATGTAAGAAATTCTACCTTTGAAAAGTCAGTTTTCTTTTTAGCTTTAGCTTCTGCAATTGCCCAATCAAAGTCCTCTTTTTTTACAAAGTCAGGCAGGCGAATTAAAGAGATCCAGCAAAAGTTGTCTTTGCGGCTGTAGTCAATTTCGGCATTGCCTTCCTGCCACCAGAAACCTTCCAAAGGAGGTACAACATAATCAAAGTATCCATCGATCTGATGATCACCCTTTTTGCTCATTTTTATTGTAAAGGCAATTGTATAAAGAAGTCCTATTGCTTTTTTATAATCACCATTCTCATCGTTTGGATCGCCTTTTCCTCGTACTGCAATGTAATTCATTGACGGGATCTCAACAATAGACGGTGCCTTTTTCGGCATATAAAATTCCTTGTATTCTTTTTTATAATCAAAAGCCATTTTTATCCTCCCATGATTTTCAGATTAACTTAAAGTATACCACAAAACAAATGTGACGGCAACTTAAATCTCAGATTTTAAAAGAGTGATCTTTTTTGCCTTTGATATTATTATTCCGTCCTCACGCATTTTTTTCATTTCCCTAAGCATTGCGCTTCGGTCAACACATAGATAATCTGCTAAACTTGCAAGTGAAAAGGGAAGGGAAAACGTCATTTTATTCTGCTTTTTAGATTCTAAAATAAAATAAGACATAAGCTTTCGCCTTAACGTCCGTTGACTTAAAATATCGATCTTTGCACTTTGTTCGATCGATCTTTCTGCAAGAATATTGAGCATATTATTTACAAAAACAGAGTGATGCTCGCACGCTTTTTCACATCTTTTTACTACATGATAGTAATCAATATATAAGATCTCGCAGTTTTTTGAACAAACAACTCTTGTATCACTGTCACCGGAAAGGTATGTAAAAAGCTTTCCGAAAATTTCATTTTTTGAAAGTCTTTCAATGATCGCTCTGTTTCCGTCAATATCGTATTTGACTACTTCAGCCTCACCGCTTAAAATGATTCCAATATTATCAATTTGGTTGGAGTAGTTTATTATTGTTTCTCCGGTTTTGTATGAGCGTGTCGTTGCTTTAAAGCATTTGCAGATTTGTGAAAAAGATTTTTCATTAATGCCGTCAAAAATATTCGTCATAAAAATACTCCTTTTTTTGTTTTAGCTTGTCTAAAGCTCGTGTTATAGGGCTTTTGACATGACAACTGTACATTTTTTTGTATACTGTATCTATGCATAAAAAATAAATTGAATCACTATATATTGTATTTTATCATACTTTTGTTGCAATTGCAACTGATTTTTGTATAAAAATGACATATACTTAATAAAGTTTCCAATAAAAAAGATGATTTCGACGAAAATTAAGTTGTTTGTTTACAGGACAAAATTTTAGGGAGGCAGTTATGCAAGTTGTAAAACGAGACGGAAGAGCGGTAGACTTTGACCGCAGCAAAATTGTTATTGCTATTCAAAAAGCAAATGAAGAAGTTGAAGAAAACGAAAGAGCAAGCGATGATCAGATTGAATCGATCTTGTCGTACATTGAGTCAAAGAACAGAAAGAGAATGCTTGTTGAAGACATTCAGGATATTATCGAAGAAAAGCTGATGTCGTTCGATCTGTATGTTTTGGCGAAAACGTATATCATTTACAGATATCAAAGGGCTTTGGTAAGAAAAGCAAACACGACAGATGATTCAATATTAAGCCTTATAAGAAATGAAAACAAAGAGCTTGCAGAGGAAAACTCGAACAAGAATACTATTCTTGCATCAACTCAGAGGGATTATATCGCTGGAGAGGTTTCAAGGGATCTTACAAACAGAGTTTTACTTCCTGAAAAGCTTTCAAAAGCACACGCTGATGGAATTTTGCATTTCCATGACGCCGATTATTTTTTGCAGCCGATTTTTAACTGCTGTCTTATAAATATCGGAGATATGCTTGATAACGGTACTGTTATGAACGGAAAGCTTATCGAAAGTCCTAAGAGCTTTCAGGTTGCTTGTACAATTACAACGCAGGTTATAGCATCTGTTGCTTCAAACCAGTACGGCGGACAGTCGGTTGATTTAAAGCATCTCGGAAAGTATTTGAGAATATCGAAGGAAAAGTTTGAGAAGTCGATAAGAAAAGCCTGCGGTGAGGATGCGCCTAAGGAAATGATCGACAAGCTTGTTGCCGAGCGTTTGGAAAGTGAGCTTAAGAGCGGCGTTCAGACAATTCAGTATCAGATAAATACACTTATGACAACAAACGGACAGTCGCCGTTTGTAACCCTTTTCTTACATCTTGAAGAGGGAGATGAATATATCGAAGAGAACGCAATGATCATCGAAGAGATTTTGCGTCAGCGTTATGAAGGGATTAAAAATGAACAGGGCGTTTATGTTACTCCTGCATTTCCAAAGCTTGTTTATGTTTTGGACGAGCATAACTGCTTAAAGGGCGGAAAGTACGATTACCTTACACGCATGGCTGTTAAGTGCTCTGCAAGGAGAATGTACCCGGATTACATTTCTGCAAAGAAGATGAAAGAGAATTACGAGGGTAATGTATTTTCTCCTATGGGATGTCGTTCATTCCTTGCGCCTTGGAAGGATCAAGACGGTAATTATAAATTTGAGGGACGTTTCAACCAGGGAGTAGTTTCTATAAATCTTCCGCAAATAGGAATTATCGCAAAGGGAGATGAAGAAAAGTTCTGGAAGCTTTTAGACGAGCGTCTTGAGCTTTGTTATGAAGCGCTTATGTGCCGTCACAACGCTCTTATGGGAACAAAGAGTGACGTTTCTCCTATTCATTGGCAGTACGGAGCTATTGCAAGACTTAAAAAGGGTGAGAAGATTGATAAGTATCTTATGAACGGATACTCTTCTATTTCACTGGGATATATAGGACTTTATGAGGTTACAAAACTTATGAAGGGCGTTCCGCAGACCGATCCTGAGGGACTTGATTTTGCACTGCGAGTAATGAATAGGCTTAGAGGAGCTTGTGACCAGTGGAAGGCTGATACAGGAATAGGCTTTGCACTTTACGGAACACCTGCTGAGAGCCTTTGCTATCGTTTTGCAAGCATAGACAAAAAGCGTTTCGGAACAATTGAAGATGTTACTGACAAGGGATATTATACAAACTCATATCATGTAGACGTAAGAGAAGATATAGATGCTTTCACAAAATTCAAGTTTGAAAGCCAGTTCCAAAAGATTTCTTCGGGCGGAGCTATCTCTTATGTAGAAATTCCGAATATGAGAAATAACCTTGAGGCGATAGAGTCTGTAGTTAAGTTCATCTATGATAATATTCAGTATGCAGAGTTTAACACAAAGTCGGATTACTGCCATGAGTGCGGTTATGACGGAGAGATTGTTATTAATGATGACAACGAGTGGGAATGTCCTCAGTGTCACAACAAAGATCATGCGAAAATGAACGTAACAAGACGTACTTGCGGATACTTGGGAGAAAATTTCTGGAACGAGGGCAAGACAAAGGAAATTAAATCAAGAGTACTTCACCTTTAATAATCGTGAACAAATGTCCCCCGCCTCTTAGGCGGCGGTCATCTACGTCTTTCAGTAGGGGATTTATGTCCCCTACTGAAACCCTAAGGGGCTTCGCCCCTCGTTCACTTGTTAAATGACGGGGCGGTGCCCCTTATTGAATCGAAAGGAATACTTTGATGAATTATGGTACAATAAAAAAGTGCGATGTTGCAAACGGTCCGGGAGTCAGAGTGTCTTTGTTCGTTAGCGGCTGTACTCATCATTGCAAGGGTTGTTTTAATCCGGAAACTTGGGATTTTAATTACGGTAAACTCTTTGACAGCGAAGCAGAGGATAAAATTCTCGGATATTTAGTTCCGGATTACATAGAGGGCTTCTCGCTTCTCGGAGGAGAACCGTTCGAGCCACAGAACCAACCGACTCTTGCAAAGCTTTTGAGGAAAATAAAATATCGTTTTCCTGAAAAACAGATATGGTGCTATTCGGGATATAGAATAGACGACGATATTTTAAATAAAGACAGCAGAATAAGAACCGAGTTCACAGATGAAATGATAGGATACATCGACGTGTTGGTTGACGGTGAGTTTAAAGAAGCACTTAAAAATCTTAATATAAAATTCAGAGGAAGCGAAAATCAGCGGCTTGTAGATGTTCAAAAGACAATTTCAAGCGGAAAGGTGACGCTTATAGATGAGGCAAAGCTAAGATAAAAGGCATTTTGGAAGGAAAACTGTAATGACAAAGATAAAGATAAAAAAACTTGATGAAAGAGCAACAATTCCGACACGGGGAAGCGAGTATTCAGCAGGCAGCGATTTATATGCAGTTTTAGATGAGGATTTAACAATTTCTCCTGCTGCTACCGTCCTTGTGCATACAGGTTTGGCACTTGAGATCCCCGAAGGATATGCAGGACTTATCTATGCTAGATCAGGACTTGCTTCAAAGCGTGGTCTTGCTCCTGCTAACAAGGTGGGAGTTGTTGACTCAGATTACAGGGGAGAGGTTATGGTTGCACTTCACAATCATTCGAGCGAGCCTCAAACTATTTCTCATGGAGAACGAATCGCACAACTTGTTGTAGCACCTTTTTTAAAGGTTGATTTTGAGGAAGCTGATGAGCTTTCTGATACCGTCAGAGGTGCAGGTGGATTCGGTTCTACAGGAACAAAATAATTGACGATGGACAATTAATAATGGAAGTTAAATTCTAAAGTCGGAATGCGGAATTATTTTAATTGATAATTGATAATTAATTCGACAAAATTTGACAAAAATACACCCTTGTGATAATATAGTCACAAGGGTGTTTGCTTAACGGTAGGCGGTTTCTCCTCATTAGAGGAGGTGATAACTATGGTTACATACTCGAATATGTATTTATTCGCCAGTATAATTATCAGCGTTATCTCTCTGTGTTATATAATATTTAGTAACAGAAAATAGAGAATTTCTTTTCATAAAACAAAAGAAATAACCGCCTAAACTTTTCCCTGAGTTAGCGGTTATTTTTTAACACAAACTTAGGAGAAACCGCTTATCGCAGGTTCCCTTCTTTATTTATATTATAACACAGAAAAAATATTTGTCAAGTGATAAGCAGTTGGCAATTGATAATCAAAGCGGGCATGGAGTTGTGTTCGCTTTTTGTTTTGCTCTGAATAATTGGAAAAATAAAATTATTATCGATAAACATTAAAAAATGCTTGACAAACATAAAACCATGTGATATAATGCAAATGTCGCAAGACGAAAAAATCTTTAGGAGGAACTTTTATGAAATCGGTTAACAGAGCAGCGATTATACTTACAAAAATATTGGAGGTACTGCATTGGTTTACAGCGGCAGTAATGGTGTTTGTTTTAATAGCATCAGCAGCGTCAGCAAATTGGCTTGAAGAAATTCTGCAAAAAGGCTCGGGAACACTCGGCAACTCACTTACAACTTACGGATTTGAGATGAATGTTGTATATTCTGACGGTAAAATTAATATGACTGCAATTTTGTTGTTTTCTATTTGTGCTGTTATTATTCTTTCACTCATGGCGATGGTTTTCAGAAACGTAAATCTTATTTTAAAAACTACGTTGGGGAAAACTAAGTTTTCCAAGGGGCAAACTCCGTTTCAAAAGGATAATACACGAATGGTAAGAGAAATCGGAATTTTTTTCATTTCAGTTTCTATTGTATCTTTTATTATGAGCATAATCGCCCGTGCTGTTTTGGGAGTAGATAATGCGGAGATGTCTGTAGACTTTCAAAACCTTATAATAGGAATTATAGCTTTGTGCTTGTCACAGTCGTTTGCATACGGAAATGAGCTTCAAGATCAAGCTGATGAAACGCTTTAAGGAGTGATATTATGTCGATAATATTAAGACTTGACCGAGTAATGGCGGATAGGAAAATGTCGCTTAATGAGCTTTCGGAGAGAGTCGGAGTGTCAAATGTTAATTTATCAAAAATCAAAACGGGGAAGATAAGCGCAATTCGCTTTTCTACATTAGAAGCTATTTGTGATGTGCTTGATTGTCAGCCGGGTGATATTTTAGAGTATCAAAAAGGTGAGAAATAATTTAGTAACGGGCGGAAACTATTCCGCCTGTTCGGTTTGTAGGAAAGCACACTTTTAAAATATTGTCGCGTAGGCGGACATGCGCCGACGCAGCGACACATTGAGAGGAAATCGGCGGTATGAGCCGATTTCTGACGAAAAGGGAGAATCCTCAGGGGAAAAACACAGAACGAGACAAGCATGGCTGTCGAAGTGAGTGTGTTTGTCCCATGGGAAGCGTTGTCGACTTTGTCGACACGCTCACGGGCGGAATAGTTTCCGCCCGTTTTTGTTTATATAGTTTTTTATATAAAAATAAAACAGCCGATAAAGCGGTTGCCTTAGGTATTAAGGCGAAGTCAAGCCTTCAACATTCCCCCCTTGAGGGAGGAGTCTGTAATTATCTTTCTTAGGAAATGTGCAAACCGGCTTTTTGCTGCGTTATGATTAAAGTATTTTTGCAAATATGTATAAAAAGTAAATTTTTATTTTTTCGTTATATTTTTTATGCCTGTTGTGCCATAGTCATTGAACTTGAATGAAAATGCAGATATTATTTAATTGTATATATTGTTGAATATTAGGAGGAACGAATATGAAGTTTAAAAGACTAATAAGCGGTTTAATTGCTGCTGCGGTAGCGGTTTCTACAGCTGCATTTTCATCATTCAGCACTTTTGGTGCAGATGGTGTTGAGCTTTCCGGAAGCTGCGGAGATAATGCAACTTGGTTTATCAATTCGGATGATACTCTCGTTATATCCGGTACAGGAACAGTCAGCAGTTACAAAGGGTGGTATGATTACTCATCAAGCATAAAGAGAATAGTTGTTGAAGAAGGCATTACAGAGATATCTAATAATATGTTTACTTACTGTGTTAATGTCAAAGAAATAGTGTTTCCTTCATCTCTTGAAAAACTCGGACATTGTTTATCATCTCGGATGACAAACACGCTGACGGATGTATGGATGTTCAGTAAAGTAATAGAAAATAAATTTTCTGGAAATACTGGAATGTATCCGGATCCGGGAAGCGGAACAAAATGGCATGTATATAAAGACAGCACAACAGAGGCTTCATTTAAAGAAGGTTTGAAGTATACAGGTGCAGATTTTGAGTATATTACCGAAAGCGAGCCTTTTCCTGAGGTTAAAAACCGTGATCCTTTAGTTTTAGCAGCAGAAACTGAAACATCAGGACCGGCAGGAATTAAGTCGTCATGGTCATGGAATGAAACAACAAAGACGCTTACCTTCAGCGGAAGCGGAGAAGTTAATATAAAGAAAGGATTCCAAAAGTTTATATCAACAGTTGAAACTGTTGATATGGAAAATTCTGAGATAACCGGTATATGTGAAACGGCTTTCGGAAGGAGCGACGAATATAATACATATACTGCGTTATGCCCGAAGCTTAAGAATTTAAAGCTTCCTTCAACTCTCGAGTCAATCGGTGACTATGCATTTAATAAGGCGCCGATTACTATGGAAAATTTTTATTTACCTGAAGGTGTTAAAACTATAGGTAGGATGGCATTTAACAAGGCGAATCTGTCGGGCAGCCTTGTATTGCCGTCATCAATCAAATTTGTTGACCAGCAGGCATTTTCACAGACTAAGATTACCTCTGTAGATATCCCTGAAGGTGTTAATTTCGGCGGAACAGTATTTGCTAGTTGTAACGATCTGAAAGAGGTCACTGTTCCTAAGGGATGTACATATAACAAAAACGGCGAAGGCAATGCAGCACGTGCTAATAAGCTGTTTAGTAATTGTACAGGACTTGAAAAGGTTATAGTTGAGGATGGTGCTGCATTGGCTGAGTCAATGTTCATTTACTGCTCGGCATTAAAGGACGTTTATCTGTTAAGCAAGACTTCTTCGATCAGTATTTTAGGACCTAGAAATGATTCTTTTAATCAAATGTTCCAGGGAACAAATGATCCTATTTTCCATATTTACCAGGGAGGTCCAGCAGAAAGCGCTCTTAAAACTGCCGGATATACAGCGGATGATAATGCTAACAT
>CABUAH010000055.1 GCA_902489475.1 uncultured Oscillospiraceae bacterium | reverse complement strand
TATAATAAAAAAATAACCGCCCTCTCTCCAAGTCGACGGTTATTTTTTAACTAACACGAGGAGAATCCGCTTATCTAAGCAGGCTCTCTTTATATTTATATTATATACACTTTCACTATGTTTGTCAACATAAAGTTACTTTAAAAGCTCATCTGCCAAAGCTTCAAGCTTTGGAATATCAGCTTCCTTCATTGTCGAACGGATTGTAACAACCGTGTCGCAAACCCGTATGTCCTTCATGGTTTCCAAAACAGCTTTCATTGTTCTTGCAGCAGTCGGTCCCCATGAGCCGTTTTCGATTATTGCTACATCTCTGTTCTGCCATGCCTTTGACTGCAAATGATGAAGGAAATCCGCCATCGGAGCAAAAACTCCTGCATCATAGCTGGACGCTGCCAAAACGATTTTTCCATACTTGAATGCATCCTCAACGCACTCAGCAATATCATCTCTTGAAACATCGGCGATCGCTACCTTTTTTGCACCCTTCGCTTCCAAGATCTCCTTAAATCTTTTTGCAGCTTTAGCTGTATTCCCGTGAATTGAAGCGTATGCAATAAATACTCCCTCAGCTTCCGGCTTATAGCTTGACCATGTATCGTAAAGATCAATATAGTATCCTAGGTTTTCTTTAAGAATAGGTCCATGCAACGGACAGATAGTCTGAATATCAAGTGCCGATGCTTTCTTTAAAAGAGCCTGGACCTGAGCACCGTATTTTCCTACGATATTAAAGTAGTATCTTCTCGCCTCGCAAGCCCAGTCCTCCTCGGTATCAAGCGCACCAAACTTTCCAAAGCCGTCTGCTGAAAACAAAATTTTCTCGCTTGATTCATACGAAACCATAACCTCAGGCCAATGTACCATAGGTGCCATTACAAAGGTAAGCGTATGGCTGCCCAAAGGAAGCGTATCTCCCTCTTTTACAATGAGCTTTTTATGCTCAAATTCAAAGTCAAAAAATTGTGGAAGCATAGAAAAAGTCTTTGCATTTCCCACTAATGTGGTTTCAGGGAAATTTTCTACGAAACGTGCGATGCTTCCTGCATGATCAGGCTCCATATGATGAATAACAAGATAATCGGGTTTTTTACCATTCAGCTCTGCCTTTAAATTGTCAAGCCACTCTTCCGTCTTTCTTTTATCCACTGTATCCATAACACAGATCTTCTCATCGAGTATTACATAAGAATTATAAGAAACACCGTTCGGAACAATGTACTGGCTCTCAAAGAGATCAATATCTCGATCGTCTACACCAATGTATTTTACGTTTTCTGAAATGTAAGTATCTTTCATTTTTAATCCTCCCATATGATTTTAACGTCATATACAATTATACCCAAATTTAAGATTATGTCAAGATAACCTACAGGCAAAATCACATCGGAATCCACGTAAAATCTATTTATCCGCCTTTTTGCCGAAAACGCCTGCTATGCCATAATAAAGTGGAATCGTCAAAAATACCAGCCAGCACCAGCCCCACGCTCCGCTCACAAAAAATCCCAACACGAAAAATACTATCGCCGCTAAAACAGGGTACGCAAAATGGCTCGGTTTTTTCTTTGCGATCGCTTCAATCAGCGTATAATAAAGAGGTATTGTCAAAAACCACAGCCAGCTCCACCGCCAACCGCCGCTGATAAAAAATCCACACAGGAAAAACGGTATACACGCAAATACCGGGTACGGAAATGCTCTGAATGCTTTAAGCACCTTAGAGCTGCTTTTTACTTCATCATTAAAAATATGCCCATGCTTGAAAAGGTCCTTATTTGGCTTTTCGCCGTTTACGCTTATGCCCTTAAATCCAACCTTAACATTGTCGCCGTCCTTTGACTGAACATAAACGCCACGGGTTCCTACTCTAACTCTATCTCCGTCAGAATCGACCTTAATAAAATTATATCCCTCATCCACGTATTTTTGATACTCTTCTTCATCATTTAAAATGTCTGATTTATTCTCGCCGCTCTCCTGAGATGTTTGATCTCCGGTCGGGTTTTCTTCCTTTTCCCCACCGAGAAGCAATTCGTCAAGCGACACATCATAAAGCCTTGCGAGTGCAATAAGATTATCAGTGTCAGGACTCGACTCCGCTCTTTCCCATTTTGAAACCGACTGACGGGAAATACCCAGTTTTTCGGCGAGTGCCTCCTGAGAAAAACCTTTTTTCTTTCTAAGCTCATAAAGCCTGTTAGCAGTTTTTATATCCATTGTCAAAACCCCTTTTAAATATTTGAAAAATGTACTTTTTCTACAGACTATTTTCCTTTATCCATGTATTTATTTTATCAGATTATTTTTGCTACTTCAATACATTTTAGTTTGAAATTCATATGCAACTATTGGTTGCGAAGCAGGAAAATGCGGACTTTAAGAAAAAAGCGGCAATAAAACTGCCGCTTAAAATTCTTTAATTACAAACATAATCAAATACGCTCTTTATAAACTGTCTGCCGTTCGGACTTTGTGAAAGAGCGTCAAGATCACAGTTTAAGACAACTGCCTTTCCCCCGTCCTTTTCATATTCATATAAAAGTCCCAAGCTATGATTTCGCTCAAAGTTATCAATTGTACGAACGATGATGTTTTTGTCTTTGTCATTTCCGTCCAAAATATCGCTTCTTGAGTTCATAACGATCTCCCACCACTGCTCAGTAGAATAGATCTCGCTTGGAAATTCCGAGAGCGCTTTATGCTTATTATCTATCAAAAGTCCCATTGTGCCTACCGGAACAGGCTTGTTCATCATCAAAGAAATTGACTTAAACATCGGGTAGCACCAAAAATCCTGACAGTAAAAGCCCTCGATGGAGTTTTCGTCATCGCTTCTAAGCTTCGGAGTTATCAAAACAGTTTTGCCGCCTTTCAAAAGCTTTTGAGCTAAAGGATCGTCAGCACTTTCAAAAATGTAAACACCGTCAAGCTCCGCTTGGATATTATTTGGATAAACAAATATTCTATAGCTGTTTTCTATGTCCTCTCCGTCAAGAGAAAGACATAAAATCATATCGCATGGTCTTTGAATGTCGGGGATCTTAAATGAAATATCAGCAATATCATAATAGTTTCCGCTGCCGGTTATCTTTTCACATCCAGATGCGGAAGTCTCTCCGTCCAGCTTTAAGCTCCATGACAAACCCTTTCCGTCAAGTTCCTCTTTACCGAAGTGAGTAACAGAAAGATGCGCTTTAAACTCATCGCCAGACTCGTAAACATACGAATCAAACTCCGCAAGCAAAACTGTTTCTGAGCAAAATGCTCTCCACTCTTTTTCGGTCACAAGTCCCTTTGAATCCATAAATGCGTCTAATATTCCGACAAGAGCAGTTCCCTGTCCCGAAAAATCCTGAATGTCGAGGATCTGAAATCCGCCGAGTCTGCGTGACCTAAGAGCTGATTCCAATTCTTCTTTATAGCAAGCTACGGCAAGCTTTCCGCTTGCAAAGTGGTAATCCTTAGCAAGTCCGCCTAAGCCTTTTTTCTCAAGACGATTTTTAAAAAGCATGAAATTTCTTGCCTTTAGCGGTCCTTTATATTTTTGTATCTCATCAAAATTCGGATATGTTTCATACTGTCCTATCTCGTGGGTAATTATCGGAATTTCAGGCACAAATCCTGCGTCCGCTTCCGACGCCTTTACAAGCTTCATAGTAGTACCGTACTGAATCTGTACCATTCCGTTTTCATTCAAACCTGATGAGCTTTCAGCACGCACCTCAGGCTTTATTATCGAGTCATATCTCTTTAATGTAGACGGCTTATCCACTTGAACATGACCTAGAGGTGCATCGCACATTCCGTACGAACCTCTTATCAGCCTGTCCTTTGAAAGCCTTACTCCGCAATAAAAATCATCATTCTCAACAATCGTCGGGAAATGCTGAAAGTTATTGCTTCCCTGTGTATAGAGATGACGTTTGTCTTTTGACTTATACATTCCCAAAATCTCGTTAAGTCTGCTTGTGCTTCCCCAAAGCTCATTACCAAGACTCATCATACAATAAGAGGGATGATTTCCAAAGAATTTGAGCATTCGATACCCCTCGCAAATCAAAAACTCCTGTTCCTCACCGTTATAACCCTCTTCATCGGGAGCAGCAATAGTTCCCCAAAACGGAAGCTCAGGCTCCATATAAATTCCAAGCATATCCGCCGCAATAAATGCAGCATCAGGCGGACAGCAGGTATGGAAACGATAGTGATTAATTCCATATCTTTGTGATATTTCCATAACCCTTAACCACTCGTCAACATCACACGGCACATAACCTGTTTTAGGGAAAATCAATCCGTCATGCTTTCCTCTTAAAAATGTATTCTTACCGTTTATTGTAAACTTATCGCCTTTTGTTTTAAAATCACGCAAACCGACAACGCTTTCCGTAACATCTCCGTTTATATCAATTCTCAAAAGATACAAATTCGGCTCAAATTCACTCCAAAGCTTTGCCTTTTCGCCTAAGATATAAACAACATCTATTTTACCGTTTGAGTAATTAAACTCCTCCGCTTCAAAAACATCTGTGTTAGAAGTATACGGACCGTTAAAGCTTTCAGCGGATACCTTTACCTTACCTGATTCATCTCCGAAAACCGTAGCGTGGATTTTAAACGCTTTGTTTTGAATATCACTTTCAACAAACAGATCATCTATATATGTCTTTTCAAAAACCTGAATTTCGATTTTGCCTATTATTCCGTTCCAGTTTGACTGAGTATCCTTACTTGTAAGATGTCCCCCTGCTGTTTTGTATCCAACATTTGCAACACATATCGTAAGTGTATGCTCTCCGTCAGATGCAAAATCACTTATATCATAAATATGCGGAGAAACTAAGCTGTCACAGCTTCCGACTTCTTTTCCGTCAAAATAAAGCGTTGTTATTCTCGTGCGCTCCAAGAAAAGAAAAACCTTTTTTGAAGAAATGCCGCTGAAATCAACCTTTTTCTCAAACCACGCATAACCTTTAAATGCATACTCGTCCGTTAAAAATCCCTTTGAGTATCTTGGATTTCTTTCTCCCTTACCCGAATAAGAAGTTGTAGATGGAAGAACAATTGTATCATTATAATCCTTTAAAGGGGTTTTTTCTAAATTCTTTTCAAGATATAATCTCCAGTCACCTGATAAATCTATACTTTTAATCATAGTAAATTTCCTTCCAAAACCCGATAATTTTTGCCATTTATTGAAGTATAACATAAATTAAATATTTTTTCAATCCTTTAATAAAGAAAAACAGCAGTTTTCATACTGCTGTTTCCTTGTTATTATCTTTATACTTTATTGTTATAAGCTTTATTATCGAGAACAAAAACAAAGTTATGCTTATCCATTGAGATGTTGACAAAGAAAAGAATACTCCTCTTATTTCATCTCCTCTGTAAAACTCTAAAACAAATCTTGTTACGGAATAAATTATCATATAAATGTAAATTAAAATTCCTCGCTGTTTTAGTTTGAAATACAAAAATAAAATCAGCAAAAAGATTATTAAGTTACAGCTTGCCTCGATAAGCTGAACAGGAATTCTGACAACATCGTTTATTTCCGGAACAAGCGTGTTTCCATGCACTGTAAAGCCCCAGCTCCACTCTTTTCCGTAACAGCATCCGCCAAAAAAGCATCCTATTCTTCCAAACACATGAAAAAGCGGCATTGCCACCGAAAGAAGATCAAACGCAAGCGAACGCTCAATTTTTTTCAGGAACTTTGTATAAAACAACACGCCGACACATGCGCCTATAAATCCTCCGTAAAAAACCATGCCTCCGAAATATTTTACAACATAAGATACTGTTTCAATAAAACTAAGCTTTGACAGATTTTTAAATACAATCACCAGATATTTTATATTGGTAATACCGTAAACCAAGTGACTTCCCAAAAGAAGTCCTGCTACAATAAAAAGACAAAGGATTATATAATCCTCACGCTCTACATTCTTTCGCCTCGCTAATAAAAACGCCACAACAAAGCTAAGCATCATTCCAAATAGTGAAATGATCGAATATGTTCCGAATTCTTTGCCGAAAATCTCTATTATAGGATACATAAAACCTCCGTACAAAAAATCAAACAGCCAATCTATAACGATCGGCTGTCGTTGATTTTAATAGATTGCATTATTACTGCAATGCTCTTTGAAGTTCATTAAGAGCACTATTTACATCGTCGGTCGTAGCACTACCAGCTGTGCTGCAAGCACAAATTGCACACATTGTGCAAGAGAAGAATCCGATTGCCGAAAGAACAACTCCGATAATTGAAAGAACAAGACCTGCTGTTGCCAATCCTGTCGGAGCACCTGCTGCTTTTGCGTTTTTGCTGCCCATAATTGCAAGTATTAAACCTACAATGCCTAAAATCAACGTTACGATGTTGACATATGGCCACCAGAAAAATGCACAAGCAATAATACCTAAAACCAATGCTGCAATAGACATACCTTTTCCATTGTTTTGTTGCATAAAAGCAACCCCCTTAAAAAATTTTATAATACAGAATACATCTGCAATTACCTATTAATAGTAATAATCATATGAAACCCAAGGTAACGTAGCCGCCGCTGCCGCAACCATAATAATATAAATTAAAATAAAGACAACTCCGACTATACCTAATACAAGTCCTGCTATTGCAAAACCATTTCCCCTTTGAGGGACTCCCGCCTTAATACTGTTTTTAATCTGAACCATTCCTACAATTGAGAGAATAAGTCCTACAATGCTGGAAATTCCGCAGAAAAAAAACGAAGCAATTGATACTATAAATCCTGCAATCGCAAGTCCGTTAAGTTTTCCCTCGGGATAAACTCCGGGATTTTGATAAGCCTGATACGGCTGATACTGCGCTGTATTCTGAGGCTGTTCCGGCTGATATGCGTTATACTGAGGTGCCGGTTCTACTATTGGCTCAGATGCTCCGTTATTTACCGTACTTTCAGACACGTCAGTTCCACAATTCGGGCAAAAAGCAACTGTATCCTCAATTTGCGCTCCACAATGTTTACAATATTTCATTAACTACACTCCTTTATATATTAAAATATGCTAAGCAATTCATTTTCAGTATACTTTTAAGATAATAACGATATGTTTTATACACAAAACTATCACCTATCTATCACAAATTCATATACATTAACTTGATTATATCATACACTTATTTTTTTGTCAATAAAAAACCGTCGTTAAAGCACGAAAAAACCGACAAGCAATTACATCTTGTCGGTTCGTAAATATTTAGCTCATCTTAGCTGTTTAAGTTACTTAAACATATCCTTAAGCTTTGAGAAAAATGTTTCTCTTTTTTGATAATTTTTTTCTCCAAGGGATTTATCAAACTCCCGAAGCTTATGCTCCTGATCTTTATTTAAGTTCTTAGGTACTTCGACAACTACTCTTACATAATGATCTCCGTAATCCGAGCGGTTAAGCTTCTTTATTCCTTTGCCTTTCATTCTGAACACCGTATGAGTCTGTGTTCCGGCAGGAAGCGTATATTTGATCTTTCCGTCTATCGTAGGTACAGTTATCTCATCTCCGAGCGTAGCTTGAGAATAAGTAATTGGAATCTCTGTCCAAACGTCAAATCCGTCACGTTCAAACATTTTATCGGTCTTTACATAAACCGTTACATTTAAATCACCGTTTGGACCGCCGTTTGTTCCACAGTCACCTGCGCCCGAAACCCTAAGCGTCTGACCGTTGTCAATTCCGGCAGGTATTTCTATTTCCCTTGTAACTGCATTTCTAACGCTTCCCCGTCCCATACAGGTCTTACAAGGATTATCTATAATCTTTCCTTTTCCTGAACATTTAGAACATACCTGCTCACTTGTTATCGACCCGAAAGGAGTTCTCTGCTGAATCTGCACTCTACCGCTTCCGTGACAATCAGGGCAGGTTTTAGCGCTCGTTCCCTTTTCGCAGCCCGAACCGCCGCACTCAGGGCATTTTTCAAGTCTGTTTATTCTTACGCTTATTTTTTTGCCCTTGCAAGCCTCCATAAATTCAATTGTGACGCTTGCAGAAATATCCTGTCCTCTTCTCGGAGCATTTGGATTTGCACGTCTTGAGGACGATCCTCCGAAGCCGCCGAAGAAACCCTCAAATATATCGCTTATATCCGAAAATCCACCAAAGCCTCCAAAGCCGCCTGCTCCTGCACCGCCGCCATAGTTAGGATCTACGCCTGCGTGTCCGAACTGATCATATCTTGCTCTTTTGTCCGAATTTGAAAGAACCTCGTAAGCTTCATTCAGCTCCTTAAATTTCTCCTCGCATTCCTTATCACCGGGGTGAAGATCAGGGTGATACTGCTTCGCAAGCTTTCTGAAAGCTTTTTTTAGCTCGTCTTCGGTAGCGCTCTTTGAAACACCGAGAACTTCATAATAATCTCGTTTTTGTTCTGCCATAAAAATCTCTCCGTAACATCAATTATGTCCCCCTGCCCAACGAAGTTGAGCGTTGCTCAAGCTCTAAGAGGTGGGTTTCATTTAGTTTTTCAGCAAAATATGCATATACTCACCGAAAAACTAAGGGGCTGCGCCCCTGTTGATCGTTAAATAACGGGGCGATACCCCTTTACTAAACTGCCAAAATGTCATCCGCAAAATGCGGACAACATTTTAAAGCGATTTGTTAAATTAATTATTCAGCGTCTGTAAACTCAGCGTCAATTACATCGTCACCCTTTGAACTGTTTGAAGCCGAATCGTCAGTGCTTGCGTTCTGTGTGCCCTGAGCGCTCTGTGCCTCAGCAGCCGCTGCGCTGTAAACCTTTTGAGCTACCGGCTGGAACGCCTCCTCAAGCTCTTTCTGCTTAGCCTTGATAGCCTCAATATCAGTTCCCTTTAAAGCTTCCTTAAGAGCGTCAACCTTTGCCTGAACGGAAGCCTTTTCATTTGCATCTACCTTGTCGCCGAATTCGCCAAGAGCCTTTTCGATCTGGAATACCATCTGATCTGCGCCGTTTCTGGTATCGACCTCTTCCTTCTTTTTCTTATCCTCTGCGGCATATGCTTCAGCTTCCTTAACAGCCTTGTCTATATCCTCCTTGGACATATTTGTTGAAGCTGTAATGCTGATGTCCTGCTCTTTTCCTGTGCCGAGGTCTTTTGCCGAAACGTGAACGATTCCGTTAGCGTCTATGTCAAAAGTAACCTCGATCTGAGGAACTCCTCTTGGAGCAGGAGCAATTCCATCAAGACGGAACATACCGAGCTGTTTGTTATCCTTAGCAAACTCTCTTTCTCCCTGTAAGATGTTGATGTCAACTGCCGACTGATTATCCGCAGCAGTAGAGAAAATCTGCGACTTCTTTGTTGGAATGGTTGTATTTCTCTCAATGATCTTTGTGCAAACTCCGCCCATTGTTTCAAGACCGAGTGAAAGCGGTGTAACATCAAGAAGCAAAAGTCCGTCCTTAACATCTCCTGCAAGGATTCCGCCCTGAATAGCAGCTCCCATCGCTACGCATTCGTCAGGGTTGATTCCCTTAAACGGATCTTTTCCGATAAGCTTCTTAACAGCTTCCTGAACAGCCGGAATTCTTGAAGAACCGCCGACCATAAGAACCTTGCTGAGGTCTGATGTCGAAAGTCCGGAATCCGAAAGTGCCTGCTTAACAGGTCCCATTGTAGCTTCAACGAGGTCAGCTGTAAGCTCATTGAACTTAGCCTGAGAAAGAGTAAGATCAAGGTGCTTAGGACCTGTTGCGTCAGCTGTGATAAACGGAAGGCTGATGCTTGAAGTAGCTGTTGACGAAAGCTCAATCTTTGACTTTTCAGCAGCTTCCTTTAATCTCTGCATTGCCATCTTGTCACCTGACAAGTCGATTCCCTCAGCAGACTTAAACTCAGCAACCATCCAGTCAATTATTCTCTGGTCAAAATCATCTCCGCCAAGACGGTTGTTACCTGCTGTTGCCAAAACCTCTGTAACTCCGTCGCCCATTTCTATAATAGATACATCAAATGTTCCTCCGCCGAGGTCATATACCATTACCTTCTGGTCGTCTTCCTTATCAATTCCGTAAGAAAGAGCAGCAGCAGTAGGCTCATTTATAATTCTCTTAACATTGAGTCCTGCAATCTGTCCTGCGTCCTTTGTAGCCTGACGCTGTGCGTCTGTGAAATAAGCAGGAACTGTTATAACAGCCTCGGTTACCTTTTCTCCGAGATAGCTTTCTGCATCTGATTTAAGCTTCTGCAAAACCATTGCGGAAATCTCCTGAGGAGTATAATCCTTTCCGCCCATCTTAGCTTTATAGTCGCTTCCCATATGTCTTTTAATCGAGATTACCGTATTGTCATAATTTGTTACAGCCTGTCTTTTAGCAACCTGTCCGACAAGACGATCACCTGTTTTGGAAACTCCTACTACAGAAGGAGTTGTTCTTGCGCCTTCACTGTTAGGAATAACGACTGCTTCTCCGCCCTCCATAACAGCAACGCATGAGTTTGTAGTACCTAAGTCAATTCCAATAATCTTTGCCATAATAATTCATTCCTTTCAAAATATATATTTAATGTTTGTTTAGTTGTGTGTAATTTTTAAGGATTTGCAACCACAACCATTGCATATCGCAAAATCTTATCGCCTATACGGTATCCCTTTTGAAACACCTGTGCGACTTCGTTTTCTCCGAGGTTTTCATCCTCGATCTGGTTTACGGCATTTGCTACATTAGGATCGAATGTTTCTCCCAAAGGATTAATCTCCTCGATCCCCAAATTCTTCAGGACATCACCAAACTGTTTAAAAATCATTTCGATTCCTGCTTTATAGGTTTCGTCTTGAGTCTGTGCCGAAAGCGCTCTTTCAAAATTGTCGATCACCGGCAAAATCTGCGTAATAGCGTCTGCCTTCGCAGTAGATATAAGCTCGAGTCTTTCCTTTGCTGTTCGCTTCCTGAAGTTATCATACTCGGCAACTACACGAAGGTATTTGTCCTTTTGGTCTAGGAGTTCCGCCGCAAGCCTTTCCTCCTCACTTTGTTTTTCTTCCTCGCTTTGCTTTTCTTCCTTTTGAACTTCTTCTGTTTTCTCCGAGGTTTCATCGGTTTCCTTTTCAGGCTCTAAAACCTCTTCCTCTATTTTTTTATTATCCTCCACTTAATCACAACCTTTCATTCTGTCAGTCTTCATCCTCATCAAGCAAATCTGTGATTTTATTTGTAAAATACTCAAGGTAAGGAATAAATTTTGCATAATCAAGTCTCATAGGACCTATAAGTCCAAGTGTTCCGGCAGGCTTTCCACGCCTTCTGTAATGTGACGAAATAAAGCTTGAATTGTTAATAACAAAGCTGTCGTTCTCATTTGAAAACATTACACGAAGCCCTGAAAATGTTTCGTCTACAAGCCTTGATATCTCCGATTTGTCGTTAATGAACTGAATGATTTCATTTTGATTAAAATCACTGCAGCAAAGAAGATTTGCAGCGCCGCTTAAAGAAATCTTTTTCTGCTTCATATCTCTTGACATTTTGTATATCTCAGCAAACAGCGGCGTCAGAGTCATCATGTATGTTCCAAGAGCCGTCTGAAGTCTTTCAAGCATGTCCTCCGAAAGATCCTCAACGCTTACTCCTTCTAAATTATCATGAAGAAAATTTGAGAAAAAGTCAAGCTGTTCACTCGTTAGGTCAAATTGAAGCCTGCAAACCTTATTCTTTATATCTCCGCTTGAAGTGATCAGCAAAAGCACATACATTCTCTTTCCCGTAGGAATTACTTCTACCTTTGTAATGACCGAGAATTTAGGAGTTTCACTCGCAGCTACCGCTGCACACTTAGTGAGCTTTGCCAGCGCATTAGACGCAGATTCAACAATAACGTCCTCTGTAAGCTGCTCTGTCGGGAACATCGAATCTATTAACGCTTTTTCCTCTTCCGACAGCGGATTGGTCTGCATAAGCATATCTACATAGAGCCGATAACCCTTGTATGTCGGAATTCGTCCGGCAGAGGTGTGAGGCTGTTCAAGATATCCTTGTTTTTCAAGCTCCGCCATCTCATTCCTTATTGTTGCGGAAGAAGCATTGATGTGTTTTACCATCGCCTTTGATCCGACCGGCTCACCTGTAACGATATATTCGTCTACAATAGCCGAGAGGATTTTAAGCTTTCTCGAATCCACATCATTACCTCCTTTTAGCACTTACTTTTATTTTGTGTTAGCACTCATCATCTTCGAGTGCTAAGTATAATTATACCCACTTTTTATGATTTGTCAATACCTTTCACAAAAAATTTTTAAAATATATTTATTGCACAAAAAAAACAGGCGGCAAAATGCCGCCACAGTTTGTCTAAAATCCCAAAAAAGTTTTGGTCAAGCTTTTTTAAAAGCTTGCGGATTCCAAAGGCAG
>CABUAH010000054.1 GCA_902489475.1 uncultured Oscillospiraceae bacterium | reverse complement strand
ATAAATACAAAAGAAATACAAAATGCTATGAGTGCTAACATACAAATCACAAAGCATATTATCTTTTTAGTTTTACTTTTTATTTTCATTAACAACAGTCCTTTTCTTTATTTGATTACATATATATGTTACCAATACGTTCGCCTCGTCTGACGAAATAACTTCAGTTCGGCTTACTACGGTATATATTAAATTTATTATTTCCGTTTCAGCGCCTAATTCAATAAGGTCATATATCTCATTTTCTGTTTTTACAGCAATCAAATACAGTAATACGTCAATTCGAGTCAGTGTGATATTGGACTTTGGAATTTCTCTTTTCGCTTTGGGCGTAAACACATCTTCATCGCCGGCATCAGCAGGAATTTCTTCGTTAATTGGAGATATAAATTCAACTGGTGCTGTAAATTCCTGTTCATTTACTTCTTCATCGTCTGTAGCAGTAATTGACGGGCATTTATCAGCTTCATCATTTATATCATTCATCTGATATGCAAAAGCCAACAGAGCTTGTGCCGTTTCAAAATCATTTGCAGGATTTGCGTTAAACTGTTTACAAATAAATTCAGTAGTGATATTTCTCAATCCGGAGAATTCATAGATTTTGTCATCGTCCTCAATCGAAATTATGTTTTGCTTTTCATTGACTTCGTTTAAAATGAGCGATGAAACTAAAGCGACTGCCTGACGGTTAAAAAAGATCAGATCGACGTATTTAGAAATTAATTTTTTAATTTCATTACACTGTTCAGTAAGCTCATCACCATCTTTTCGTATGTCTATCACGGTTTCAATGACAACATTATATTTTTCGTCCATGATTACAATCTTTTTTTCAGCTCGCTGCGATATAAATTCAGAGCGATCTTTTATTGTTTTGACAAAAATCATTAACGTATCTGCAGGAATAAGATTTTTCTTATAAGGCAAACCTAATTTCTTTTTCATTTCGACGATCTCATCAGCAATGGTATCTTCGTTTGAGTTATAATCGTATTTAAGCTTTCTGTCAAAATAAATCTGCCAACCGTACCAAAGATTAAACAAAATATCCTTTAATAATACTTTTCTTTCCGGTCTTAACTGATCAATGTTTATTTGTTTATCTTTTGTAGTTTTATAAAATGGCTTGAATTTTGTAATAAAACCAAACATACGCTGTGGCTTAACAAGCACTTGACCCATTTTTAACCTTGACAATTCTGCAGGAGCCTTCAAATTTCTGCCACTATATGCTGTATGTTTGTTATCAAGGTAAAAAGCCGCAACAGATCCGTTATATGTTTCATATTGTCCGGTACGATCGCCTAAGATAGTTGAAAAGTATTTGTTTGTATCCGGATCTGAAGAATTCAAATAAACAAGATTACCGCAGTTGTTGTTCACTGTTTTGGCACCAATGCCATACTTTAATTCAATTTGAGGAAGATCCTGAACAAATAAATAGAAAAGAATATTTCTTCCAAGGCAAACTGAAATTTTGTTCCACATATCAGGTATAGTCGGCATATTTCCAAACTCGTCTAAAATAAAATTAACTCTTGTATTAAGTTTTCTTTTAGGACAAAGCTTAGGATTAGAAGTATAGTCAACTAAAACCTCATAACATTGTGCTACAAAAAGAGATGCAAGAGAATGTCTTGACGGATTATCATCCGGGTTTAGTAAAAATATAGCGCACGGTTTGTCATTCCGAAGAAGTGATTTAAGGTTGATTTCATTTTTTGAGGTGAGTTTTTGAATACCAACGTCTTTACCAAAAAGCTTAATATTTGAAGCCAGCGTTGCCAAAATAGATGATAACATCTCACCTTCAGCTAGTTTAACTACTGCATAAGCATTTTTAGCTGCAGAACCTGCCGGAAGTGAATCAAAAAGTTCTGTTAAGGCTATGTGTTCTGAAAAAATGTTTGCATTACCGGAATCTTTCCATTTTTCTTTGTGACCGATAAACTCCAAAAAGAAAGTATACATACTGTATAGGTTCAGCTTCTCCAGTTCATTGTTGTCGTATGCAAGTTCAAGTAGTAACATAATGATAGCTTCAAACAATGCTTGAGCTGATTCCGGCCATATTGGCTCTGATTTATCATCTTTTGTAAAAAGCAATGTTAGTGTTGCTATTTTCACATTGATTTTACTTAGGTCATCGGAATTGGTTTCTCTCATTTCAACATAATCGTCTATGATATTTTGAAAAGCATTCCAAAAGTCACTCATCGCAGTATCTCTTAAATTTATAACAAATATATCATAACCGTTTTTCTTAAGCGTTGAATAAGTATACGCTATGATTTCTGATTTAGCATCATTAATAACCATATGCTGCTTATTTTTTGAATTTGCAATGTTGTTAATCAAAGGCAATACGATATATTGAGTTTTACCACCTCTGGTTGAAGTAACACATAGAGTATTAGTCGTTGAAGAATCATAGTAAATTTTATTTCCATACTGGGCAATAGTTAATCCCATATTTACAGCTTTATCAAGATGTCTTATATCTGCACGCAAAATATGAGGTTGTTCAAGAAAATCTGATTTTTTACCTAATCTTTCCGCACCCATTATTTCGTTATCTTTTTTTGATCGCATAAGCCATATGCGGATTGAAAACACAGTGGCAATAACAGAAACCAAACCAATTTGAGCAATTACAGAAATACGTTTGGAAATCAAAAAAGTCGAAGCTTTTATATTAACACTTGAAAAGTTATCATACGCAATCGCCATCCATAAATCAGGTAAAAAATTCGTTGTAAAACATACAATAGCCCAAAATATAAAAAGCAATAAAATATACAATAACACAAACCCTTTGATTTTGTTTAACTGTTTTAAAGCTTTGTAAAATAGTTCTTTCATTTAAAACCTCCAAAAATAAAAAATGGGACATAAAGTCCCACTTAGATAGATAATGTTTGATTGTGTTCGTCCTCCCATCTTCGGCGTGCAACGTTTTCATTAAACATCTCTTCAAACTCGTTCATAAGTTTTTGAGTTTGTATCTCAGCATTTATTCTCATGCGACGTGCAATTGCCAGAGCAGATGCGTTTACAGTAGGGGAGCGTGGTCGGAATCTTCTTACTTTATATTGTTTGTTCTTTTGACGCTCCTGACCTAAACCATTTGCGTAAGCTTTATCGATATAATACTTCCCAAGTTCCGGATTGCGGTAGTATCGATAGTAAAGTGTACCTAATGTCATCTGTGCATACGGGTTGTTGTCCTCGTCTGACGATTGCTTAAGCAATGGCAACGCAAAATCGGGATGAAAATAATCATGCTGAGTAAACAGTTTACCGAGCGTATAACGTGCATCCTTACAGCCGTTTGCGATAGCTTGTGATAAACAGCCGGAAGCTTTATCATAATCTTTTAACTTGATATATGACTTTCCAATTATGTGTAAGGCAATGCTGTTATCGCCATTTCCATTAAGCTTAATATATCGTTTCATATGGTTAATTGCAGCAATATAATTGTCAGATTTATAGCCAAGCATTGACAGCTTGTATTCGGCAGGAGAAAAATCATTTGCGGCAGAAATCAATAAATATTTCTTACCTATGTTTGAAGCCCCGTTATCAATGTAATACTTTCCGAGAGAATACTGAGCATATTTGTTATCATGCTCATCGGCTGCTAGTTTAAACCACTTAACGGCTTCTGCATCTTTTCCTTGCGCCAGATACAATTTACCGAGAGCATACATGGCAATATCGTTTTTATGTTCAGCAGATTTTGTAAACAATTTTTCAGCATCTTCAGTTTTGTGCTCATTAAGCGCAATTTTACCAAGCATATATTCAGCATAGCTGTTATCTTGATTAGCGGATAAGGTCAAATACTTTTTCGCAGACGGAATGTCTTTTTGTGTGTAATAAAATTTACCGAGCATATATTGTGCGTTTGCATTGTTGTCTTTAAGAGAGGAGTATGTAAGATTATCAATTGCATTTTTAATATTGCCGTTCTCCAAATAAAACTTTCCAAGCTGATATGCAGCGTTTTTATGTTCACGTTTCTTAGCTTCGTTCATAAGCTTAACGCCTTCAGCTCTGTACACATCCTCGTTTTCTTCAAAAGCTTCAAAGAGATAAATTCTTCCAAGCATTTCGATAGCGTTCAAATTTTTCTCTTCTACAGATTCACTTAAATATTTTATTGCTTCACCAATATCTTTTTTGCCGGCTAAACCTTGATAATAGATCTTTCCGATGTTGTAGTTATCATACTCAGATCTGTTTTCATCTTTGATTTTCAAAAACAAATCTAATGCGTGTTTGTATTCAACCAGAGCCATAGTTGAATTAGGCTCTGTGACATCATCACCGTATTTGTAAATATTTCCCTTTATCATTGACGCATAAGGAATATTATCCACAGGCTTTAAGATATTCAAAGCTTTTACATATGATTTTTGTATATGTTCTGTGCCACGATAATACATGCTTCCTGCCGCATATCTGCACATATCAGTATCTCTTGATAAAAACTTTTCAAGTGCCATTGAATCATCCTGCTTTACTCCGTCACCGTTTTCAAGCATTTTTCCTAGCTGATAAGTTCCCCAATCATTCAAAAATTTGCTATCTGAAATCTCTATCAATGTTTGTAAAGCAAAATAGCAGCATGAGTAAATTAGTTCGCCATATTCCGCATTTGTATCTATACATTCATGACCGTTCTTATAATACCTAGCAAGCTTTAGGGCAGAAACAATATTTCCTTTTTGAGCGGATAAGTTATATAAGTTCAAAGCTTCATCAAAAAGAGATTTTTTCTTTTGCTCATCTTTTTCTTTTTGGAGTTTTGACATTAAATATTTGGCTTTTATATACTTTTCATCACGAAAATCCACTTTGAATAAATTAAGCACTTTATTAGTGCCTTCAGCTACACCATCAGGTATATCAAAGTCAGATTCCGGCAAATCACCTACAATGGGACTTAAAGTCTCACTTTGGCTATCATTTATAGGCATTTCATCTAATTCCCGGATGATTTCAGAACTTTTCTGTTTTGCAGTATCAAAAAGGAAAATATTATCCGGTAAACTTCTTAAATGCTTAAGAAGAGCGTTCCCCAAATCCTTTCTGAGCTGATTAAGATAGTTGTTGCTCATCTGTAAAGGCACATTAGTACCTTTTCCTCTTTTAGTAACAAAGCCTTTTTTCTCTTTATCGTAATATGTTACTTCGCCCGATCCGTCTCCGAACCAATCAATATACTGCTGATGTATGTCTGATAGACGTTCGTGAAACTGCTGATAAACAGTAAGTGATTTTTCGTCTGCATTTATAATTGACATAACGGTTTTATCAATAAGAGGTCTGATTTCATCAAGAGCTTTTGATCCATAGTTCCATAGACTTTTGTTATCGGGAAGCTGTTGTCGCAAAGCTATAATTTTATCTGTCGGAGTTTGGAATAACTCTTTGGTGCAGGGAAGAAGCACCTCTCTTTGAAATTTAGTAAGCTCTCTAAGAGGCTCTTGCCTCGTAAGAGATTTTATCATAGTGGTTTTAAATTTGCCGATTGCTTCAAGCTCAAGCATATCTCCGTTTTTAAAAATCGCTCCTTTCTTTTGACGTTTTTCTTTTTCGACGAGCTGAAAATGTATGTGTACATTATCAGTGTTTGTATGAATAGAGCCTACCCACAAGACATTATCCGCATCGAGCTTCTGTGTTTTATCAATCATCGCCGCCATAGAATTTCTTACAGCGCTTCGCAGCTTCTTATAATCTATAAGTCCCATTGGTGACATCACACCGTTCTCCATAAGAAATTTATTATCAAAGCTGCATACGGATCTGTATCTTACCATTTTGTTATCCAAAGCGTGCTGTTCGGTAGCTATAAGCTCCGATGTTTGTTCTTCAGTACAGACATCAATGTCTTGCGTAAATAAGCCTACCGATTTTTTATCATTAGCCATGTAATCGAGGTAATCATAATGCTTGTGAAATTCTTCTGAGTAAACGCCTTCTTCCTTAAGCCTCTCTTTAAGCCTGGCATATTTTACTTCGAAAGCCTTTTGTACAAACTTTTTTTCTCGCTCCATGTATTTAAGAAGCCCTCCGCATATCCAATCGTAATCAAAAGTCATATTAAATACAACTGCCGGCAATTTTCAACACCTCCTATCAGATTTGGGACTTTATGTCCCATTTTTATTTGCGGCATTAATTTGTCCATATGTAGATAGCTTGTCATATTCATTTACTGCTGCTTTCATAATGTTGTGCGGTGATGTCTTACATGATTTGTAAATATTAATCGGGGGATTATGAATCATAGCTTCCGGAGAGAGGTACATCATATTGTTAAGTACAGATAATTGCACCTCCGAGTTTTTGGAAATCTTATTGAGCTGCTTCCTAAATTCAGTCCGTCAATAATAAGCGACAGTCTTCCACGAATATCATTTGGAACATTTTCAACAGGTATGAATCCTGATACTACCGCATAAAAGCAAATCGAATATTTTATTAGTTCAGTAGTCGTTGTTAAGTATCTGTTGTGTGATAAACATATGTTTATGATGCTTTCAAGTTCCGGGTTTGATCTCGCACTAATAAATTGGTCTTTCATAACTTCCTCCATTCTAAATATAAATATGAAAAACGGGGCGCCCGCTTGATTTCACTCCGCTTCGCTCCATTCAATCAAGGAGCATAAAGGAGTGCCAGCACTCCGGTTGCGAAACCCAGTAAAACTGGGCTTTCGCTCAAAAAAAATGACGGCGATGTGACACGTTGTCACACGGATTTTAAACATTTGTGATACGTTGTTATACGCATTTTTAATGATGTAACACAATGTTTTACAATTTGTATTACGTTGTGCAACGCCTTTTTGACTGCTTGTAGCACTTTGTGTCACATCAAAAAAGTAAAAAAATTAAGTTTCCTCAAGATCAATTTCTTGAGGAACATAGTCTATAAGACTATCAGCAACATTACTGATTTTTGCACAGGCGAGTTCGGTCGTTCTGATAACTTCTTTTACAAGCATTCTGTTTTCTTCGATGTTTTGATTAATGGCTTCCTTACAAATTGACTTAATAATTTCAGGTAAGAAATTTGAGATTGAAGGATTATTTAATTTTATATATGACTCCAAATTGTAAAAATTCTTAGTTTTAAATTTCTTAGTTTGATTTTTAAATGTAATATCAAGTTTGCTTGCCAAATCGTCATCTAATCTGATAGTTAGTTTCATGATTTTTCTCCTAAAAAAGAATTTGAGTGAGACATAAAGTCCCACTCACCATTAAAATTCATATTTATTATTGCTGCGGAAATTCTTGATTTGCCGGCAAAATTTCTTCAAAATCGTCTATTTCGGATTCACTTAATGCTTTAGCAATCGTCGCAGATTTTTCTTGCGGACGAGCAACAGGGAAGTCGAATTCGGTTACCAACAGTATCGATCCGTTAATAATTTCTCCGTCTTTAGTTGTAAACCTTACATTACGCATAGGACCTTTTACAATTATGCCATCGCCTTTGGTAAAATGATCACATATGATTTTTCTAAAGCTTCAAATGCGTTACAGATAAAAAAATCTGTGTCTCGTTCGTTATTCTTGTTCCTATAAGGACGATCAACAGCGATTGTAAATCGTGTGAATGCTTTACCGTTTTTAGCAATTTTAATTTCCGGTGTTGCAGTTAATCTACCATTAAAAGTTGCTGAATTTAACATTTTGATTTCCTCCATTAATACTTTAAATTTGACGATAGTGTTATATCTGAAGAACACACTTTGAATGAACCGTCTTTAAATTTCCTAAGTTCGCCTTTAACGCAAATTGTCTTGCCCTTTTGCAAATTTTCCTTACAGAATTTCACTGTGCCATAATCTGAAGCATAGATACAGACAAAATCATGATATTGCCGTTCTCCTTTGCTTACAGGGCGGGGGACTGCTAATTGAAATTCTATAGCATACTGAGAGATATTGCTGATTTGGGGATCGGTATTCACAAATCCATTTAATCTTACATTGTTGTTTTTACTTTTAAAAATCATTGATGTTTCACTCCTTTAGATTTTGTTGTAACAGCTGGTATGAGTTCTGTTTCCGGCTCTGTATTAGGTTCTGCAAATTCTACATTCTCCCATTTATCAACTTCGTTAAAATCATTATGTGCGATGCTAACATAGCATTTACACATTTCGCTTGAGTGTTTTTCACCCTTAATAATATTTCCAAAATCATCGACTGTGTCACTGTCTGTAAAGGGAAGTTTTTCATATTCAAATAGAATCACACAGCTTTTAAAATCTAACTCTTCAAATTTTACTGTTACTGTGCTGTGAAACTCGTTATCCTCATTTTCCACAACATTAAATTTAGCAGATTCTTCATTAATGCTATTTGCATCAAACAGCACTTTAATGATGCGTGGCTCTGTAATAGCGGGAGTACTGTAATCAGTATCTGTTGAATAGTTGTAATGTTCAAAATACCGTTTTAGTAATAAATCAAATCTTAACTCTTTATTACCATTGTTAATTTGTGCATTTGTAATCTTTAAATCGTATTCATTTTCAATAGATAGCGTTTGATTATAGTCTTCACTCAGTATATCTTCTTTATCATTTCCGGAAAGCATTGATAATGGCTTTGAAGAAAAGGCTAGAATATAGATTATAGCCATGCAAATGGTAAATGCAGCGTAAAACTTTCCACCTCGTGATTTTGTAGACAAAGTATGCTTTTGTGCAGATTGAAGCTTGTCTGATACCGTATTGATCCTGTCACTTAGTTTACTCATCAATATCACCACCTAAAAATTGTTTGTCCCGTGAGTTTCCGAAATATGCAAAGTCCTCCGGCGGAATATACCGTTGACACCTGAGCTTCATTTTACCGCCCAAGCTCATAAGCATTTCTCCCGGAATAAAATTATCGGTGCTTAACAATTCCGACTCTGTAAACTGAGGAAAAGCTTTCATTAGAGTGCTAACGGCTTCCGGAGGTTGCTTCATTATGAGTTTATATTGTATTAATCCAAAAATCGTCTTAATAATTTCTGTTCCCTCTGAAGTACCATCAGGGAAAAAGTCTGTAATAGACTGAGAAGCAAACCAAAGTCCGGCATCGTATTTCCTCGCACGTCTTCCCATTTTCTCAATAAATTTAGTACATTCCGGATTTTTAGTGTTGATAAATCTGTGAGCCTCATCTATAAGCGATATAATGTATGACCTATCATAGGCTTTGTTGATAACTTTATTATAATAGGCATTATCGCAAGTTTCTGACCACATCATCGACAGTACCTGAAACAAAACCGCATTATAGATGTTTTCTTCAAGTTCAGCTAAAGCTTGTACATCAAATACTATAAGTTTTTCGTCTGTTATTCTAACGGTGCTGTGACCATTAAACATTGAAGCGTATATACCTTCAGCAAGAGGTTTTAACCACGCTTCAATACGTTCATAAACGCCTTTTTTAGTTTCTGTAAGATCTTTCTTATAATGAATGTCGTCATCTTGATACAATCTGTTCCTTACCGTTTCCATCAAATCAGAAAAAATCGGAAAATCCGTATGCTTTAGTGAAGATAATTCTGTTGTTTCATCTATACCGAATCGTTTAAATGTTTCGTAGAGCAAATCTTTAATTTCAGCCATTTCTAAGTCGTTAATTGATGGTATGTACTGATTAAAAAACGCTGAAATTCTTGACATTTCCGATGCAAAGTTGGTAGATGCTGCTGCTTCGGAAGACACATTAGTAACACCCTCGTTATCAATCTCTGCAATCGCTGAGCGCCTGAGTTCCAAAGGATTGAGCAATGAGTTTTTATTTAGCTTAATTACTTTACCGCCAAATTCAGAGCAGATACCGTAATATTCTCGCTCAATATCTATGAGCATTACTTTATGTCCAAGTGCAAGTGCGTTTTGAGCCATAGCCTTAAGTGTTGCAGATTTACCGCTTCCCTTAACGCCGATAAGCAGCATATCATATGATGTCCTGAGTTTTCTGTCATTTAAAAATGTATCAAGTATAACTAATCCGTGCGTATATGTTTCTCCGAAATACAAACCGTTATTATCTATCAAGGATTGATAATAAAACGGATACTGTCTTTTGAATGTTTCCTGCAAGGGGATTGCCGTAAGCATATTATTATTCATCATTACAAGAGATCCATATTCTGATAGCATTTCATTTTCGCTTATATGGGCATCAATTCCTATTTCGGCAAGGTTTAACATAGTATCGCTTATATATTTGTTAAGCTCTTCCTCACTGTCAGCTGACAAATGTATACGCAAGGTCGATTTCATCATATGCTCATTTGACGAACGAATGCTATCATACAAACTCTCTAAATCCGACTGATCTCTATAGTTGTCAAGCTCGTCTGTTCTTTCCTGAGAAATACTGCTTCTTGATTCGATCTCACGAATTGAACGTTTAAGCTCATCTACTGTTTGACTTGTTTGCTGCATATAAGTGTCCAAGGTGATTTCTGCTCCCTGCAAATTGGTGAATAGATACGCAAATGTTAAATCATCTATGTACGATGGAAATTCGTGACAAGTAATAGTTGTACAGTATTTTTGATTGTTTACAACATAATAATTACTGAAAATATCAATCTGCTTTGGCATAATTTCTTCAGAATTAAAGTCGCTGCCTCTGTGCAGTAACTTTTTCATGAAGAACAACTCATCGTCTGCACTGAGCCTTTGCACATTGCAGTAACCGATCATGCTATTCATGTATCGATATACCGCTTCGTTAAGTTCGCTGATGTTTTTTCCGTAAACTAATAGATATGCTTGTCTGTCATTTTGATTGACTTCAATATTGCTCATCCATTCATACTCACGATTCAGTATTTCTTTACATTTTGGATTATCTACTTTTGAAAGCCTATACTCAATATGTTTTTTCTGTTCATCAAGTATTGGACTTGAATCCGTAAATACATACTTATAGTCAAGCGCTTTAATAGCCATTGTCGCACTTGCATATGAATTAAAAGCGTTTCTAACATCATTGTCTTTAAAGTTCATAATATCGCAGCCGAAAATTGAAACGACAGCAACATAAACACTATCTGTTGCTGTTTTTAAAACAACTGTGTTATCTTTGTTACTGTCGCTATAGATTTTAAATATTTTACTAATAAGCTGAGCTTCAACAATTGGCTTTTCCTGTTTATTCCTTAAATGTTCTCTTCGCTTTGTGATGCTGTGCCTCTTTTTTGTTTTTTCTGAGATATTTTTCATTTGTACAATTTTCCTCCTTCCTGAAATATTCAATAGCTTTATCTGCCGTGTCGCTGTAATACGTTTTAGGCTTAATATGGGATATAAGCCATGCTTTATATCCCATATAAAACTTTTGACGAGGATTTATTACATCTTTTGCTGAAAGTATAAAAAAACCTATGACATTACCGGCGGTTAATAATACAGATCCCCATGTCTGACACAAAAGCGGACCTATAAAAATTCCCATTACAAAAGCAATTATGAGTCCGATAATTCGTGACATGGTAAAGTTTTTCCATATCTTATTCTCAGATGTTGTTGATTTAGGTATCATTCCCACTACTTATCAGCTCCTTTGGGTTTACTGTTTTTTAATTTGTTTGCGCCTTCTCTTGAATTTACTTGATTTTCAAGCTTTCGCTTTTCAACTCCTTGGTTAAAACCAGCCTCATATTCATTTGTGATTCGTTGCTTTTTCATATCCGGCGATTGATTTGCAGATTGGTTTTGGCTATTAAAGCGTTGCCTATTTATACCATATTTCTTAATTTGATGGTTTCTGCTCCAATTATTTTTGACCGGTTTTTTTGATGTTAATGCTTTGCCTTCATATTTTGGCACTGAAATGCTTTGATTAGAAGCAGTATCCTTTGTTTCTTTAGATTTTGTAGCTACAGAACCGTTATTATACTGTGTGTGGTTTTGCACATTATCACTAGAAGTAGAACCATTATTGTTATCTCTTTTGTCTGAAGCTGATTCAGTATTGCCAGACCCACTATCAGAAGCAGTAACAACAGAGCTATGACCATATCTTGAATTTTCTTGTGCATTATTAATTCCGGTAGTTTCATTGCCATTATCAGGATTGCTCATAACCAGTTCGGCAGAGCTTGAACCGCCGCCATCAGGTTTTGAAACAGTAGCATCTTTAGAGAAATCTTTATTTGATTTAGCGCCATTATTACTATCCTTTTCAGATGCCGGAATTATTTTTCTTCTTAAGTTATCTTTTTTATATTCTCCTCTGTACACATTTCCTATAACAGCTCCTGCAGCATATGTCGATGCTGCTGTAACTTTTCCAAAGCCTTTGGCATCCTTTACGGTATCCTTAAAGCCCTTACCGTTTTCACCTTTAGATCCGTTATATATACCGCTGCCGAATCCTGATAAAGTATGTCCAACGCCATGACTGATACCACGTCCAACTCCAACAGCAGTACGTCCTGCGGCATATGCACCTAAGAGAGCAGCCTGTCCTGATTTAACACCTGCGTCAATTCCGCAAATCTTTGTAACAATATCCGGACCGTCAATAGTAAATCTCCAACCGCCGAATACTATGAGAAGCTTTGTTATCCAACTTATGTTTTGATTAAATGTCCAAAGAAGTATTATGATGTATAGCTTTATAAGAAGCAAAACAATGATTATTACTATAAACGAAGAAATTACTTCTGATAACAATCGTTTTGTTCTGCCCGACTCCTGAAGGTCACTTGCAAATACAATAGGACCTATTATTTGCATAAAAACAATATCCAAAAGCAGTCGTACCAGACGTATACCTGCCGCTAATAGGCAAATTAATACAGAAATCAGTACAATTGCTCCAAAAACGAAATCATAGTCGTATTTATATACATTTTCAGTTATCGTAAATCCGTTTTCCAGAAATTTGTTTATCCGTACAACTACATCTACATTCCAATCATCTTCCTCTTCTTCTAAGTCAGTATCGGTATAAAGCTTTGTAAACGTGTAGTCATATTTCGTATCTTTTTCACTCTCAATTTCGTTTTGATATGTGTTAAGCTGCTGTGCAATTCCTGTTGATCTTAACTGGGAGACAAGCCTTGTTATCAAGCTTGTAGGCGAAGGACTGACTTTATAATCTCTTATCGTATTACTTGCATCATTCATTACCGTTTCAATTTTCATCGCATATTCATTTGTAAGGGTAAAACTAGAATTCGTTTTCCATACAACACCTTCAAGTAAAGTGTGATCTATTTGAGGATTATAAAAAAGCTCTAGGTATACGCTATAACAAATATTATACCAAATATAATCGCCTCTGGTACTTGAGTAATTCCATTCTTTATGTCCACCTTCATCATTAATCCATTTACCATAATTTATATAAAAG
>CABUAH010000053.1 GCA_902489475.1 uncultured Oscillospiraceae bacterium | reverse complement strand
TCCCCGCCTCTTAGGCGGCGGTCATCTACGTCTTTCAGTAGGGGCTTAAATCCCCTACTGAAACTCTAAGCGGCTTCGCCCCGTTCACTTATTGAATGACGGGGCGTGCCCCTTATTTAAATCATGAATATTATACTATTAAACAAAAGATAAGTCAATTGTAACTCTTGAACTTGGGGAAACTTTATGGTAAAATTATTGTAAAATATTTGTTCAAGGGAGAAAAATTTATGAGTAGGGCAGATAAAGCTAAAGAGCTATTTTTGAATGGGTATAATTGTGCGCAGGCAGTTTTTTGTGCCTTTTGTGATGAACTTGGCATTGATGAAGAATTAGCGCAGATGATCTCTTCTTCTTTCGGAGGCGGAATGGGAAGAATGAGAGAGGTTTGCGGTACGGTCAGCGGTGCTTTAATGGTTTTAGGAGCAAAATATGGGTATACTGATAAAAGTGAGCCTACTAAAAAAGCGGAGCATTATAAACGGGTTCAGGAGTTTGCAAAATATTTCAGAGAGGAAAACGGATCAATAATATGCCGTGAGCTTTTAGGGCTTTCAAAGGGAGAAAAAAGTGATCCCATTCCTGCTGAGAGAACAAAAGAATACTACAAAAAGCGTCCTTGTCCTGAAATTGTATATATTGCCGCAAAAATTCTTGAGGAGAGGTTTTGATGAACTTTATAAAAAGGAAATATATTAAAAATGCGCTTACTGTGCTAATCGGTTCGGTGTTGTACGCTATAGGAATAAGCTTGTTTTTAGAGCCTAATCAATTGGCACCGGGAGGAGTTTCCGGTATAGGTATCATGGTAAGCTATGTTACTCCGTTGAGCGTCGGAACAGTAGCGCTGCTTTTAAATATTCCTCTTATGATAATCGGACTTATAAAGCTTGGACGTGCTTTTTTTGCAAGTACCGGCGTATGCATTGTGCTTACGTCATTGCTAGTTGACGTTTTCTCATTGTTTAAGCCTCTTACAAACGACAGACTTTTAGCTGCTGTATCGGGAGGAGCAATTCTTGCGATAGGACTTGCGCTTATTTTTAAAACGGGTGCTACAACGGGTGGAGTCGATATTTTAATAAGACTTTTAAGGCTTAAATTCAAGCACATAAAATCGGGAGCAATTATGTTTGTGATAGACGGAACTATTTCACTTTTTTCATATTTTGTATTCCGTGATTTTGATATTGCTCTTTATGCTGTGCTGTCGCTTATTGTATCGAGCTTGGTCATGGACATTGTTTTATACGGTGGAGATGAAGCGAAGCTTGCGTTTATAATTACAGAAAAGCAGGATGAAATAGTAAAGTATATTTTAGATAATCTTGATGTGGGGGCAAGCGTTTTAAATGCTACGGGCGCATATTCTAAGTCGTTTAAGCATATCGTTTTGTGCGCTACAAGAAAACAGCTTTTACCAAGACTTGAAGAAATAGTTTTAGAATGTGACAAGGATTCGTTTATGATAGTTACTTCCGCAAGTGAAATATACGGTGAAGGCTTTAAGGAGAAAATGAATTTGTATTAAAAGCTTAGCATAAAAAAGAACAGCCGCTTAAACTTAAGCGGCTGCCATGTTTGGAATGTCCAAAGCACAAAAAATATAGGGGAGAAGCTTGATATGAAAATCAAGCTAATATATAAAGGCTAGGGGTAAAAGCCTTTATATCAAAAATTCATGAGGATATTTCTTATCCTCTGAGCTTAAGTTTACAGTCCGTTTGTGATAGGTATGTGTTAGTGTTTTGAACGGAGACTGAAAAGAAAGGAATAAAAAAATGCCGAGATTTTTTGTAGAGAGCAAAAACATATTCGATACATATATTTTAATATGCGGCAACGACGCAAGACATATCGGAAGAAGCCTTAGAATGAAGGTTTCTGATAAGATTACTGTATGCTGTCAAAATACAGATTACGAATGCGAGATTAATTCGATTTCCGACAGCGAGGTTAAGGCACAAATCATCTCTAAAAATAAAATAATTTCAGAGCCGGATTTGTCGCTCACACTTTTTCAGGCTGTTCCGAAGTCGGATAAGCTTGATTTTATTGTTCAAAAAGCAGTTGAGCTTGGTGCGTCAAGAATAGTGCCTGTTTTGACAAGGCGGTGCGTTGCAAAATATGACGCAAAATCTTTTGAAAAGAAGCTTTTAAGACTTAGACGTATTGCAGAAGAGGCTGCAAAACAATCGGGAAGGGGAAACATCCCCGAAGTCTGCAATATCATAGATATTAACAGCTATTACAGCAGCCTGAATGATTTTGATTTAAATCTTGTTTGCTATGAGGGCGGCGGAAAAAGATTTAACGATGTAAAAGAGCTTGACTCAGCAAAAAATATCAGCCTTTTTATCGGAAGTGAGGGCGGATTTGATAAAACCGAGGTGGAAAAAGCACAAGAAAACGGCGCTGTTTTAATAACTCTCGGAAACAGAATTCTGCGTTGTGAAACCGCTCCCGTTTGTGCTATATCAATCATTATGAATTTAAGCGGAAATATTTAAATTACTAATTTTTATTGTCTGTGTATGAACAGAACTGATGATCATATAAAACTGTTGTCGATCGGTAAATAAAACAGTCTAAAACGATTAAAAAGTTGACCGTATTTGACCAAATAAAAAATGTGTTTGTAACATTGATTAAGTAATAACCTTTGTTTTAATAATAATGTGTATGAATTGCTGAATTTGTCTGTAAACCCTTGAAATTGGATGTAAATGGTATATAATATATACATAGACGGCTCGTGGTGGTATCTGCACTTTTGTGCGAATTCTTAATAACTTCATATTCCCCCCTAGTTATATTATATAAGATATCAGAGCCCTATACCCGACTTTGTTTTTAAGTCGGGTTTTTTTATCGGATCAATGCTCTGCTTTGCTTATACGCAAAAATGCCGCCTAAGGATTTTAAATCCCTAAGCGGCACTTTTCTGTAATATTAATAGTTGTTTGACTTTAGTTCAAAATATGCCTTAGGATGTGCACATACAGGGCATATTTCAGGAGCCTTTGCACCTATTACAACGTGTCCGCAGTTGCGGCAAACCCAAATAGCTTCTCCGTCCTTTGAGAAAACAAGACCGCCCTCGATATTTGCCAAAAGTTTCTTATAACGCTCTTCGTGTTCTCTTTCGATGTTTCCGACAAGTTCAAAAAGAGCGGCGATATTATCAAAGCCCTCTTCCTTAGCTTCTTTTGCGAATGTAGCGTACATATCTGTCCATTCGTAATTTTCGCCTGCGGCAGCATCGGCAAGGTTTTCGCTTGTTGTTGGGATCTCTCCGTCATGCAAAAGCTTGAACCAGATTTTAGCGTGCTCCTTTTCATTTGCAGCAGTTTCTTCAAAAATAGCGGCTATTTGCTGATAGCCCTCTTTTTTGGCTTTGCTTGCATAGTAGGTGTACTTGTTTCTTGCCTGAGATTCTCCTGCGAATGCAGCCATAAGATTTGCTTCGGTTTTTGTACCTTTAATGTTTGCCATGATTTATCCTCCTTTTAATATTCAGGACGCAGCCCTGAAAAAATATACTGTGAAATTTGATATTAAAGTTGTCTGTGCCGGAAATTTTAAATATGTCATCTCCGCATCGAACACCTTAAATCAGCGACAAGCTGATTTTCCCTTAAGGTCATTGTAGTATAATAAAAACAAGTTGTCAATAGAAATAAGCGTCGTATAATCATTTGTTTTAAGTTATTTTTGCCAATTAAACATATAATATGTGTAATTAACGTACAACAATATCAGAGTATTCAAACGGAACTATTTTTTTGAGATCGTTCGGTGAAAGCTCAACCTGATAACCGATCTTGCCTGCACTGAATATTATACTTTCTGCTTCTTCTGCACTTCGATGAACGGTCAGCTTAAAGCATTTTTTCATTCCAATAGGTGAACAACCGCCATGAATATATCCTGTTACTTTCAAAAGCTCTTTTTGGGGGATCATGTCAATGGATTTTTCGTTTACCGCCTTTGCGGCTTTTTTTAGGTCAAGCTCACAGTTAACAGGGATCATAAAGACGTAATACTCACGGCTTTTGGCTTGAGTCACAAGCGTTTTAAACACTCTGTTTGGATCTTGAGAGAGCTGCTTTGCAACTTCTTCTCCCGACAAAGCATTGCTCTTTGAATAATCGTATGTGTTGTAGCTTATTTTCTCGAAATCGAGAATTCTCATAACATTAGTTTTTACTGCCATTTTTTACTCCGTGACACAGTAAGTCTTTTACGAATTTAAACCATTAGTTCGCATATTTTATTTGAAAACTCAAGAGGATTTTCTATTTCCATTCCTTCAATCAGAAGTGCTTGGTCGTATAAAAGCTCGGTATAAACATCAAGCTTATCCTTATCGCTTTCAAAAAGAGATTTGAGTTTTTCAAATATCGGATGATTCGGGTTTATCTCAAGTGCCTTTTGGCTCTTAACATTTCCGTCTGCATTAGGCATAGAACCCAATACCTTTTCCATTTCAAGCGACACTTCTCCATCTGCTGTAAGGCAAACAGGGTGTGTTTTAAGCTTGTTTGAAAGGCGAACGCTTGAAACCTTATCGCCGAGTGAGTTTTTCATATGCTCAAACATATCTTTAGAGCTTTCTTGCTCTTTCTTTACCTCTTCCTTTTCGGTTTCAGTTGAAAGGTCAAGATCGCTTGCACTTATGGACTTAAATTCCTTTTCTTTATAATTTCCAAGCATCTTTATAGCAAACTCATCTACGTCATCCGTGAAGTACAACAGCTCATATCCTCTGTCCTTAACGGCCTCCGCCTGTGGAAGCATATCAATTCTTGCAGCATTTTCTCCGCAGGCATAGTAAATGTATTTTTGATCCTCTGCCATTCTTGAAACGTATTCGGAAAGGGTAACCGGCTTGTTTTCAAAGCTTGATGTAAACATCAGAAGCTCTTCAAGTGTATCCTTTGCAGCACCGAACGACTGATAGATTCCGAATTTGAGCTGCAGACCGAATTCCTTGTAGAATTTCTCGTAGTCCGCACGCTTGTTTTTAAGCATTTTTGTAAGATCGTTCTTGATAGACTTTTCAATGTTTTTGGCGATGATTTTAAGCTGTCTGTCATGCTGGAGCATTTCTCTTGATATGTTAAGAGAAAGATCCTCTGAATCTACAAGACCCTTAACAAAGCTGAAATAATCAGGTAAAAGGTCGGAACAGTTTTCCATGATCATTACTCCGCTTGAATAAAGCTGAAGTCCTTTTTCATAGTTCTTGGAGTAGTAGTTGTAAGGTGCTTTCGATGGGATAAACAAAAGTGCGTCATAGGTTGCAACTCCTTCATTTTTTGAATGGATGTGCGAAAGAGGAGGTTGATAATCCATAAACTTGTCCGAGTAAAAAGAATTGTAATCCTCATCTTTAAGCTCGGATTTATTCTTTTTCCAAATCGGCACCATGCTGTTCAGAGTTTTAATCTCTTTTGTATAGGTCGTTTCTTTGCCCTCTTCAAAGTGGGGAACCTCTACCTCCATTTTGATAGGGAAGCGAATGTAATCGGAATACTTTTTGACTAGAGCTTCAATTTTATATCTTTCAAGGTATTCGTCATAATTCTCATCATCTGTGTTATCCTTAATTTTGAGAGTTATAACCGTTCCGGCAGAATCTTTCTCACATTCGTCGATCGTATATCCCGAAACACCCTCGGACTTCCAGACAAAAGCTGTATCGCTGCCGAAAGCTTTACTTATTACCTCAACTTCTTTTGCCACCATAAATGCAGAATAAAATCCTACACCGAACTGACCGATAATATCTACGTCGTCAGAAAGCTTATTTTCGGATTTAAAAGAAAGAGAACCGCTTTTTGCGATTGTACCTAAGTTGTTTTCAAGCTCTTCTTTGGTCATTCCTATACCATTATCTTTTATAGTAAGAGTGCGGTTTTCTTTATCAACTTCGATGAAAATCTCAAAATCGTCTTTTTTGAGTCCAACAGAGGAATCAGTCAGAGATTTAAAATAAAGCTTGTCAATGGCATCGCTTGCATTTGAAATAAGCTCTCTTAAAAAAATCTCTTTGTGCGTATAAATAGAGTTGATCATCATTTCGAGAAGTCTTTTTGATTCCGCTTTAAATTCTTTTGTTTCCATTTTTTTACTGCCCTTTCATGTTGTTTTAGCACTCTCTTTGGTTGAGTGCTAAATACATTATAACGCTGATTTGGCGAAAATCAAGTAGCAATAACAAAAATACACATTTTGTTTACAAAATAGTCACATTTATAGCCGGATAACAGTTTACAATTAAATGATACAGCATTGAAAGGATTGATATTTTGAAAATTTCTTCTGCTTTTAACAGTGATAAAACAGTTTTTTCGCTTGAAATTTTTCCGCCTAAAAAGGGAGCGGGAGATGTCAGCACAATTTATAAAACTCTTGACGGCTTGCAAAGCATAAAGCCTGATTTTATTTCTGTCACATACGGAGCTGGCGGAAACAAGGCTGATCTCACAACCTTTGAGATATGCAAAATTATAAAGGAAAAATATAATTTGGAGGCCTTGGCGCATCTCACTTGTGTAAACTCAACTCGTGAGGATATAGATTTTATTTTGGAAAAATTAAATGAGAGCAATATTGAAAATATACTTGCATTAAGAGGCGATATGAAAGAGGGAGTCGAGCCTAAAAATGATTTTGAGCATGCAAGCGATCTTGTAGAGTATATTAAATCCAGCGGATATGATTTTTCAGTTAGCGGAGCGTGCTATCCTGAGACCCATATAGACTCTGAAAGTCAGGTGAGTGACATACTGGCTTTGAAAAGAAAGGTAGAGCTTGGGGCGGAGCATTTGGTTTCTCAGCTTTTCTTTGACAACAACGTATTTTACTCTTTTCTTGAAAAGGTGAGAATTGCAGGAATCAATGTTCCCATTGAAGCCGGAATCATGCCGGTTGTAAATATCAAGCAAATTGAGCGCATGGTTTCTATGTGCGGAGCAAGCCTGCCGCCTAAATTCTCCAGAGTAATGAGCCGGTTTGCAGATAAGCCTGAGGCGCTTTTCGACGCAGGAGTTGCATATGCGATCGATCAGATTATTGATCTTATTTCAAACGGGGTTGACGGAATACATCTTTATACGATGAATAATCCTATAGTAGCAAGGAGAATTTTCAACGCAATAGATTCTATGAGGTAGATCGATGAGACAACTGTATACAGATACTGATATAACAAGGGAATCGCAAAAACGTGAGCTTACTTTAAATGCGGCAAAGCTCGGTATGATTTTGATTTTATATGACATAGTATTTCTGTCTGTTTTTAGAAAAGTATTTCTTTATCTTTATTACTGGTGTGCGACCTTGAATTTTACTTTTAATAAAACTCAAATAAATGCTTTTTACGCAAATACCGATAACTTTCCATCTGATACTGCCTTTGAAATGATGTATTCATGCGGTGTTGTGCTGATGTCGCTGATTTTGGTTATTCTAACGGCGAGAATAATGGGAATAAAGCTTGTGTCTGCGTTTAAGCTTGATGATAAGAGAGGAATTAAAAGCGGTTTTACAATGTTTCCGGTCGTACTGCTTTTAAACAGTGTTATTTCAAGTGTTATAAATTTTGTTACAAAATTTTTGGAGAATCGGGGAACAGTTCTGCCCGAGGCAGATTTTACGATAACAAATCCGAGTGCGCTCGCAATAGTTTTCGAGATCTTATATCTTGTCATAGTAGCGCCGATTGCTGAGGAACTTATTTTCAGGGGATTGGTACTCAAAACGATTGCGCCGTACGGAAAAAAGCTTGCGATAGTGGTGTCAGCTTTGCTCTTTGGACTTATGCACGGAAATGTAAAGCAGTTTGTCGGAGCATTTGTTTGCGGAATTATCTTTGCGGCTGTAGATGTTAAGTATGGTTCTATTCTTCCGTCTTTGATTATACATGTTCTTAACAATCTTCTTCCTGTTATTTACAATATCGGATCGGCGGTAAATTCAAAAGTTTTAGTTGTAATATATTTTATACTGCTTTACGCTATAATTCTTGTCGGGATATATATATTTACATCAAAATACAAGAGCTTTAGCATTGGAGAAGAACCAAAAAGCGAGCTTCCGTATAAAGAACGGATAAAGACGATTGTGTTTAATCTTCCTACCGTATATGCCATGTATCTTGTATTTACTTTGGTGTATACAATTGCTGTGGCAAATCGTTAGCAGAGTTTTAAAACTTCGGCTGATTTCCTCAACTTAATACCAAATAGCAAAGCACACCCTTGGCATTAGCCTTAGGTGTGCTTTACTCAGATTGTCGATAAAGTCAAAATAAAAGTTTTGGTCAAGCTTTTTTAAAAGCTTGCGGTTTCCAAAGGCAGAGCCTTGGTCGCCGTCCGCAGACGGCGAAATTCTTTTTTGCAAGCGCTTTTCAAGGGGTGAATTTTACAACAGTTCGGTGGACTGTTGTAAAAGAGGGGACGCTTTCACTTGCAAAGCGTCCCCTCTTCGATTAACAACAAGTTTTTTCTACAGACTTAGCAAAGCACACCCTTGGCGTTAGCCTTAGGTGTGCTTTACCATAATTTATAAGTGGGATGGGCTTAGTTTAAAAGAGTATTTGCTCATTCCTTGTAACTTAGTTTATTAGTCCTCATCCTGTAATGCGTCGTATCCTACTTCACCTGTTCTTACCTTAACAACTTCATCAACAGGGTATACGAAGATTTTTCCGTCGCCTATGTGACCTGTATACAATGCGTTCTTAGCTGTGTCAACGACCTTCTGAACAGGTACTTTGCAAACTACGACCTCAACCTTCGTTTTAGGCAGCAGGTTGGATTCAACCTCAACTCCTCTGTAGTATTCAGGCCGACCCTTTTGCATACCCATGCCGAGAACATTTGTAACAGTAACACCGGTAACCGATATAGCTTCGAGTGCCGAAAGAAGAGTGTTGAGCTTTTGTCTTTTACAGATAACAACTACCTTTGAAATTCTGTCGCTTGAAGGAGCAACATAGCTTTCGACCTCAACTGCCTTTTCAACAGGTACCTTAGGTGCGATCGGAGGCTCAGGAATGCTTGATTCATGTTCAACTGATGTTGCTGCAATCTCAATAGCAGGTGCAAAGTCGGCATATGAAGATACAAGACCGTGTTCTGTTGCGTCAAGACCTATTATCTCTTCCTCACGGGAAGCACGAAGTCCGATAGTCGCCTTGATAACAAGGAATACTATAGTCATTGTGACTGCCGTCCAAGCTGCTACTGTAAGTACTCCGAGCAGCTGCTTTCCGAGAAGTGAGAATCCTCCGCCGTAGAAAAGACCTGTTAAGTCATTTCCCGGAGCTGAGCTTGTAGCAAAAAGACCTACTGCGATTGTTCCCCAGATACCGTTGAGCATGTGTACTGCAACAGCTCCGACAGGGTCATCAACACGAAGTACATAATCTAAGAACCAAACTCCGAATACTACCAACAGCCCTGAAACAATACCGACGATGAATGAACCTGTACAGTCCATAACATCACATCCGGCTGTAATTCCAACAAGTCCTGCAAGAGATGCATTTAAACACATTGAAACATCGGGCTTGCCGTATTTGATCCATGTAAAGATCATACATGTTACAGTAGCAACTGCCGGAGCAACCGTTGTTGTTAGGAATATTGAACCGAGCTGATCGACGCTTGTAGCGGCAGCACCGTTAAATCCGTACCAACCGAACCAAAGAATAAAGCATCCTAAAGCTCCGATTGTAAGGTTATGTCCCGGAAATGCGTGAACTTTGATCTTTCCGTCCTTGCCCTTTGAAAACTTACCGATTCTGGCACCCAGTATCTTTGCGCCAACGAGAGCCGAAATACCGCCAACCATATGGATAGCACATGAACCTGCAAAATCGTGGAAGCCCAGCTCAGCAAGCCAGCCTCCGCCCCAGATCCAGTGGGCTTCAATAGGGTAAATAAGAGCTGAAATTACTGCGGAGTATACACAGTATGAAAGAAATTTTGTTCTTTCAGCCATAGCTCCCGAAACGATAGTAGCTGTTGTTGCACAGAAAACAAGGTTAAATACGAAGTTTGACCAATCGAAATTCTCGTATGCAGTCAAAATATCAAATCCCGGTTTTCCTATAAGACCTATTACGTCTTCTCCAAAGAGCAAGCCAAAACCAATGATGATGAACATTACCGTACCGATACAGAAGTCCATCAGGTTTTTCATGATGATGTTTCCGGCATTTTTAGCTCTTGTAAATCCGGTTTCAACCATTGCGAAGCCTGCCTGCATAAAGAATACTAAAGCAGCTCCAACCAAAAACCAGGTGCCAAAGACTGTGCCGTTGACAGTCTCAAGCAAGCTGTCTGCGAATTGTGTCATAAAAATCTCTCCCTTATTTGATTTTGCAAAAAATAAAAGTGCAAACCCGATGAGGAGGTTTAAGTTCCATCAGGTTTGCACTTCATTGTACATTGTTATTCAGTTTTCTTTTGCCGTGCGGTCAAAAATTATACATAGAAAAGCATCTTTCCGTATGTTGGATATGGCCAGTATTTTTCTCCGCATAGCTTTTCAGCTTCGTCAGCAGGAGCTCTAAGCTCACCCATTGCAGTGAAAACTACATCGTGATAGTAGTTAGCTGCTTCTTCTATGTCTTCGATTCCTGTTGCCGTTGCAATATCGCTTTCCAAATCGGAAAGCTTTTCATAAATTTCAGATTCTAATTCAGAAAGCTTCTTAACAAGCTCTGTTTCAAATTTAGCATTAGCTCCGCATTCTTTGGAAAGCTTAGCGGTTTCTGCAAGATCCTTGACATATGCTGTAATAGCAGGAAGAATATCTTTCTTTGCCATGTCAACCATTGTAAGAGCTTCGATATTCAAAATCTTTATATATTCTTCGAGAAGGATCTCCACACGGGAATGGATTTCCGTTTCAGTATAAACGCCGTGCTTCTCAAATACTTCGATGTTTTTAGGATCGGCAAAATGAGGAACAGCCTCAGGAGTTGACTTGAGATTCAAAAGTCCTCTCTTTTCAGCTTCAATAGGCCATTGACCGCTGTAGCCGTCGCCATTGAAAATAATATTCCAGTTATCATTGATAACTCTCTTGATCAAGTCGTGAAGCGCAGAGTTAAAGTCCTCAGCGTCCTTAAGTTCATCATAAAATTCATCTAACACTTCTGAAACGATTGTGTTGAGGACTGTGTTAGGACCTGCGACAGAAAGCTTTGAACCCGGCATTCTAAACTCAAATTTGTTACCTGTGAAAGCGAAAGGAGAAGTTCTGTTTCTGTCCGTATTATCCTTAGGGAATGACGGTAAAACGTCTACTCCGATCTGAAGATCTGCAACGCCGTCTCCGTCGTAGTCAACATCGTTGCGGATCGCATCAAGAATAGCTGTAAGCTCATCGCCCAAGAATATTGAGATAATAGCCGGAGGAGCTTCGTTTGCACCTAATCTGTGATCGTTTCCTGCTGTGGCAACGGAAAGTCTTAAAAGATCCTGATACTTGTTGACAGCCTTGATTACAGCTACTAAGAATGTGAGAAATTGTGCATTTTCGGCAGGCGTCTTTCCCGGATCAAGAAGATTTGATCCCGTATCGGTTGAAATCGACCAGTTGTTGTGCTTGCCGCTTCCGTTAACTCCTGCAAATGGCTTTTCGTGAAGAAGACATTTAAAGCCGTGCTTTTTAGCAACCTTTCTCATAGCTTCCATTGTAAGCTGGTTGTGGTCTGTAGCAATATTTGTAGTAGAGAAAATAGGAGCAAGTTCATGCTGTGCAGGAGCAACCTCGTTGTGCTTTGTTTTCGCCATAATACCAAGCTTCCAAAGCTCTTCATCGAGGTCTTTCATGTATGATGAAACTCTCATTTTTACAGAACCGAAGTAGTGGTCCTCAAGCTCCTGTCCCTTTGGAGCAGGTGCTCCGTAAAGAGTTCTTCCTGTATAGATAAGGTCTTTTCTCTTAGCGTAATCTTCTCTTTCAATAAGGAAGTATTCCTGCTCTGCTCCGACTGTTGATGTAACACGCTTAGCATCGCTTCCGAAAAGCTTTAAGATGTTAAGCGCTGATTTGTTGATAGCCTCCATTGAACGAAGAAGAGGGGTTTTTTTGTCAAGCGCTTCACCTGTATATGAACAGAATGCTGTAGGAATACAAAGCGAACCGTCCTTGATAAATGCAAAAGAGGTAGGATCCCATGCGGTATATCCTCTTGCTTCAAATGTCGCTCTTAGACCTCCTGACGGAAAGCTTGATGCGTCAGGCTCTCCCTTGATAAGCTCTTTTCCCGAAAACTCCATAATTACCTGACCGTCAGCGGCAGGTGAAATAAAGCTGTCATGCTTTTCTGCGGTGATACCCGTCATAGGCTGGAACCAGTGAGTAAAGTGTGTTGCACCTTTTTCTATTGCCCAATCCTTCATTGCGTTTGCAACAACATTTGCCACGTTGGTGTCAAGCGGCGTACCATCTTCAATTGTCTTTTTAAGAGCCTTGAAGGTTTCTTTAGGAAGACGTTCTTTCATAACCTTTAGGTTGAAGACGTCTTCAGCGAATAACTCCGGAACGTTGCTCATATGCTATGTCCTCCATTCATAATTATTAAAAAGAAAAAAGACACTGCGAGCATATAGTTGCTCACAGCGCCTTTGCTGTTTACAATAATTAGTATATTCCAATTGTTTTGATTTGTCAAGACTTTTTTATGCGTTTTGCAAGATTTGTAAAAAAAGCATAATACTAAAATGCAGCAGTCAGAAATTTTAAGCTACAATTGACAAAATAATTGATAATGGAAAATGGAGAATGGACAATGTTTAATTCGGAATTCTGAATGCGTTATTGAAAAGTTGGAACAAACTTTGATACAATTTGATTTAATATAACACATTTTAGCAGTTTCACGTCAGGAGGTTGTTTGCACGTCACAACTATACTTTTCGCCAAATCCGAAAGCGTGCAGGATTTGGCTCTCACAAATTTTCCTCAACTGCTTTATCCAAAAACAGAGGGCAAAGGGATGAGGTGTTGGAAAGGGAGTGCAGAGGGTAAACCAAGGAGAAGGGGAAGTCCCTCTGCTTTTGGTGGGTTTTATTATCCTGCCCCTTCTCCTAGGTTTGCCCTTTGCAGGAAACTAGATTAATGCGGAATTAGAAATTAGAAATTCAGGACTCTTCCATAGGTTGTCCCTCTGCACTCTCTTTCCAACACCCTTTTCCCCCTTTTCTTTACTTTTACACTTTGATGTTTAGATGAATTTTGGGAAAGTATCTATCACAAGAAAACTTCGCTGGACTACTTGATTGCCGGTTTTTGAGTCCTAACACTGCCAACTTTTAAGTCAATTGTCATTAATCAAAGTTTGTCTTTGTACATAAAAGCTTATCTCGTATGTGCAAAATAGCTTTTGACAGTAATGAACAGGAATGCGTTCTATCATTTTAGTTTCTTTTTTAATTGGCACAATTTGTCAAAAAACAACCCTTGTGCGAAGATAGTCACAAGGGTTGTCTGCATTTAACGGTAGGCGGTTTCTCCCGCAAGGGAGGTGATAACCATGGTTACATATTCG
>CABUAH010000052.1 GCA_902489475.1 uncultured Oscillospiraceae bacterium | reverse complement strand
CAAAAAATTAATTGTCAAAAAATATTTAACAGTTTCCTTTGAAAAAACAGCTTGTAAAACGCTTTTGATAAAATACAAAAGAATGATTATCGAAACAACTACCATGATTACGTAAGATGCAGACAATGCATAGTAAAGCTTATCATTATATCTTGAAGATACACCGATAATTTCGACTGCAATAATAGCGGCAATTGCTAAGATAAACCAAATTAGGCAACTATGTTTATCAGACCAATTAAAAGGGTTGATATTTTCTTTAACAGAAGCATCATTGGAATTTTGTTTTGCTTCTTTATCATGCTTCTTATAAGTTGTATTTTCCATTTGCTCGGAAGTCGTTTCACAGCTTTGTTCAGCTTCCTCTAACTTATCCTTTTTTGCTTCGACAGTATCTGCACAGAGTATAACTTCTTCGTTATTGTTTATTTCTTCAGGTTGAGGTTGATTGCTATCGTTATTATGTACTTGCTGTGATTCTCCGCATTCGCTGCAAAAAACTGCAAAATCTTCAAGTTCTTGTCCGCACTTTATACATTGTTTCATATGTTATCCTCCTGCATAATTTTTTCGGCTTTTTTTTCAGAGTTTAAAAATATACCTACATACTGTCTGGTATAATATTTTATATCCCATATATAAATCAAAATTGGTATTGAAAAAAAGGCTACAAAAATTAAGGTGACAACAATTGATAAAAATATAGGTAAATGCTCGCCGTTTAAATTAAAAATTGGTGAAACTGCTATTAATACTGAGAATACACCTAAAATTGTCGACAAACATATAAAATATCTAGGCATGAAATGAAGAGAGTAGTATGTTTGCATTTGTAAAATTTCATCTTTTTCAGATATTATTTTTTTTAAGTATTGACGATTTATCCGTAAATTAATATATAAAAATAGTGGACCTAAAAGTGAAAATATGCTTTTGAAAAATTCAACTTGTTTATTGCCTGAATTTATATCTTTTGAAACAATAGAAAGAAAACCACCAACTATAATACCTGTTACAATATTAAGAAATATTAGCAATATAACATAATTTCGTCTGCATTTCTTTACGAACTTAAAATTTTCGCTGCTTAAATCACAGCTATTAATAACAGCTTCTATAAAGTTTAAATCTTCCTTTTTGATTTTTTTCACGAACTTATAATTATTGGTTTGTGAAGTCGGTTCTATTAAATCTTCAGATGAATTTTGACTAGAGATTTCTGCATTAGTTAAAGAGTTCACATCAGCATTATTAATTTTTAGGTTATCGCTCATATCCGGCTGCCTTTCTCCGCACATAATACAAAACTTTGCGTCGCTTTTTAATTTAAATCCGCATTTAAAACAATATTTTATTTTATGCTCTGTTTGTATAGATTTCTCTTCAGTATGAGAGATCTGTTCGTTTTCTTTTGTTTGTTGATTCATGGCTGCGTTCCAGGTTCCACAGCCCTTGCAAAATTTTGCTGTTAAAGGATTCATTTCCCCACAGTTTGTACAAATCCATTTGTCGCTAATAGTTGATTTTTCAATACTTACAGCATTTTGTTGTTTGACCTTTTCTTTTTGAGCAGCAAGTGCGTTTAAATATTTATTATTTGTACTTTCCGGGAGAGGTTTCTTAAATTTGTTATTTTGACTGATTTTTAATAGGGCAGATCTATACTGGTATTTCCACCATTTTGAGTCTAAGAAAATCGGTAAAGACAAAACTATTATTGCCGGTATATATGTTAACAGTGCGTTGCTCCACATTAAATGATTTTGCACAATCGCATAAATTGCCAAAACAGAAAATAACAATACAAATATGATCACATAAAATTTCCATATAAATGACATATAATAGTATATTTGAATTTTGATTTCCAATATTTCCTTCTTTGATTTTTCATTAGCTATTATATGTGCAATGAATGGCGTAGATAAAGCTAGTAAAAACATAACAAGTGGTATGCTGTTAGTAATGAAGGTTAAAATATATAATGCAATGCTAAAAATTATAAATATAGTTTCACATTTGCTAATTGCTTTTTTTGTTTTTAATAAATTAAGTTCTTCTTCAGTGTTGATTTTTCCGTTTTTTTCGATCTCTTTTAATGTTTTATTTACTGCATTCATTTCTATTTCCTCATCTATTTTATTTCCGGCTGCCTTTCTCCGCACATAATACAAAACTTTGCGTCACCTTTTAATTCAAATCCGCATTTAAAACAATACTTTGTTTTATGCTCTGATTGTATAATTTCTTCTTCCGTATGAGAGATATGTTCGTCCTCTTTTGCTTGTTCATTGTGAGAAATCTGCTCATCTCCGATTACCGGCTGATTTATAGTGCCTTTCCATGTTCCGCAGCCCTTACAGAATTTTGCTGTTAGAGGATTTGCTTCACCGCAGTTTATACAAGTCCATTCATCGCTTTGAATTGTTATTTCGTCTGCTTGTTTGTGAGTTTCTTCTGCCAAATAAGTATCTTCTGTCTGATGAGGTTCTTCTGCCAGATTGGAATTTGAGTATCTCGGACAGTCACAATACGGACAAAACATTAAGTTTTTATTAGCTGCAACGTCATTAGTCAAATCTTTATTACAATTAGGGCAAAATATTTTGACTTCCCGGGCGTCGGGTGTAGTACCTGTTGTACTTTCATTTACTTCTACATATTTGAATGTATCATATTCTTTTGATTCCGATTTATTTATACCGGGATTTGTTTCCTCAGTAAATAAGAATTGTCGCTTGCCAAAATACGTTTTATTTAAACTGATGAATATCAACCCTATGGCAAAAGAAATAACGTATGAGAGCAACGATGATGCGCGAGTCGTTGGATCCCAATATGAATAAAGCGTTATTAAAACAAGTAATTTATATATAAGCGAACCGTAGCAATTTATACGAAGAATATTCAAATAGTTTTTGGGTCCGTTAGTTTTAAATTTTGCCAGATCCTGACGCACCTTAAAACAATACACTCCCATTATTACCGATAAAAATCCCCAGATCTTATCCAGTAAGTCAAGTCCTTGATAAACGGAATATATCTTTTCGGTGTTAATACCGTAAGAATTTCCGGACAAATAATTAAATGCAGATATTATATTTATAACTCCTCCGGCAAACAGCTGGAAATAAATTATAAATTTGTACCATTTCAAAGGAACTATTTGTCTGTAATCTTGTGTAGTCATTTTTTGCTCCCCCTATTATTTTTTGTCTGATATATTACGGCTTGCATACCTTGCAAGCTCTGTATCCGCAATTAAAAGCATAGTTTAAATCATGAGTTTCATAGTAATTTTCCGGTTTCTTTACTGTAGGGCAAGATTCTCTATGTACAATCATACTGTTGGGATTCATTAAGTAGGATATTCCGATCACTTTAGTTGCCGTTGTAGTGGTAGTGGTGGTTGTGGTCGATTTTGTTGTGGTAGTTGTAGTTGTTGTAGTAGTTTTTTTCTTTGTTGTAGTTGTTTTCTTTTTTGTGGTAGTCGTTGTTTTCTTTGTCGTAGTTGTGGTCGGCTCGGTTATAGTTGTAGAAGTCGGCTCAGTTGTAGTAGTTGTTGTAATCAAAGATGTTGTTGCACTAATCTTCGAGCTGATGTTATCATTGTCACACGCACTAAATGACAGCAAACATACAGCAGATAAAACGATTGCTAATAATTTTTTCATAAAGTTTCCTCCAACCGACATTTTTCGACATAATATAGGCAAAAAAATGTCATATAATATTTTTGTAGAAATATGGAGAAAACTCTCTTATGTTTTTTGTTTTACTTTTGTCACTCGATCCTGACAAAAGTTGTTTTAAATCCTTGTTGAGTTTTTATTCAACGAGGATTTTTGCTTATATATTGCTTGATGAAAATTTGTTCCTTTCATATGGAATCGTCATTCTTTCAGCTCTGTTTTCTTTTGATGAATGTGATTCGTCACAAATCTTCGCTGTTTCCCTGTGTGGGTTTATCAAATTCCAATTATTACAGAGCAAAGTGGCAAATATATAGTGACCAAAGCGTTCAATATACATCAAACAGTATTACAATCTAACTTAATAATACGACATAATACGTCAAATGTCAAGATTTAGAAATTAATATGTTGACACTTTCGTTGAAATTTTTTTACTATTCAATACAAAATACATTATAGAGTTATACCTAAAACCATAAAGAAAATCGTCTCCTCACAGAACACATTTATTACTGCGACAATGGCGAAATTGTTTATAAGACGAAAATTATGCTTATTGTTGCTCAAACTCAACCTTGTTTTGTAAGTAATTGGTAAAAATTAGTTTTCATGGTATAAAAACTTGTTTTCTTGACGTTTTTGAGAAAATATAGTACAATAAATAGTAATCATGTTAAATTCAAATAAAGGCGGACAAAAGAACAGCTTTGTCTGTGCCCGAAGAAAGGAATTATTCTTAAATGAGCAACAAAACTAATACGGTTAAAAGCGGATTTGGATCAAGGCTGGGATTTATTTTAGCAGCTGCCGGTTCTGCAGTAGGTCTTGGAAATATATGGCGTTTTCCTTATTTGGCAGCAAAATACGGCGGAGGAATGTTTTTACTAGTATATTTAATACTTGCCGTTACTTTTGGTTTTGCATTAATGATAACTGAAATTGCAATCGGTAGAAAAACAGGCAAAAGCGTAATAGGTGCATATTCTGATATGAACAGGCATTTTGCTCCGCTTGGATGGCTTGCGGCAGCAATTCCTGTTGTAATACTTCCATATTACTGCGTCATCGGAGGTTGGGTTTTAAAGTATTTGACAGAATTTGCTGTTGGAGCAGGAAAAACAACTGCCGGCAACGGTGATTACTTTTCTGAGTTTATAAGCAGTCCTATTGCACCGATGGTTTTCTTTGTTATTTTTATTGCACTTACTGCGGTTGTAGTAATGCTTGGAGTTGAAAAGGGCATAGAAAAAGTCAGCAAAATACTCATGCCTGTACTGTTGTTGTTGATTGTGGGTATCGGAATTTATACACTTACTCTTCCGGGAGCAATTGACGGTTTGATTTATTATGTAAAGCCGGATCTGTCTGAGTTTTCAATTAAAACAGTAATAGCTGCAATGGGTCAGCTTTTCTATTCCATGTCCCTTGCTATGGGAATTATGATTACATACGGTTCATATATGCGTAAAAAGGATAATATTGAGAAATCAGTAAGACAAATTGAAATATTTGATACGCTGGTAGCTTTTCTTGCAGGCTTGATAATTGTTCCGGCTGTATTTGTTTTTTCAGGTGGCGACAGGAGCGCACTTAATGCCGGACCTAAGCTTATGTTTGTAACACTTCCGAATGTCTTTGATTCTATGACAGGCGGACAGATTGTAGGTGCTGTATTTTTTGTTCTTGTTGCACTGGCGGCACTTACGTCATCTATTTCATTAATGGAAACCGTTGTGTCTATAATATGCGAGCGTTTTAAGCTAAAAAGAGTTACAAGCTGTCTTATGGTAATAGTATTTTCATTCCTTTTGGGTATGGTTTCTATTTTTGGTTATAGTATCTGGTCAGACTTCACGCTCTTTAAAATGCAGATGCTTGATTTCTTTGATTATATAAGCAACAATATAATGATGCCAGTTGTTGCACTTATGACGTGCGTACTTGTTGGTTTTGTTGTTAAATCAAAATACATTGAGGATGAAATAGAGCTTAATGCAAAATTCAAATCAAAAACGCTTTACCGTGTAATGATAAAATACATTTGTCCTATTTGTATGGTTATCATATTGTTATCCTCGCTGTTTATCTCCCTTTAAGAAAAATATAATATTTAAGAATGTATAAAACAATAAGAGCAACGAATCAAATGATTAGTTGCTCTTGATTTTTTTGTGGCTATATGGGCTTTGAGTACATTTTTAATTTGTGCTTCAACATTTCTGCCGTATGAATATTTCATAAAATTTTTCCCTAAAATTTAGGCATAAAAATAGCACTCCGATAAATCGAAGTGCTTAAAGCTTGTTATTTTCATTAAAATTTATTTTTCTAAATCTCCGAACAAAATTTCGTCCATTCCGGGGATAATGGGTATTGTTCTTACAAACATATCACAATTTTCGTTACTACAAATAAAAGAATGTGCTTTGTCCGGTGTAGTATTAAACGGAATTAAGTAACCCTTTTTACATTCTTCACATAAAACTTTTTCGCCGTTTTTCAAACGTGTCAATAAGTTGTCAGTGTTTTCTACCATTAACAATGCCTCCTTTACGCCAGTTATGCTCCGGATACGCTTCTTTTACTTTCTTTATTATATCACGTTTTTCCACTATAGTCAATTTGTCTTTTTGTTTTGTGTAGATTTAAAAATTCTATCATTTTACCATTAGCTGATAAAAAACACCTCACTCAACCAATGGTATGTAGACTTATTGGTGAAAAGCCGTTACAATTAAGTTAAAGGAGATGATTATAATATGGATCAGATAAAAGTCGGAAGATTTATTGCAGAGTGCAGAAAAAAGAATGGTTTGACACAAATGCAATTAGCAGAAAAATTAAATATTACTGATAGAGCAGTATCAAAATGGGAAAATGGAAGAGCAATGCCGGATTCATCAATAATGCTTAAATTATGTGAGATACTCGGAATCAGTGTAAATGAGTTGTTGAGTGGGGAGACTATAAAAATGGATAACTACATTTTAAAAGCAGAAGAAAACTTAATCGAATTGAAAAAGCAAAAAGAAGACAGCGACAGAAGAATGTTAAGAGTGGAAGTGTTTATAGGCTATATATCTTCTATAACATTGTTGGTGCTGGTATTTGTTGCTTCATTTATAGATATGCCTTCGGCAATAAGAATACTGCTTATTCTTATTGGTTGTATTATTTTCGGATTAGGCATGATAAGTGCAATTGTAATAGAACAAACTGCAGGTTATTATGAGTGTGATATATGTCATCATAAATATATTCCGTCGTTCAAAAGTGTGTTTTTGTCAATGCACTATGGAAGAACGAGATATATGAAGTGCCCGAAATGCCATAAAAGATCGTGGTGTAAAAAGGTAATAAACAAATAAATTTTCGGGCTGCTTTTTAGAAGTTTATCAGATCCTTAATTACCTCTCCTGCGATAATAAGTCCTGCAACAGACGGAACAAACGCATTGCTTGAGGGAATTTGACGTCTTGAAGTATGACTATTATCTGCCGTGACAGGACAATCGTTTTCTTGTAAGCGGTCTTGAATGGCAGAAATGGGAGTAAGCGGTATTTCTTTTGAAAATACAACCTTTAAGCTTTTGATTCCTCTTTGCTTTAATTCTCTGCGCATTACCCTTGCAAGCGGACAAACGGACGTTTTGTAAATATCCGTTACCTCAAAAGCGGTTGGATCGACCTTGTTTCCGGCACCCATAGAGCTGATGATCGGGGTGCCGGAATTGTTTGCGTTCATGGCAAGAGCAATCTTTCCGGCCACAGTATCAATTGCATCCACGATATAATCGTAGTCGGAAAAATCAAACTGATTTTCCGTTTTCTGTGAGAAAAAAGTTTTGTATTTGCGAACCTTGACATCGGGATTTATTTCCTTGATTCGCTCGGCTGCTGCGTCAACCTTGTATTTGCCGACAGTTTTATGTGTTGCAAAAATTTGCCGGTTGATATTTGTAACGCTAACGGTATCATTATCTATTATGTCGATAGCGCCTATTCCCGAACGCACAAGGGCTTCCACCGTATATCCGCCGACTCCGCCGATTCCGAATACGGCAACCCGTGAACGGGCAAGCTTTTCCATGGCGTCTTGTCCGAACATAAGCTCGGTTCTTGAAAATTGATTTATCATAATTATAGCATCTCGGTTCTGTTGTAGTATTTTATGAAGCACCGTAAAATCAGGTATTTCAATATAGCTTGCCCCGTGATTCAAAGCCGCAATCTGCCGCCTCAAAAGGTGGGACATCTTGTAAGAATTATAGTAAAACGAATCTATATTGTCAAGAGCGAAGCCAAGCTCTTTTGCTTGACAAAGTAAATGTAAGGTACTATAATTGTATTATTGTTGCAATACAATAGATGATTTGGCAGAGAAACGGAAGATGTGTATGAGAAAACTTAAAGTGAGTAAAAACGATGTAATTTGCGTAGGATTACTGACTCTTATATATTTGGCGATAGTGGTAATTATTACGAGATTTACGTTTGTATACGGTTCGTCTTTGGACTGGGATAGTCAGCATTATGCGATACCGGAATACTTTAGGAATCAATTTTATGAAACAAAGAATTTCTTCCCCAGTTTGGCACAAAACATCGGAGCTGGTCAAAACATATATAATTTCTCATATTACGGGTTGTTTAATCCGATTATAATGTTTAGCTACTTGTTGCCGTTTGTGTCTATGTCAACATATATTCAAACGGTAAGTATAATAAGTGTTTTAGTTTCATCGGTTATGTTTTACTTTTGGATAAAGCAAAGACATAATATAAAAATTTCGTTTTTTCTCAGTTGTTTGTTTTTATTGGCATCGCCGATTATTCTTCATAGCCACAGACATATAATGTTTGTGTCGTATTTTCCTTTTCTGATAGGTGCTTTATTCTGCTGTGACAGATTTTTTGAAAAGAAAAACCGTGCGGGACTTATATTTTGTATGTCGATGATAATGCTTATAAGCTATTATTACAGCATCGGAAGCTATATTGCAATATTTGTTTATATTACGGCTTTGTATTTAGATAAAAGCCCGAAATTCAAGCTGAAAGAATACATAAAATCAGTTTTAAATCTTGCAGTATGTATGTTAATAGCTGTAATGATAACTGCGGTTTTGTGGCTTCCGACTATTTACGAAATTATGTCTTGCAGGGCTGCAACGCATACATCAATAAGCTTAAAAGATTTGCTTTTGCCGACAGTAAACTATAATTCGGTTTTATATTCTTCATATTCCTTAGGGCTTATGGTAATATCGCTGATGGGAATTTTATATGTTCTTATCAAAAAAAGCAGAGGGAAACGGTTCTTAGCAATAGTAGTATCTTTATTTGTAGTTTTAAATCTTCCGGTTTACATAATGAACGGATTTATGTATTTAGATCAAAAGGCTTTAATTCCGTTTATTCCGCTTGTGCTTTTGCTTACAGGGGAATTTGTCAAAGCTGTTTTTCAAAAGGAGGTTTCCGCTTCTCTTTGGATAAAATTAAACGCAGTAATTGTAATACTGGGTGTAATGTTTTTATTTATTGAAAAAATTCGGATTTATCGTGTTTCGTTGATAATAGATATTTTGGTGCTGAATATTGCATACTTGATTTTATATAAAAAGGGATGCATAAAGACTTTTATATCAATCGTTACTGCTTTGACGTTTGTCTTTTGTCTTACAATCAATCTGTCCGATAAGCTTTGCACAAAAGAAGACTTAAAAAAAGTGGACAAGGAGTATTACGAGGATGTTGAGAGCATAGGATTGTCAAAAAGCGATGATAATTTATACCGTTCGGCGATGCTTGCTGATACAAATAAAACACTAAACAAGATCTATGATGACAGTTTTTATTCGGCATCCATTTATTCTTCGCTGCAAAATCAGCTTTATAATCACTTTTATTTTGATGAGTTTCAAAATGAAATGTGTTATAGGAATTCAGCAATGGTTGCGCAAACAATAAATCCTTTGTTTTTAACATATATGGGTGAAAAATACCTTTATGTAAGCAATGATAAACTTAAAGAGGAAGCGTTTAAAGTACCGAGCGGTTATAATGAGGTTAAGAGGGGCAATAAACTCACATTGTTTAAAAACGATAATGTCCTTCCGATAGGATACGCATCTTCAAGTCTAATGTCTGAATCTCAGTATTCATCTTTGGATTACCCTTACAACATGAAAGCTCTTATGAATTATACGGTCGTTGACAAGGACGTAAACGATGTTTCAGTTGATGGGATTCGTGAGTTAGATCTTCCAAACGGATTTTTTGAAAATCTTCCTGAGAATATAGAATACGATAAATCTTCAAATACGGTTTATGTAAATACTGCAAAAAAAGACAAAAGTAAAAAATACAGCAAAAAAATCTCAAAGAACAATGACATAAAATACACAGTGAATTTGGAAACGCCGATTGAAGATTATCTAATTATTACCTGCAAAGCGGACAATAATATCGGTAAAAAGCTGTCTGATATTTATGTATCGATAAACGGTGTAAAAAATAAGTTGACGAATCCGACATGGAAATACTATAATAATAATGAAGAATTTTGTTTTGTGCTTTCTTCAAACGAGCCGATCGAGTTTCTTGAAATGTGCTTTTCAAACGGTGAATATAAGCTTTCCGAATGGAAGCTTTACACTATAAGCCGAAGTGAGCTTCAAGGACTGTCAAGCGGTGTCGATGAATTTAAAATTGACAAGTCGAAAACAAAAGGTGATGTTTACGAGGGTACTATAAATGTAACGAAAAACGGCAGCTATTTTAAACTTACAGTTCCGTATGCCGACGGATTCAGCGCTTATGTTGACGGAGAAAAAACCAATATTCAGAAGGTGGACAAGGCCTTTTTGGGATTTGAAATTTCAAAGGGAAAACATAGTGTGAAAATCGTGTATACAGCACCTATGTTAAACATTTCTAAAATCATATCTCTTATCGGAGTTTTACTGCTTGCTGGCATGTTTCTTGTACAAATTATTGCTAAAAAGAAATTCAAAAAGATTAAAGATTATAGAGGATAAAAATGGAAAACAGTGTTAAGCGCCATAAAATATTAAGAATCGTATTAAAAATTTTGGCTGCAATAGTTTTGCTCGCTGTATTGTCAGCAGGAGGACTATGGGGGTATAGAGTTTTTAAAAACTATTATGCAGAGGACATATTTAAAAGTCTTGATTTGTCGCAGGTCGATAAGCTGATGATTGTCGCACATCCTGATGATGAAACTATTTGGGGAGGCGGCCACTTATCAGAGGGAAAATATCTGGTTGTATGTATTACCGACGGATATAATGAAACAAGAAAACAAGAATTTGAAACAGCTGTAAAGCATCTTAATAACACTAATATTCCTGTAATACTTGACTTCCCTGATAAAACGCTCGGAAAGAGAGATAGTTGGTTTGGAATTAAAGGAAAAATAGGTGACGCAGTAGAGAAGTGTATTAAACTTAAAGATTGGAAATCAATTGTTACTCACAACAAAGAGGGCGAATACGGACACATCCATCATAAAATGACAAGCAGTATTGTGAAAGATAAGTATAAAGACCTCGAAATAACAAGCCCTTTATATCTTTTCGGTACATATTACAGCAAGAAAAAACTTCCTAAATATGAGGATTCATTGACGCCTATGAATGATGAGTGGTATAGCGCTAAGATCGAGGCGTTTAAAGATTATAAATCACAAAAAAAGGTAGTTGACAATTTATCACACATGGCAAAATATGAAATGTGGACAGAATATACCGAGTAGTGATCGGACTGATAATAAACCTTTGTGGGGTTGGCGCAATTTGCATCAGCCTCTTTTTTGTTTTGTGGAATTTGCATTTATTTGATTGTATATTTAAAAGCCGATTTTTGTGTAAATAATTAAAGCCGGCACGGTTAGGTGTCGGCTCAAAAGCATTGTTGTAATGTTATACATGAAAATATTTTTGCATATTCTTAGAATTCCCAAAGACTAAAATGGTGTCGTCCTGAGTAAAGATTGTTTGAGGAGTAATGTCAATAGCAACTTTTCCGGAGTGCTTAACGGCTAATATGGTTATTCCGAACTTTTTCCGAACATCGATCTCTCCGACAGTTTTGTCGATCCATTTTTCTGGAACTGAAATCTCGTAAATTATATGCTCATCGTCTATTTGAATATAATCGAGAATGTGGTCTGCTGTATAGCGAATAGCAGTCCATTTTGCAAGCTGCTTTTCGGGATATACGACTTCATCAGCTCCGTTGCGCAGTAAGAATTTTGCGTGAATGTCCTCCGAAGCACGGGATATAACTTTTTTAGCTCCAAGCTCTTTTAAGAGCGAGGTCGTTTCAAGCGAGCTTTGAAAACTGTCTCCGATTGTAACAATGCAGACATCAAAATTGTTTACGCCTAAGGATTCCAAAAATTCTTTGTTTGTTGTGTCACCGATTTGTGCATCGGTGGTGTATGGCAAAACAGCATTAACACGCTCTTCATTTTTGTCAATTGCTAATACCTGATGGTGCATTTTGTCAAGAGTCATAGCTATATGCTTTCCGAATCTGCCAAGACCTATTAATAATATAGATTTCATTTTTTGTTCTCCTTTATTTATGTTATCCAACAGTTATTTTTTCTTCTGGATATTTTGAACCGTTTGTCGATGTTCCCGTAAGTGCAGCAAATATTAAAGTAAGACCGCCGACTCTTCCGAAAAACATAAGCAAAATCAAAATGAGCTGTGAAATGATTCCTAAATGGGGTGTGACACCGAGTGAAAGACCCACCGTTCCTATTGCTGACGCAGTTTCAAACAACGATTTTGATAGCGGAATACTTTCGATTTCACTTATTATTGTTCCGCATACTAAACATAGAGTAGTGTACATTAAAAAGATTGTTGCCGCACTTTTTATAACACTGTCGGGTATACGGCGCTTAAAGAAATTAGTGTTTTCTTTCTTTCTAAATACCGACAAAGCTGTTGAAAACATAACAGCTATCGTTGTCGTTTTCATACCTCCTGCTGTTGAGCCCGGAGAACCTCCGATGAGCATAAGCGCAATAATCAGCATTTTTCCGGTTGCTTTAAGAGTGGTAAGGTCCGCCGTGTTAAATCCGGCAGTTCTCGGAGTTACAGACTGAAACAATGAGCTTAAAATTCTTTCCTTAATCGGAAGATCGGAAAACTCAAAAAAGAAAAAGTAAACTGCCGGCAATATGAGCAATAATGCTGTTATTGAAAGAATTACTTTGCTTTGCATACGGTAACTTCTGAAATGCCACTTGTTGGTTTTTATGTCGTTCCAGGTCAGAAATCCGATTCCGCCTATAATAATAAGAGCCATTATTGTAATGTTTACAAGCGGATGTGTGGAATATGATGTAAGTGAGGAGAACGGCTCTTTTACTCCGATCAAGTCAAATCCGGCATTGCAAAAAGCTGAAATGGAATGGAACAGAGAATACCATATTCCTTTAACAATTCCGAAATCATGGTAGAAGGCAGGGAAAAGCAGAGCTGCCCCCGCAAGTTCAATACACGCAGTTGTTTTCAATATGAATTTTGTCATACGAACAATACCGCCTACATGATGTGCGGAGATGGCTTCCTGCATAGTGCTTCTTTGCATAAGCCCTATTTTTCGCCCTGCAAGCGTTGAAAAGGCAACAGCAACAGTAACGATACCCATTCCGCCTATTTGAATCAAAGCTAAAATAACACCCTGACCGAATACTGACCAGTAGGTTGCCGTATCGTGCAGCACAAGCCCTGTTACGCAGACTGCTGAGGTAGATGTGAACAAAGCGTCTGAAAATACAGCTCCGGTTCTGTCTTTTGTTGCAAAGGGAAGCATCAGTAAAAGACTTCCCAAAATTATAATAGCAAGAAATCCAAATATAATAATTTGAAAGGATGTAACATGCATACGATTATTCTTATGTTGAAGCATAATGATTACCTTACGATTCTTCGGTTATTTTAAATTGATAATACACAAAAAAGCTATATTAGCATTATAACGCATAAAGCTTTTGTCTTTATATATTACCACATACTTTTTTATTAGTAAAGTATGTTTTTTAATACTTTA
>CABUAH010000051.1 GCA_902489475.1 uncultured Oscillospiraceae bacterium | reverse complement strand
CATGACCGCCGCAACATGGTAGATGTAAAAAGTATCGCTATCTAACCCCAGCAAAATTCGTGCCTGAATAACCATCATCAACAAACGTTTCAATATTACGAAATTTATGTTCTTTCGCATACTTCATTAGTATTTCTTTTTGATGTACTATGCTGTTACTATCACCTTCTTGTTCGTCATCGCGGCTTAATCTGCAATATAATGCCGTGATTTTTTCTTGAATATTATTTTGTGTTCTCATAGTTTACTCCTTCTGAGAACACTCTGCAAGTTCGTTATATTTAACCGACAGCATATCTTCTACATAGGCTTCTATTATCCTTTTTGTGATATCAAAGATATTTGTCTTGGCGGTTACGCTTGGTTTGACAACGACAGTATAAACCGTGTTGCCGATTTTCTTATCATATACTATTTCTTTAATCGTGTTTTCCGTAATTTAATCTCCTTAGATCTTATTACGCAAACACGCTAAGAAGGGGAAAGATTACTTATTTTGCGTTGTGTTACTCAGTTCTCGCTTTAACGCTTCGTATCCTTCCACAATTAACCTAACTTTCGTTATGTTGTTCACCCGAAGAAACTCATTTATTTCATCATATAGGGCACGTGGAATCATCGTTCCAAAATTGCCGCTCGTTTGTTTTCTTCTTTCCTTGTGCTTTTCTTCATACTTCCTGCGGGTTATGCGTCTTGATGAGTCTTCCTTTCGTTCCATAGTTGCAATACTCCTTATGCGTAAACGATTTCGTTTAAGATTTCTTCTTCAATACGGTCTTGCATTTCTTTTATTCGTCTGACGTCTTCTAAATAATTGCCTGTCCGTTTGTATTTTTCATCTTTAGACAATTTGTCGTACATAACAGAATAAAGTTCTTCCGCTTGCCTGTCTATTCCGTGAAGATAATCGGGAAGATCGCCGCCGAGCGCCCAATACTTTCCGACATTATGCTCTTGCAAATAGATTTTGGCAAGTGTTCCATATTTGCCGTAAACGTGTTTTACCGGTTTTACAATATTTTGATATACCTTGATTTCTTCAACCGTTAAGCCTTCTCCGTTTTGGGCTTTCATTAAAATTTCGTCTTTATTCATAGCAAAACTCCTAATTAAATATTATCGTATCTATACGACAATAATATTGTATCGTATTCTCTTATCGAAGTCAAGCTCTTTTCTGTGAACAAAGGCATAAAGAGTGCAAAATTTTTGTTTTAGGGTAGTGATTTTTTTCGTTTTGAGAAAAGTCGGTTTCCGACTTGTTCAAACCTGCGATTTTCCGATAGTTTGGAAAATCCTTATCCTGCTTGTTTTTTGACGCCGGATAACTAACTATTTTCTTGCTGATTTCGTGTTATTATCCTTTGATAATTCTTTAACTTGTGTTTGGTTTCATCGTTTTCGCTCCTTATTTCGTTTGTTTTTTTCTGTTATCCCTTTATGAGCAACAGCCGAGAAACTTCTCTCTACTATTATTGGAAAGTTGCCGACTGTCTGGCGGGGTATTTTACAAGAATTTTTCCAAACTCCCTTCACTATATATGGACATTCTAAAGCCATTTTGTTAGGGTATTTTACAAAAGTTTTTCTAAACCTCCTTCACTATAATTGGAAAGTTGTCGCAATAAATACAAGGTTTTATAAAACTTTTTTATCCTCTATAGACAATAAGCCATAAGCACGCCTTGATACTTATTCGGACACTTTGAAATACCCCCTCACTATTATTGGAAAGTTTTAAGCCGTTTGTTGGGGTGTTTTTGAAAAAATTCATAATTTTTTCACATAGGACAAACATTGGCTGGTTAGATTTTCCCGCATTTATGTTAGAAATTTCAACGCAAAAACTTCTTTCTTCTTCATAAAAGAACAGGAAGTCTGATAAGATCAAACTTCCCGTTTCGCTTTAAGTATTCTTTATCTTTCTAAACATTTTATCAATGCACTTCTTTTTCTGTTCGTAATTCGGATGCACATAGAGATTGAGAGTTGTACTTATATTAGAATGACCTAAAATTACGCTGACTGTTTTATAGTCGCATTTACTCTCAATACACCGAGTTGCAAAACTGTGGCGAAGTCCGTGAAATTTAATTGGCGGTATTCCTAATTTATCAAGCAACTTTTTATAGTAGTTACGATATGTTCGCGGTTCGGTTGGCGTTGCCTCATTAGTCAAAACGAAATAATCGTTGTTGACGACCTTTTTTAGTGGCTTTAAGATTTCATAAAGGTCTTTAATCATCGGAATATCTCGCATTGACGTTGCTGTCTTAGGCATGTCAATTAACAGTTCCGTCTTCTTTATGCCGTTTTCCTTAACATAAATCCGCTGGATTGTTTTCCTGATATGTATAACACCGTTTTCCGTGTCGATATCGTCCCAAGTTAAAGCGCATATTTCGCCGATACGAATACCCGTGCTTAAACAAATGAAGATACCAAGATTGCGAAACGTGAAGTTTTCTTCTACAAACCGCATAATTTTCTTCTGGTTTGCAATGGATAGCACTTCAAGTTCCTGCCGCTCCCGATCTGTCGGGAAGATAACGTCAATCGGAGCATAGACGCAATAGTTTTTCTTTGCTCCGAATTTGAGAATCATCCGCAAAACGATAAGCATATCTTTAATCATTTTTTGCGAAAGCCCTCCGTTTAACTTCTGCAAGACAAAATCCTGCACGTCCTTTTCGGTAACCGCTGTAAGATTACCGAATGCCGGCTGTAAGTGTGTTTCAACGATAAGAGAGTATGCTGCAAACGTTGATTTCTTCACAAACTGCCTTTTTTCTTCCTTCCATAAGTCTGCTATTTGGCTTATGTTTTTTTCCGTGACCATAATCGTTTTACCTCCTTGAAAATAGTCCACATAAATTTTAGTAAATTATTGAAGAAAGAAAATACGTTTAGGGACAGTGCGCTCTCAATTAGTGATAAAAACGATAGCAAAATTTCGATAACTAATGAAAATATTAGTGATTTTCTATGTTTTATGATTTTGTTTTGTATCTCAATACGTTTCGTTATCAGATTCAAAAAGCAGGCTATTTTCTTTTGTTCCGATAATGACGGGAGATAGTGTTTTGTCGCAAAATAATCGTCAACCGCCATATTTAATAATCCGTGATTTCTTGCGCCTTCACCTGCGATATCCGAAATGCCTTTGTGCCATTTACTTGTTTCAAAATAATGAGTAAGGTAATCAGAATCAACTTTGTCCGTTGGATGAAAAACAAAGTATAGGCTTGACAAACAACCTTTTTCGTATTTATCCAAACGCTTTACAGCACCCCAAGCATAATCGTTAGAATAACTTTTATTATAAGCAAAATCACCATTGTAAAGCAGATAATATCCCGACAAATCAACGCTTGCAACAGTCTTGTTAAAAAAAGTTATTTGGTCTACAAGTCCGTATTGCGCCGATATAGTCAACGGTAATGACGATTCGTTGTTTTTGTTTCTGCGGGTTATACGAGTTGCGAAGTCCGACAACGCATATTTGTGCCATTCGTCTATATATTCCGCAAATCTCAAAGTTGGAACATAACAAACTTATTTTCTCAAAAGTTCCAACTTTGAGATTTAGCAAGTTAGCAGGACAATGGGAACAAAAAACATTTGATGAAATGTTTTTAATTCTTTCAAATAATACATTATCGCGTGCGGAACTGAATTACGAAAACGGAAAGTATAAAAACATTCACTACGGCGATGTTCTTATAAAATTTTCGGCATTTATAGATGTATCAAGCCCAGATGTTCCTTATATCAACGATGAAAATTCTTCATCCAAATTAGATAATATTTTACTTCAAGACGGCGATATAATTATTGCCGATACGGCAGAAGATTTTACCGTCGGTAAAGCAACGGAAGTCGAAAATATTGATAAAATCAAAGTTGTTTCTGGTTTGCATACTATTCCTTGTCGCCCCAAAATAAAATTTTCTCCAAGGTATTTAGGGTATTATGTAAACTCTCCCGCATATCACAACCAACTTATACCTTTTATTCAGGGAGTAAAAGTCAGTTCTATTTCAAAAACACTTATCAAGAAGACTTTTGTATCGTTCCCAAGTCTTTCAGAACAAACAAAAATCGCGGATTTTTTATCGTGTTTGGACAAAAAAATAGAAACTCAAAACAAAATCATTAGCAAGTATGAAACCCTAATTAAAGGAATTAGACACCGTGTTTTCGGTTCAATTTGTGGCGAAAAACAATCTTCTTTGGGTGGTTTTCTTGAAGAATATTCAGAGAAGAATGTTGCCAACGATCTACAATCTGTCGCCGTTGGGAAATATGGAATACGGAAACGTGAAGAGATTTACTCAAAAGAACTTTCGGCTGATTATTCCAAAAACAAAGTTATCCGTAAAAATACTCTAATCATCGGTATGGGTTCAACTCAAATTGACATAGGTATACTAACAACCGACGATTGCTATTGTGTTTCACCTGCATATACAACATATCGGATCAAAGGAATCAATAGTTTTTATTTACAAGAATATTTGATTGAGTTGAATCCGCTATTAAGTGTTCGCTATATGATTACAAGCGCGCGTCAAGGAAAGGCTGTAAATAAAGAAGATTTGATGAAACATTTAATGACAATTCACTCAGAGAGCGAACAAAAAGAGATTTGTCAATGCTTTGAAAATCTGTACAGTCGCTTACAAATAGAAAAAGAAATGCTCTCGGCTCTACAAAAGCAAAAAGCATTTCTCTTACAGTCAATGTTTATATAAAAAGGCTTGATAAAAGGTATGTTTTTAAGTCCATAAGACGAGAAAGCATATCTTTTTCATTGTTCAATCGGTTTTCAATAGCCTGTAACGTTTTTACAAATACCAAAATATTAGAATAAAATGGTATTTCGATATCTCGAACCGTATCCGCATTGATATTGCTTTGTGTCCCGGTTTCCAAAAGTCTATGTATTTGTGTTTCTCTGAAAAAGTTTAAGTAATAGTAGATATAATCTAACATATTACAATCTTTTAACACCATAGAAAACATTGCTTGACTTGTTGCTAAGGGAACTTTATTTATACATACTAATCCAACCGATGCATACATTGAAAGAATAAGGCTGTTTGAAGGAACAATCCACGCCGAAGAATTTGCTAAACCGTTTTCACTGATATGTTTTTCAGTAAATTCCACATATTTCCCTTGTTTTGTCATATCCGAAATGCTTAAAAAAGGAATATCGCCATTGTAGTATTCTGCAACCGTAGATGATGGCGTTCCGCCTGCTTTTCCCTTTATGATTAAGTCTTTTAATTTTGCTATGTGATTAGGCTGTTTAGAAAAATAATCACAACTAATTCCTTTAATTAGCGATTTTTGCTCGCTATTGAAAGAACTTTGTAACAGGTATTTCAAATCGGTTCACAATGATACTTCGTTGGAATACGTAACACTTAAAGATATTTTGACCGAACGAAAGGAATATTGTAGTAAAGACGGCACATATACTCACGGAACTTTATCAAAGGAAGGAATTTCATCAAAAACAGAGCGATACGACAGGGATTTTCTCGTCAAAAACGAAGATAAACAGTATAAAGTAACGCACTTTAACGATATTTGCTATAATCCGGCAAATTTGAAATTTGGTGTGATATGTCGCAATACTTACGGCGATTTAATATTCTCACCGATATATGTAACGTTTGAAATAGCCGATACAGTGTATCCTGCTTATATTGAACTGTTTTTAACAAATGCAAATTTTATAGGAAGAATAAGACGTTACGAGCAAGGCACTGTTTATGAGAGAATGGCTGTATCTTCGGAAGATTTCTTGTCGTATGAAACACGTATGCCAACATACGAAGAACAAGTAAAATTTGCCGATAAAATACAGCGCATTCAAGACAAAATAGAGTTAGAAACGTTATTCTTAAATTATCTACAAAAGCAGCGTAAATACCTTCTCAACGCTATGTTCATATAAACATGGCGTTGAGAAAATAAGATTTTTGCTTTTGCAATGATTTTAAGTATTTTTCTTCGTTTGCAATCAATGTTGCAAATTTATTTAATGTCGCGGCGATTGCCTTTTGTTCTTCAATGCCTACATACGGAATAAGAATTTCACTCATATTTTCATATGTAAGGCATTGTCTAACGCTACCTTCTAATTTTTTTTGCAATTCTTTGTAGAAGAAACCAGACTGATAGTAAAAGTTCAAATACTCCGAATCAAGGGCGCTTTTAGCCTTAAAACACACATACATAGGACTTATTATGCCGATTTGTGTTGATAATAAGGCAATCGAGCCGACGTTAATTCTTGCGGGATTATAAGCAAAGCAACCTTCTGTAACAACTTTGTAATTGCTTTTATTTTCGCTCGCTACCGTTCTATCTTCAAATTGCTCGGATTGTTTGATAAACCCCATTTTATTGCTGACAGATAAGACATTTTCACAACTGTTAGACTTATTTCGAGTGGTTACTTCTTCGATAAAATCCCCAAGCCTGACGGCAGAACCTTTACTGAAAACTTTATTACAAAGTTCTTTCTTTAAGACCTTCAAATCACTAATGATTTTGTTTTGGGCTGCAATCTTGTTATCTATCGCGGATAAAAAGTCTGAAATTTTTTGTTGCTCTTGTAAGCAGGGAAAATACAAACATATCTTTTCTAAACCTTCTTGCCCGATATTGTAGTGTTGCGCCCCTGCGCCCATTCTCACGGTTTGTTTACGAGCGTTGTGCGTGCAAAGTAAATATCTAAAAAATAGCGGATTATAATCCGAAATCTTCTTACCACGTATAACAAAACCGCCGAATGTTGCCGAATGTTCTTTGTCAAGATAAACATTTGCGCGTCCTATATCTTCAAATGTTTCAGAACTACGTTGGAAAAGTATATCTCCATATTCAACTATGAACTTGTTGAACGTCTTTTCGTCGATATCAATTAAACCTTTAATGCAATCATAGGTGATGTATTGATTATTCAATATGTCTGAAACCGAAATATACTTAATTCCTTTGCCGTATTTTGTTGAATCCGCATTGATTCCGTTTTGGAAACGCAACATTTTTTTTATGGGAATCAACGTCCAACTGTCGGTGAACTCTCGGAATCTCAAAGTTGGAACATTAGGGGTTGTTTCGTTGCTTTTCGACATAATTAGTCCTCCAAAATTCCGAGTTCTTTCAGATATTTGTTAATCTCCGCGTCAAGACTTGCACGTTGGCTTTCAAGGTCTTTTATTTCTGCCATAACGGCTTTGATATCAATTTCTTCTTCCTCTTCAAACGTATCGACGTAACGGGGTATGTTAAGGTTATAATCGTTACTTTCGATTTCTTCCAAGCCCGCAATGTGGCAAAATTTATCTATATCTTTACGCTCAACGTAGGCATTTACGATACGGTCTATATCGTCAGAAGAAAGTTGGTTCATATTTTTGCCCGGCGTGAAATATTTACTTGCGTCGATAAAGCAAATATTGCCGGCGTTGCCGTTACGGTATTTACGCAAAACAAGGCAGCATACTGGAATACCCGTGCCGTGGAAAAGGTTTGCAGGCAAGCCGATTACGGCATCGAGAACGTTCAAATCTTTTATCAAATATCTACGGATAGTATCTTCGCTGCCACCACGGAACAAAACACCGTGCGGAAGAAGAACCGCAACACGTCCGTCATCGTCCATATGATAAACCATATGTTCAACAAATGCGAAGTCCGCTTTGCTTGACGGAGCAAGTTTTCCTGCGCCACTGAAACGCGGATCGTCAAGGAAGGAAGACGCTGCCGACCACTTTGCCGAATAAGGCGGATTTGCAACTTGAACAGTAAATTTAGTCGTGCCGAAATTATCCTTTTCAAGCGTGTTGTCGTTGAAAAGATTGAAGTATTGATACGGAACGTCGTGCATTAACATATTCATACGAGCAAGGTTGTAAGTCGTTCCGTTGAGTTCTTGTCCGTAGTAATGACCTACGGCGTGTTCAGCCGTACCACCGTTTGCGATAACTGCTTTGCGAACTTCCAAAAGCATAGAAGCCGAGCCGCAAGTGGGATCGCAAACGTTTTTAACGGATTTCAAGCCGACTGTCGCAAGTTTACTGCAAAGTTCCGAAACGGCACTCGGCGTAAAGAACTCGCCGCCTTTCTTGCCACTGTCTGACGCGAATAAACCTATCAAAATCATATAAGCCGTTCCGAGAACGTCAAATTGAGCGTCGTCGTAGGAAAACTCAATATCGTTTACACGGTTTATAACCTTTGCAATTTGCTTTGTGCGGTCGGAAACTTCTTTGCCCAAGTCTTTGTCTTTCAAATCCATTGCGTCGAAAATACCGTCAAATGCGGCTTCCGATTTCTGACCGAGAGTAGATTGCTGAATGGACGCAATAGCCTTTTCGAGATAGTCAACCGAAAATACCTTGCCGTCGTATTTGCCCGCAATCATATTGACGATATAGCCGAAACTATATTCAGGGCGAATGATATAACCAAGACTGTCAAGAGAATACTTGTCAAGAGCGGCAAGCAATTCTTCATTGTTGGACGCGAGAGCGTCGGCATAAGTCATACCGTCGTTTTTAAGTATTTCTTCCATATACTTTTCCGTCTTTTCGGAAAGGAAACGGTAGAAGATGATACCGAGAATATAATCCTTGAATTTGCTCGCGTCCATAGTGCCACGCAAATCGTTTGCGATAGCCCAAAGTTTATTAGAAAGTTCCTGTGCTTGTTGTTTATGAAGTTGAATATCGGTTGCCATAATTTTATACTCCTTCGGCTCTGAATTTTTCGTATTGTTCTTTAACAAATTCTTCTATTTCGGACGACAATTTGATTGTTTTTAGTAGTCCGTATCCTTTTTGACTTAATCTCTTTCGGATATCTTCAAGACTGATAACGTGCTTGAACTGATATTCCGACATAAATGACTTGATGGTATCGACGTCAATGCCTGTTTCTTCCGCAAACATTTCGATATCCATATTCTGCTGTTGGACTTCAAATTCTTCATACGCTTTTACGATATCTTCGTCCGGCGAAAGACTGAAAAACTTTTCCGTAACGAAACGCTTTAACATTTCCTGTTTTGCTCTCAATCTCTCGTTGTCTGAACGTTCGATTTCTCGCAAAATCAAGTCAATAGAGCGTTTTTTCTCGTTTTCGTCTTTCTTGATTACGTCCTTTAACAGGTTGAGAATGTAAACGACGTTGATTTTATCAGTGCGGATAAGTTCGATATTGAAGTCGATATCGACAAGCGTTGTTTTAACGTTTTTCTCTCTGTCTTTCTTTGCCAAATCGTAGTAGTAGAGATACCACGATTTATATCCCAAAAATTCGTCTTCGTCCAGAACGTTTGCAAGGTCGTTCCACTCGAATTTTGAGAACGTTTTTAACGTTGAAAGCGTTTGCGCAACCAAACGGAAAGCAACGATAAACTTTCTTTGGTCGTCTTCGGATTGCAATCTGCCGGCAATGTCGTAAGACGGTGCAATGTTACGCAAAACCGCAACTCTGTCGGCATATTCGGCAACGTAATAATCGTAGTTTTCGAGCAAATATGCGTTCGGATTACCATCACCCGAAAACAGTTTAAGGGCTTTGTCCTGTTCGTCTTTGATATTACGGAACGTGATTATTTGCCCGTATTGCTTTGTTTCTTTGTAAATGCGGTTCGTGCGGCTGTATGCCTGAACGAGAGAATGCCAGAACAAAGGCTTATCCAAATATAACGTGTTAAGCGGCTTCGAGTCAAATCCCGTTAAGAACATATTTACAACAAGCAAAATATCAATCTGTGGAACTTCTTTTTGTTTCAAACGCTTTGCAATATCCTTGCGGTAAGCGTCGAACGTATCAAGACCGAAAGACAGTTTTTCTTTACCGTCAGAGAACATTTCGTTGTAGTCCTTGATACATTGTTCCAAAAATTCTCTCGATTGCGGTGTGTCTGCGCCTTCGTCCATATCTTCGTTTGCCGCATAAGTAAATATTGCCGCAATCTTCAAGCCTTTTTTGTTCAACTTTTTGAAAGCAGTGTAATACTTTTGAAGAAGCGGTACTGACTGAATTGCAAAGAGCGACGTATAGGTGTCCGTACCGATTTTCGTATGCTTTTCGTAATGTTCCAAAATGTTATTTGTAACGAGTTCGATACGTTGCTGGTCGCTGTAAATATTTGAAATATCAATATTGTTACGCTTGCAGTATTCTTCGAGATTGAAATTCGGGTTATTGCTTTGCTCGTGAACGATACGCCTTACCGTCATATCGGCTGCGTTTGTCGTAACAATGTTGAATGTGTTTTGATATTCGACAGAGAATTTCAAAACGTTGCCGTCTGCGATGGCTTCTTTGATAAGATACTTATGCAAACAAGCGTCCATATTGCCAGCGTTAAATATATCTGCCGTTGTCTGACCAGTTGCCCCTTTATTTTCTTCAAAAATAGGTGTTCCCGTAAAGCCGATAAAGTTAGCGTTCTGGAAATTTCTGCGAATATCGCCGTGCATTTTACCGAACTGACTTCTATGACATTCGTCTATAACAAACACACATTTTTTCGTCTTGTAGGTTTCCATAATAGACTTATATTTCTCGTTGCGAAGTGCGCAGGCGAGTTTCTGAATGGTCGTAACAAGCATTTTTTCGCCGCTGTTTTTCAAACGCTTAATGAGTTCTGCGGTTGAATCTGTGTTATCGACACAATCTTCTTCAAACGAGTTGTATTCGTCAACGGTTTGGTCGTCCAAGTCTTTGCGGTCAACCAAAAAGAAAACTTTATCAATTCTGCCGTTATCACGGAGAAGGGACGCGCACTTGAAAGAAGTAAGTGTTTTACCCGAACCGGTTGTATGCCAAACATAGCCGTTTCGGTTTTCTTCCAACACACGACGTAAAACTGCTTTTGTTGCGTAAATCTGATACGGACGCATTACGATAATGTTTTTCATCGTGTCTTGCAACACGGTATAGTCTGTCAATAGAGCAGTTATATTGAATTTCGTGAAGAAATCGTCCGTGAACTCGTTGAGTTGATTGATACGCTCATTGTTTGCGTCCGTCCAGAAGAAAGCAAGACTTTTCAGTATCGCTTTGTATGTACCGTCCGCATTCGTTTCGTTTTCATTAGCAAAATATTTCGTCTGAATAGAGTTTGAAACGACGAAACATTGAATGAAATGGAACAGCCCTCTGAACGAATACCTGCGATAGCGGTTTATTTGATTGATTGCTTCGTTGATTTCAACGCCGGGGCGTTTCAACTCAATCTGAACAAGCGGCAAACCGTTAATGAGAACTGTAACGTCGTAACGATTTTTATAAACGACCTCATTCATATGGTCTTTATCCATTGTTACTTGGTGCGTAACCTGATAAATATTGCGGTCTATGTCTTTTGACAAAAACTCAATATAGATACGCTTGCCGTTGTCTAATTCCAAAACCTGCTTATCGCGCAAGATTTTCGCCGACTCGTAAACGGTTTTGTTTTCAATTTGGGTGCGAAGTCTGTCAAATTCAGCAACCGACAGTTTCGCAACGCCTTTGCCTTTGATGATTTCTTCTTTATTGAACTCTTCAAGTTGCGCCTTGAAGTTAAGTACCACTTCGGTATAGTCCTTTAATGCAACATATTTGTAGCCGATAGTCCCTAATCTTTCAATAAAGAGATTTTCAACTTCATACTCGCTTATCGCCATTTTGCAACTCCTTTTCATATATTTTCATTAACTGTTGTGTTAAAATGTCCGTTTTTTTCGTTTCTATTGAATGTGTTAGTCTATCTCGCTGTCTTTTCAGTTCGCTTATCTTTCCGATTGTTCGTTGTGTTTCGATAGGTAGTAGCGTTACTTCAAAACTTTTCAGCATACTTAACGGAATAATAGATACGGCGGTTGTGGCTTGTTTTAACTTTTTTAATTGTTTAAGTGCCGCTGTATTATTGTTGATAAACCAACATAAATAGTAGGGGTCAACTTCCGACATATCATTTATTCGTATAATAGCAAGATTTGAAAGAATGAGTTTGTCGGCACGATTGCTTTCAATCACGATTGCTTTGCCCGAACTCAATCCGACAACTACGTCGTATTCTTTGGTTAAAGAATACGTCCCGATTTTATCGCCTTGAACGGTTATATATTTTGCGATAGGCAAATCGTCTGAAACGTTAACAATGTAGTTAAGTTCTTGCATTGTAATCGTTTCAATGGATTGACCTGTTGTAACTTCTATTCGTGTCGGAATGTTACCTTGAATTATATTTGCGAGAGATTGTAGTTCCACTTGACACACATCCTTTTTGAAATTTACATAAATATCATACCACAAGAAAATTGATTTGTCAAGGGCTTTTGATATTAAAATTTTGAAATTTAATTAAATTTCCTTTTTGCGACGCTATTTAGCATAACAAAAGACTCGAAGTTGTGAAACTTCGAGTCTTTTGCCACTTGCAGGTGTCCCCATTAAATTAATTGATTTTTTTATAATCCCTAATGGGGACACGCAAATGCGGCATATTTTTTACTTTAATTATTTAGTAAAGCGATATTTTTTGAAAGCATGAATGCCTTCGAAAACAGCTTTTTCGCCAAGTTCATCCTCAATTCTAAGTAATTGATTGTACTTAGCCATTCTATCAGTTCTAGAAGCTGAACCAGTCTTAATTTGACCAGCATTAACAGCAACTGATAAGTCAGCGATTGTTGTATCTTCAGTTTCACCAGATCTATGAGAAACCATGCAAGTATAACCATTGGTTTGAGCCATTCTGATAGTATCGAGAGTTTCTGTTAAAGTACCAATTTGGTTAACTTTAATAAGAATAGAATTACCGACATTACTTGTAATACCTTTTCTTAAGAAATCTTTATTTGTAACAAATAAGTCATCACCAACTAATTGAATCTTGTCACCGAGTTCAGCTGTTAATTTTGCCCAGCCTTCCCAGTCTGATTCTGCTAAACCATCTTCGATAGTAATAATAGGATATGTTGCGATCATTTCCTTATACCATTCAATCATTTGTTCAGCTGTTCTATCACCTTGACCAGATTTCTTTAATGTATAAATTTTAGTTTCAGGATTATAGAATTCACTAGAAGCAACATCCATTCCTAAGAAAATTTGTTTTCCAGGTTCATATCCAGCATTCTTAATAGCTTCCATGATTAATTCGAGTGGTTCAGTATTTCCTTCTCTACAACTTGGAGCGAAACCACCTTCATCACCAACACCTGTTTCATATCCTTTTTTCTTTAAAACAGCCTTTAAAGCATGGAATGTTTCAACACCTGCTCTTAAAGCTTCATGGAATGTTTCAAATCCAGCAGGAATAATGAAGAATTCTTGGAAATCAACTGTAGAATCAGCATGTGCACCACCATTGACAACATTCATCATTGGTGTTGGAAGAACTTTAGCGTTGATACCACCGATATATTTATATAATGGAATCTTGTAAAAAGCTGCTGCTGCATGAGCACAAGCAAGTGAGACGCCTAATGTAGCATTTGCACCTAAATTCTTTTTAAATGGAGTTCCATCTAATTCTAATAATTTATTGTCAATACCAATTTGATCATCAGCTTCCATACCAAGAACGGCTGGGGCAATGATATTATTTACATTAGCAACGGCTTTTAAAACACCTTTTCCACCAAATCTTGATTTGTCACCATCTCTTAATTCCAAAGCTTCACTTTCACCTGTGGAAGCACCACTTGGAACAATTGCTCTACCCAATGTACCATCTTCGAGTGTAACTTCTACTTCAACAGTAGGATTACCTCTAGAATCTAACACTTCGCGGGCATAAACTTTAACAATTTTTGTCATCTTTTTCTCCTTTAATATGTTATTTCTAACAACTCAAATTTTAGTACTTAAATGCTCTTTTTGTCAAGGTTTAT
>CABUAH010000050.1 GCA_902489475.1 uncultured Oscillospiraceae bacterium | reverse complement strand
ATAACTTGCCTGCATATATTTACAAAAATCAGCATATAAATTATGCTTAATTGTTGTAAAATGTTGTTTAGAGGTGATTATATGCGATTGAAAAAACTTAGGTTAATGAAAAACGAAAGTCAGCAGAAACTGGCTATGATTCTGAATGTTTCCCAAACAATGATTAGTCGTTATGAAAGTGGTGATGCTTTTCCGGATATTGACGTTCTAATTGCTATTGCTAAACACTATAATGTTTCTGTTGATTATCTTATTGAACTTTCCGATGACAAGTTGCCGTACACAAAATCTAATTTACCTGAACTGGAACAAGACATGCTCCTTTTATTTAAGCAACTTGATTCCACGAAAAAAGAAAAGGCTGTCTCGTACCTACAAGGTATTAATGATGGGTAAAAAACAGTTTATAAGCGAGTTTGTGGAAAATATAAAACACTTAAAAACTTTGCTTGATAATATATTTTATATTGTTGTATCGGAGGTGATAGCATGAGTATGGCAAAGATTTTAAACCATAAGTTCTCGGGCGAGATAGATATAGGGATACGCAAAAATGAGGAATATATCAATGCGGATAATGAGATTCGCAAATTTATCCAAAAAGAATTTCCAAAAGAAAAAGCCGAACGTCTGGACGAGCTTTTGGACATACTTACCTCTATTGTGGGCAACACTTATGCAGAAGAGGGAATAAAACTGGGCGCAAAATCAACGTCAGAGTCAATCTTTGATAAATATTTTGTATAGAAAGACCGCCTTAGGCAGATTGCTGAAGGCGGAGTGTTTTTTCGCTTTAAATAGATAATTTTGTGAAGGGGTGTGATAATATGAATAAGGCAAGAATTTTAAACTGTAGGCTTTCAGATGAAATCGACAGAGAGATACGCAAAAATCCTGATTACATAAAGGCAGACAGGGAGTTCAATAAAATCGTAAAAATGGAACTTTCCAAAGAAAAGGCGCAGGATTTGAAGGACCTTCTGGGCATACTTCTTGTGGTTGTGGGCAGAGCTTATCAGTACGAGGGGATAAAGCTTGGCACAGTAATAATCACAGATCTGTTGTACGGGTAGTCATACGGTACGGGTCAATTTGCTGATTGGTTTAATGTAGTAGTGTTGGAGGTGAGAGCATAAATATGGAAGATACTTTAAACGGAGATTTTGAAAATGATATTGACAAAGTGCTATCCAAAAATCCCAAATACATAAAGGCAAATAAGGAATTTCACGAGTTCGTTTGCGAAGAGTTCACTAACGAAAAAACCGAACAGATGGATAAACTTCTGGGTGAGCTTATGGGGGCTATGAGCAATGTTTATTTGACAGAGGGAATAAAATTGGGTGCAAAGTTAGTTATATCTTTATTGCACGAATAATATTGAGTGCAGAAAACCGCCTTTAGCAGATTTGCTAAGGGCGGTTTTAGCAATAATTTGACAAAAACAAAAAAGTATTATATACTATTATTATAAAAGATTATGATACGTTTTACGGACAGTCGCTGTAAAGGGGGCTGTCTGTTTGTTTTGTAATCGGGTTTATCTTGAGGGCTTTTCGGAGGAATTATAATGACAAAAAATGAAACGGTAAAAAGATACATACTTCTTGTAATAAGCTTGTTTTTTTCAGCACTTGGAGTAGCGGTAACAAAGCACGGCGAGCTTGGGGTTTCTCCAATATCGTCTGTGCCGAATGTTTTAAGCTATAAATTTTCTTCTTTGTCTCTTGGAACATGGCTTATCATATGGAACTGCATTCTGATTGTAGGACAAGTGCTTATTTTAAGGAGAAACTTTAAGCTTATTCAGCTTTTGCAGATTCCGATTTCGCTGCTTTTCGGATATTTTACCGATTTTGGATCATGGCTTGTGTCCGTTATTCCTGTTGATTTGTATGTGATGCGTCTTGTCATGGTGATTTTGGGAGTTATAATCTTAGGCTTTGGAATTTCTCTTTCAGTAATATCAAATGTTGTAATGAACTCAGGAGAGGCTTTTGTAAAAGCAATATCCGATGTCAGAGATAAAAACTTCGGAAACGTAAAGATTGCTTTGGATATAAGCTATGTGGTGCTTGCAGTTATACTCTCGCTGTTGTTTTTTGATTTTAAAATTGTCGGAACAAGAGAGGGAACAGTTATCTCTGCCGTATGCACAGGAATGGTAGTAAAATTTTTCATAAGACTTCTTAAAAATCCGCTAGAGTTGATTCTTGTAAAAAAAAGAGTAGACATTTGATTTTTAATGCATATCTTATTATTGGAAATAATTGTAATTAATAGTTAACAAAATAATGCAAAAGCATGGTTTTAAGCGAGTATTTTGTAAATAGAGAGAGTTTTTTTGTACACTTCATTGACAAATGTCGCATTGCGTGGTATTATAAAATAAATATTTCTGATAGGAGGGATTTTACATAAAACGGATAATACAAAAGCTTTGTCTATACGCAGCAGTAATTTCTGTTATTGGTACAGTGTTTCTAAACGCTTCCGAAAAGCAATTGATAACAGTAAAAGCTGATGACATAGATACAGCGGTAATTAATGATGTAAATAAATCTTCTTCGGGTGACAATGCTGACGAGGGATACGTTTTAAGCTCTGAGGTTTCAAATTCGTGGAGGTTAAAAAACGACCCTGAATATAGAAAATACCTTGAGGGAGGAACATCGGCTTCGGTTTCTTCAAGAGCGTTCGGAGTAACAACCCCGACAGTTCCTTCAAAGGTAAGTAAATACAAAAAATATAATGTTGTAGATGTATCCGAATTTCAGGCATGGCATGATCCAATCGATTGGGAAGCTTTGAAAAAGCAGGGAATAACGGGTGCTATAATCAGGGCAGGATACCGAGGCTACGGCGACAGCGGAACGATAGTCAAAGATCAGTATTTTGATACAAACGTCAAAGGAGCATTGGCTGCGGGAATTAATGTGGGAGTATATTTTTATACTCAGGCAATAACCGTTGCTGAGGCGAGAACAGAGGCGGATTATGTAGCAAAATGGATAGGCGATTATTATATAACGCTTCCGGTTTACTTTGATATTGAGCATGTGGATTACGATGTCGGAAGATTGGACGCTGCAAATCTCAGCAAGGCTCAGCAGACTGCTTTGTGCACAGCTTTTTGCGACAGAATGCAGTCTTATAAATTCTATGCCGGAGTTTATGCAAGCAAATATTATTTTTATGACGAGCTAAATTACACAGAGCTTCAGTCAAAATACGATATATGGCTTGCACATTATTCAACAACAACCGATTATACAGGAAGCTTTGACGCATGGCAGTATTCAAGTACTGGAAAGGTTACGGGGATTTATGATTATGTTGACTTGGATTTGTGGTTTGCAACTTCCCCGTCAAAAATATCTTCCGTAAAAGCGGTGCAGTCGGGTAATAATGCAACCCTTAGTTGGAGCAGACCGAAAGGAGCATATGCATTTTTTATTGAAAAGTATGATGCTGCTTCAAAAACTTATAAGCAAATAGCAAATATAAAATCCTGTACATATACGATAAAGAATGTAAATTCCTCGGATAAATATCGGGTTGTTCCGTTCAAGAGAATGTCGAGTGGGGTTTTTAAAGGTCCGGCATACGAGATTGAGGGGTTTGACTCTATCACACCGCCGGATCCTGTTGTAAACAGAAAGGTTATAACAGGAAATTCTATAGAGGTTAGATTTGACAGCGTTAATGTAACAGGATACAGGCTCTTCATTTCCGAGAATAAAAACTATACCGATTCCGAATATATCCAGGGAAGTAAAAATATTCTAAAGTTTGACTCTCTGAACAAAAACAAAACCTACTATTTTAAAGCATATACATACAATATCGCAGACGGAAAAGTTTATTGGTCGAAGCCTGTTACTTTTTCTGTAAGCACAAAAGCTATTTCGGATGCAGAAATTTCTAATAAAACCACCGACTGCAGTTCGATAACAGTAAATTTTGTAAATAAAAGCGTAACAGGATACAGGCTTTATGCCGCTGACAATAAAGATTTTAAAAGTGCTAAGCTTGTTCAGGGGGCAAATACTTCGCAAACTCTAAGCGGATTAAAAGTATCTTCAGCATATTATTGTAAAGCATATAATTATGTGATTTCAGGCGATACAGTTTATTGGTCAGATCCGATCACATTCACTTGCAGTACAACGGCAATGCCTGAAATATCGGTAAGCAAAAAAACCGTTTATCCAAATGAAATAAGCGTGACATTTCAAAAGCATAATGTTACCGGATACAGGCTTTATATTTCAGAAAACAAAGATATGACCGGCTCGACGTATGTTCAGGGTTCGGGTAATACTCAGAGCATCAAGGACTTAAGACCGAATAAGATGTATTATTTTAGTGCAAGAATGTATCAAATTTCGGACGGTACGGTGTATTGGTCAAAACCTATTACTTTTTCTCAAAAAACAGTTGACCTCGAATCGCCTAAGTTAAATACTCTTTTGTCAACAAGTTCTACTAACACTATCAAATTCCAGCTGAATGAAGTTCCCAGGGCAGAGGGATATAGAGTATGGATTTATGACAGCGATAGTCTTAATAACGGAAAAATGCTTGACGGAGGTACGACCATAACATTTGGAGGGCTTACTGCAAACAAGTCATATTTTGTAAAGGCATATGCGTATATAACGGTAGATGGAGAAAAGTATTTCTCGGATCCTACGAGTTTCTATTATAAAACACAGCCTGCAAATGCTCCTGCAAAGGTAACAAACTTCAAAGCTGCACCATCTGCGAAATCGGTTAAGCTCACATGGAGCAAGGTTTCAGGTGCGAAAGGGTATGTTATCTACAAATATGACACCGCAAAGAAAAGCTTTGTGAGAATAACAAAGACAACAACAAATGTTACGTCATATACAGTTTCGGGTCTTTCAAATGCGACATCATACAACTTTGCGATAAGGGCATACAAAACTGTTGACGGAAAAGAGATATTAAGTGTATCTTATCCAACAGTCAAGGTGACAACATATCTTGACAGTGTAACAAATTTCAAAGCTTCACCGTCTGCGAAATCGGTTAAGCTGACATGGAGCAAGGTCTCAGGAGCACAGGGGTATGTTATCTACAAATACGACACCACAAAGAAAAGCTATATAAGAGTTGAAAATACAACAACAAATGTTACGTCATATACGGTTACAGGTCTTTCAAATGCAACATCATACAACTTTGCAATAAGAGCATACAAAACTGTTGACGGAAAAGAAGTCTTAAGCGTATCTTATCCAACAGTCAAGGCAACAACTTATCTTGACAGTGTAACAAATTTCAAAGCTTCACCGTCTGCGAAATCGGTTAAGCTGACATGGAACAAGGTTTCAGGTGCACAGGGGTATATTGTCTACAAATACGATAACTCAAAGAAAAGCTATGTAAGAATGACAAAGACAACAACAAATGTTACGTCATATACAGTTACGGGTCTTTCAAATGCGACATCATATACCTTTGCGATAAGGGCGTATAAAACTGTTGACGGAAAAGAAGTTTTAAGTGTATCTTATCCAACAGTCAAGGCAATAACATATCTTGATGTTGTAAAAAATATTAAAACAACGTCGGCTAAAACATCTATAAAGCTTACATGGAATAAGGTTTCAGGTTCACAGGGGTATATTGTCTATAAATATGACAACTCAAAGAAAAGTTATGTAAGAGTTAAAAAGACAACTAATACTAATACGTCTTATACAATAACAGGACTTAAGTCAAACACTTCGTATAAGGTGACGGTAAAGGCATACAAAACAGTTAACGGAGAAGAAATAGTAAGCGAGGGCTTTATAGATCACAGTGCAAAAACAACTAAATAAAAATGAATAATATGTTAAAAAAGAAAAACATCTTCGGGGTGAGAATCCTGAGGATGTTTTTAAATAAGGGGCACCGCCCCGTCATGGTGCAAGTGAACGAGGGGCGAAGCCCCTTAGGGTTTCAGCAGGGGATTAAATCCCCTGCTGAAAGACGTAGATGACCGCCGCCTAAGAGGCGGGGACATCCGTTTACGGTTATATGCATATGTAAAAAAGCTCCCGAATAAGTTTCGGAAGCTTTTTGTTTTTTAGCCGTTTACACTAAAGGTTTAGTCTTCTTTGGAAAACTGATCTTTTCCAACAGAGCAAAGCGGGCAAACCCAATCCTCCGGAAGATCTTCAAACTTTACGCCCTCAGCTTCTTCATCGTATACATAACCGCATACTTCACATACATATTTAGCCATTTCTTTCACCTCTATTATACTTTTAATATTGTTTAATACTATCCCATAACAGCAACAATTTTATTCATGCCGTCTTTAAGTTTATCAGCAGGAACGAAGTTGCCATCAAGTTTTTTGCCGTTTAATGTGAGAGATTTGATTCCGCTTTCAACACCGTTTGGATTTTCAAATTCTATTGAAAGGTGGCTTCCTCTGAAATTCTTTTCAATTTCAAAGTGATCCCAGCTCGAAGGAATTGAAGGATCAATAACAAGTCCGTCAGCATTCGGGCGCATACCTAAAATACCCTCAACACAACCTACCATTACGGTCGAACCTGTTCCGGTTAACCAATGAACGTGAGCTCTTCCCTCAAAAGGAGAACGAGTTGATTCAACAAATTGTCCGTGAACATACGGCTCTAAAACTCTTACTTCTGCTTTATCGTTCATAGCCGCAGGAGAAGATTCCATGAAATACTCAAAAGCTCTGTTTCCGTGTCCCATAAGGCTTTCGGCTAAAATGATCCAGCCCTGTGACTGTGAGAATATACCGCCGTTTTCCTTTGTATCAGGGTTGAAGATGTGCATAAGCGCACCGTCAAAATAATTGTCAACATAAGGAGGCTCTAAAAGTTTAACTCCGTATTTTGTATTTAAAATGCTGTGAACACTCTCTAAAGATTTTTCGCTCTGTTCTTTGGAAGCAAAACCGGAAATTACTGCCCAGCTTTGTGGGTTGAGCCACATATTAGCTTCAGGATCTTTCTTAGCACCTACTACAACGCCATCTTCACGGATTCCACGGATAAATCTATCCTCGTCCCAGCAGCTTTCTAAAGCTTCACCGAGCTTTGCCTGAACTTCGTCTATATACTTAACGTAATCACTATCGCCACGGTCTTCTGCCCAATTTCTGATAACACTCATAGCGTAATAAAGCTGGAATGCAACGAATGTGGACTCACCCTTTTTGCCGAGTCTTAAGCAATCGTTCCAGTCAGCATGAAGTCCTGCCGGCATATTGTGGTCACCCAGACGCTCCATTGAGAATCTAATAGCATTTTTCAGGTGATCGTATACAGTGTCCTCTCCGCCGTTTGCGTAAACGATAACTTCATCTAAGAAAGCTTTGTTTCCACTTTCGCCGATATACTTGTAAATTGTCGGGAAAAGCCAAAGAGCATCGTCAGCACGGTAAGACGGGTGTCCCGTTTCCTTAGCGTAAACAGAGTTTTCATCGTTTTCATCAGGATAAGTTTCATGTCCTGCGTTGTGATTGAATTTAACAAGCGGAAGTCCGCCGCCGTTATCAACCTGAGCAGAAAGCATAAATCTGATCTTTTCAAGCGCAGTTTCAGGCTCTAGGTGAATGATTCCCTGAATGTCCTGAACGGTATCTCTGTAGCCGTAGCCGTTTCTGAGACCGCAGTAAATAAAGGAAGCTGCTCTTGACCAGATAAATGTGATGAAGCACTGATAAGCGTTCCATACATTAATCATGTTGTTAAACTCTTCGCTTGGAGTTTTTACCTGGAAGTTATTTAAAATTCCGTGCCAGTATTCAACAAGCTCTTTGATTTCAGCGTCGCATTTTCCGGGTTCGTCATATGAAGCCAGAATTTCGTCGGCAACTACAGGGTTTTTCTGTCCGAGTACATATATTAGCTCTGCTGTTTCGCCGGGAGCAAGCATAATCTCAGACTGAAGCGCACCGCATGCATTGCCGTTGAAGTTGCACTTGTCATCACAGAAACCACGCTCAACTGCAATAGGATTGCCGTAATCCCTGTATGAACCGATAAAGCTGTCAAGATTACCGTTATAAGCAGAAACCTTTGCGCCTGCAAGACCAAAGAAACGCTCTCTCCAGTTAGAACCGCTTGCATCCTTGCCGCTGTTCTCGTTGATGTGCTGAACGATCTTATTGCCCTCAAACGATGTTCTTGTTATAAACAGGGTGTATTGCAGGTTAACCTGGTCCTGTTCGTAATTATTGTCATTTGTAAACTCGATAAAGCCGAAAGCTGAAAGGCTTCTTACTCTATCCGATTTGTTTGTAATCTTTGTTCTCCATACCTCGTGAGTTTTGTTTAGAGGAACATAATATGTGACCTCAGAATGAATGTCCGCATAATCCGCCTCAAGTGTTGTGTAAGCTGTACCGTGGTGACAAACTGATTTATACTTATCAAGAGGCTTGCCGACAGGCTGCCATGAAGCAGACCAGTAATCAGCCGTATCATTATCTCTCAGGTAGATATATCTTCCCGGAAGAGCCATATTTGAGTTAAAACGGTATCTTGCGATTCTTCCGTTTGCTCCGCTCTGTACAAAGCTGTATCCTCCCGCATTGTTGGAAATGATAGCTCCGTAGTCAGGGGATCCGAGATAGTTTACCCAAGGAGCAGGCGTGTCAGGTCTGGTGATAACATATTCCTTGTTATCAAGATCAAAATAACCGTACTTCATAAATAAATTTCTCCTTAATTTTATTTTAATTAACAACATAGGCGCATCAAACGCCGAGTTTAATTCATTTTAACATAACTGTTTGTCTTTTACAAGGGGGGTTTTGTATTTTTTTGGCATATTGAGAGCTTTTTAAAGCAGTTAGTGTATATGTTTTATAGATTTACTCTGCAACCTTTTGCTCGCTTTTGCAGTGATCTGAAGTTATCATTTCCTTTTGAACGATAATTTTAATTGCTCTCGGATGATTTATAATATCTGCCTCTGTGTGAATGCCGCCGTCCTCACCGTCAACTGTCCAAGCGATTTCGGTATCGGAGGCAATTTTTATATGACTTGCCGTAAAGGTTTCAAAATATTTATCTTTAAGTGTTGAAAGATTGAGCATATTTGTTCCGACAAAGTTGTTTAAAAGCCTTGCGGTATCAAGTATATTGTCAGGCTTCTTTACAAGCATTATCTCAAACTTTCCGTCATCGTATATAACAGTGTTTTTATTCAGCCTGTCAAGCTTTACAATTCCGCCGACGGAAATGGAATTTGTAATCATTCCGAGAATATAATCTCCCTCGATTTTTTTCTCATTGTCAATTTCTACCTTTAAGTGGTAACTCTTGATTTTATTCAGGCTTTTTGCACCCTCGACTATATAAGCTGCGTGACCGAGTTTGTTCTTAAGCGACTGATTTGTTTGGTATGTAACCTGAGTGAATGCACCGAAGGCTGCGACGTAGCAAAAATAGTTTTCCCCAAGCGTTCCGACGTCAATTTGAAACGGGATCCCCTCAGTTGCATTTTTTGCGGCATCTATAAACTTTTTCGGAATGTCAAGCGAGTTTGCAACATCGTTTGTCGAGCCGGCGGGGATATATCCTAAAACCGGTCTTTCCTCTTCGGGTATATTAATAAGAGCAGCTATTGTTTCGGAAAGTGTTCCGTCTCCGCCCGAACAAACTAAATTGTCATAGCCTTTTGCAAGTGCTGCTATTTTCTCTGCACCGTCGCCTTTTGCCTGAGTAGGATATGCCGTAACAAGATACCCGTTTTTTGTAAAGGTATCAATAATTTCGCAGATGTTTTTCTTTAAGTGACCCTTTCCTGCATTTGGATTAAATACAAACAATAATTTTTTCATAAAGTCCCCTTCATCTTTCTTTATTTATTATACTTTGAAACTTCTTTGAACGAAATTTTGCCTCCGAATAAATCAAGTGCTGAACCGACAGTGAAATCGACTTTTGATTTTCCGATTTTGTCTATTAAACGTATGTCTTCAAACGATGAAATCCCCCCTGCATAAGTTACGGGAATTTTAATTTTTGAAAGTATATTTAAAACCTCGCTGTCTATTCCGCTTTGTTTACCCTCCGAGTCAACTGCATGTACAAGAAATTCATCACAGTATGATGACAGCTCGTCTGCCGTTTGCTCGTTAAATTTGACATCCGTAAATTTCTGCCATCGGTCAGTTACGATATATAAATCGTCGTCCTTTTTTTTGCATGACAAATCCAGTACAATCTTTTCTTTTCCGACACTTTGCTTAAGCGCTTCAAGATTTTTAAAATTTATTTTTCCGCCGCTGAACACAAAGCTTGTAACTATTACATGAGAAGCGCCGGCATCAAGAAATTCTTCTGCGTTTTTATCGTTTATTCCGCCGCCTATCTGAAGTCCGTTTTTAAATTCCTTAAGAGCGGCAAACGCTTGAAGTTTATCAGCTTCGTATTCGGGTGTTTGGTTCTTGTTAAGCATTATAATATGTCCGCCGTAAAGACTGTGGGATTTATATAACGAAGCAAAATATTCAGCGCTTTTTTCACTTGTAAAATTCTCTGTTGCTCCGCCGTCGTGAAGCGTTGAGCCGACAATTTGTTTAACCTTGCCGTTGTGAATGTCTATGCAAGGGCGAAACCTCATATACTCTTACCTCCTGTGTTTTTAAGGGCAAATCCGAAGTCGGCTTTCAAAAAGCTTTTTCGGAAGCATTTTTTTGTAAAGTGATTTAATAGCCTGCTCGGCGTCTGTTTGAGGATAGGAAAATATGCAGTATTTTACACCGAAAAGATCGGTAGTAAAGCTTTGTCGATACATTCCGTTTTTCTCGTAAAAGGAAATTCTTCTATCCCTTGTTTTTTTGTCCTGTTCATTTTTTGAAAAATCAGGATTTTCACTTTCTAAAATGAGAGCAGAAAAGTTAAGCTCTTCTGTGAAATACCGGCATAACTCCCGAAGTGCCGAAGAGCCAAATCCCGAACCTCTGAATTCTTTTATAACTGCGAAATAGTCGAGCAGTACGGTGTTTGAGTCATCGTCTTTAAGACAATATGCGTAACCGACAAGCGATCCGTCGCTATAAATTCCAAGGCATGTGTAAATTCCGTTTGACATATGATTTGAAATCATTTTAAACGGCTTTAGCTCGTCTTTGGGAAAATCCGATTTCATGTAATCGTTATATATTCTTTCCGCTTCATTTTGAGTTAAAATGCAAAGTGATAAACTGTTCATATGACTCCTCATAGTTTTCAATAAGGGGCACCGCCCCGTCATTTAACAAGTGAACGAAGGGCGAAGCCGCTTAGGGCTTCAGCAGGGGATCAAAATCCCCTGCTGAAATACGTAGATGACCGCCGCCTAAGAGGCGGTCATCCGTTCACGGTTATAAACGGTTTGGTATATTCGTTTGCACCTGACGGATTCTTACAGCATAAATCAAAAAGTTTGCTTGTAAGATATGAAAACCTGCAAAGGCGAGGATGTGTTTTTTCAAGTGCCTTTAAAGATGTTTCCGTTTTTTTCGGAGCGGCAGATAAAATTTCAATTCCTCTGTCGGTTGCAGCTATCGGACGCACATAAGGAACAAGAGATAAATCATCTTTTGTAACACCGAGATATGCGTTTAAAATACATCTTTTGATCCTTGACATGGTGTAGTTTTTTGTTTTTACAAGGCTTATAAGCTCATTATAGTTTGACGCTTGTTTTGAAGCCGTTTGTATTCTTGAAGCCAGCTCCTCGTTTATGTCGCAAATATTTAAAAGCTCAGATTCAGTCTTTTTGCAAAGTGAGAAGATTATTGCACCTTCGACTTTTTTTATGTCTGAAAATTCAAAGCCTTTCGCTTCATACGGAAGATATTTTAATGCGTTTTCGCTGCCATTGGAAAGCTCGCTTCTTATTTTTGAAGCACAAGCGTACTTACCAACCTCTTCGCTGTCATGGGGAATTGTTCTTAAAACAGGATAAAACGGAGTTTTGCCAAGCGCTTTTATATATTCTATTCCAAGAGTTGCATTTGGACTGTTAAAAATCTGTGCCGTCTGTTCGCCGAATTCGTGCTTAACGGCACTGTAAAAAGCATCGGGATAGCTTTTTCCGTCTTTTAAAAGCTGTTTAATATTATCGCTTTCTTTAAGCGAAGAACTTATTTCAGCCGCTTTTAAAAGCATATTTTCGTCCGATGTTTCGCTCCCGAAAACAAGTGCGTCTATTCCGACGGATTTTAAAATTTCAACCGATTTTTGAGCATATATCTCAGAACAGGACATTGAAAACGGGAAGGGAAGCTCTAAAACAAGGTCAGCCCCGTTTTTTAAAGCGCAGACAGCTCTTGTCCTTTTGTCAAAAAAGGCAATGTCACCTCTTTGAGTTATGTCGGACGAAAGACAAACAGCGATGTGCGAAAAGCCTAAAGCTCTTATACTGTCGAGCAGATATTTATGACCGGTATGAAACGGATTGAATTCCGCAATCACTCCTGCAATTCGCATATCTTTTCACCCTTTTTAACAAAATACAATAAAAATTCTAAAATTTTCGATTTTTTTAAGAAAACTACTTGAATTTTCTTTGCTAATGCTATAATATAAAAATATATTAAAAAAGTCAAGATATTTTGAAAAGGAGTATTTTAATAATGAAGATTTTAGTAGTGAATGCGGGAAGTTCATCTTTAAAGTATCAGCTTCTCAACATGGATGACGAAAGTGTTATCGCAAAGGGAAACTGTGATAGAATCGGAATTGACGGTCATATTTCGCATAAGACCTTTGACGGAAGAACATATTCCGCAGATTGTGATTTTCCTACTCACACCGAGGCTTTTGAAAAGCTTGTAGAAGTTTTGACAACAGGTGATGCTGCCGTTATTTCATCTATGAGTGAAATTTCTGCTGTAGGTCACAGAATCGTTCAGGGTGCTGAGGTTTTTGATAAACCTTGCCTTGTAACAGAAGAGATTATTGACAAAATTGATGAACTCAGAGATTTAGCTCCTGTTCATAACCATGCTCATGCGCTTGCGCTCAGAGCCTGCACAAAGGTAATTCCAAAGACTACTCCGCAGGTAGTTGTTTTCGACACTGCGTTTCATCAGACAATGCCGAAAAAGGCATTTATGTACGGTCTTCCTTATGAGGATTATGAACAGTATGCTGTAAGAAAATACGGCTTCCACGGAACAAGCCACAGGTTTGTAACAGCAAAATATGCTAAGGAAACAGGAAAGAGCCTTGACGGTCTCAAAATTGTAACCTGTCACCTCGGAAACGGTTCTTCAATTACAGCAGTTAAGGACGGAAAGAGCATAGATACATCTATGGGCTTTACTCCGCTTGACGGACTTTTGATGGGAACAAGAACCGGTGCAGTAGACCCGTCCGCAGTTACTTTCGTAGCTCAAAAGCGTGGCTTTACCGCTGCTGAAATGAGCGATTATATGAATAAGAAATCAGGATTCTTAGGAGTTTCCGGAATTTCAAGCGATAACAGAGATATTTCGGCTGCGGCTGACGAGGGAAATGAAAGAGCTTTGCTTGCAAAAGAAATGCTTGTTTACGATATAAAGAAATACATAGGTTCTTATGCTGCTGCGATGAACGGACTTGATGTTGTAATATTCACAGGCGGAATCGGTGAGAATGCTCCTGATGTAAGATCGGACGTATGTTCGGATATGGAGTTTTTTGGAATTAAGTTTAACGAAAAAGAAAATAACTTTAAAGGTGAACTTAAGAAAATTTCTGCACCTGATTCAAAGGTTGAGGTTTGGGTTATTCCGACAAACGAAGAACTGCTTATTGCAAGAGATACACTAAGCCTTATCAGCGGCAAATAACCAAATAGGTTTTACAGCAAACTAAGCCACAGGAGAGTTTATTTTCCCTGTGGCTTTTATGTTCGACAAAATTTGACAAAAAATCGCCCTTGTGATAATATAATCACAAGGGTGTCTGCATTTAACGGTAGGCGGTTTCTCCCGCAAGGGAGGTGATAACCATGGTTACATATTCGAATCTATTTTTATTCGCTTCTGTAATTATAAGCGTTATCTCTCTATGTTACATAATTTTCAGTAACAAAAATTAGAGAATTTCTTTTTATAAAATAAAAGAAATAACCGCCTAAACTTTTCCAGAGATGGCGGTTATTTCTTAACCTATTCTCGGGAGAAACCGCTTATCGCAGGCTCCCTTTTCATTTATATTATAGCATATCTTTA
>CABUAH010000049.1 GCA_902489475.1 uncultured Oscillospiraceae bacterium | reverse complement strand
TACCACTGCGCTGATTTTATTTTCAATAATGTCCTATTTGATATTGCAATTTAGAAAAACTTCAAAATATAAAAAAGAAGCCGATTTTTCGGCTCCCTTTTATGTATAAATCTAAAAATCAATTCTTTTTTACTACCATTTTAATTGCAGAAATAAGATTTACAGGCTTGCCATACATTAAAATACCCAACCTATAAATTTTTGCAGACAAAAATCCTATTCCAACAGTTGAAGCTATCAGAATTGCAACAGATCCAATAACCTCAATCGCCGCAACATTGCCCATGGTTATTCTTACAAACATAGCCATCGGAGATGTAAATGGGATATAAGATGCAACTATAATAAGCGGTGAATCAACATCTCCGCTTCCTAGTGAAAACATAACTATCATAAACGCTATTATAAACAAAAATGTAATAGGCGTTGCAGCAGTATTTAAGTCTTCTACCTTTGAAACAAGCGAACCTACTGCACCATATAAAAAAGCGTAAATGAAAAATCCCAAAACAAAGAACAGTATTATATATAGTACAATGGATATCGGCATATTAAATATTGAATTAATAATCTGGTTGTCCTCCCAGCTTTCTTTGTTAATATTGAAAAGAACAAATGCAGAACCAAAAATTACAACGAGCTGAATAAGTCCGGCACATCCTGCTCCGAGAATCTTTCCGAACATTAAGTTTTTTGTTTTCGCACTTGTAATCAAAAGCTCCATAGCACGAGAGCTTTTTTCTGTCGCAACACCTGTAGATACAAATTGTCCGTAAAGCAAGACCGCCATGTAAAGTGCAAAAATAAATATATATGTATAGAAGAAAGACTGAGATTGATCCGTTCCTATTTTTACCGTTTCAAATGTAACTTCCTGCGTCATAATATCGTTTGCCTGCTCAGCTGACATTCCAAGCTCAGTCATTTTGTCGTACATGAGCTTTGACTGTAATATTTCACTCAATATCTCTGTATTCATGTCATAAAGGCCAACATCATTTACAAAATATTTATACGAGGTGTCACTTTCAATCAAAACCGCAAACTCACAATCTCCGTCCTGAACTTTCTTCTCAAGCTCATCTGCATTATAGCTGCAAAATTCAACCTCGTAATCAGGAAACGACGTTGATAATATATTACTCATATATTCGCCGTCACTCTCGCTAATTCCCGAAAAATATGCCTTTGGCAGTTCTGACGTGTTTTCGGAGCCGCCGGAAGTAAACAATGATTTAATCTGAGGGAAAAACAATACAACCGCAATAACTGCAACTAAAGCAACTGTTATCCCTACATATGCCTTGCTTTTAAAATAATTTTTGATTTCAAATCTAAAAACTGTAAAAAACTGTTTCATATCCGTACCCTCCCGTTATATTTTGTCGCTTGTATACTGAACAAAAATATCGTTAAGCGACGGTTCAAAAACATCAATGTTATCAATATCAAATCCACCGTCCGAGAGCCTTTTCAAAAGATCATTTTTATCATTTTCCGATTTAAGTCTTACCTTTACAGTATCGCTTTCAAACTCTGTACTTTCACTAAGATATTCAGAAATAGCCTTTGCATCTTTAGATTTAACTATGATAAGCGTTCTGTCATATCCTCGCTTTATATCACGAAGATTTCCCGACAGCACTATTTCTCCGCCGTTTAGTATTGCAATTTCATCGCAGAATTCCTCTATGTAATTCATCTGATGTGAGGAAAACAAAACAATTTTACCGTCGGCAATTATTTCCTTGATAACATCCTTTAAAAGCATTGCATTTACAGGATCAAGTCCGGAAAACGGCTCATCAAGAACTACAATATCAGGATTCGCTATAAGTGCTGCTGCAAGCTGAATTTTCTGCTGATTTCCCTTTGAAAGAGTATCGAGCTTTTTACTTGCATATTCGCTCATACCTAAGCGCTCAAGCCACCTTTCCGCTGAGCTTTTGGCATCTTTTTTATTAAGTCCTTTTAGAAGCCCAAAATATTCAAGCTGTTCTGCAATGACTCTTTTTGGATATAATCCTCTTTCCTCCGGAAGATATCCAAATTTCAGACACTTTCTGTCAATAGGCTTTCCGTCTATTAATACCTCGCCGCTGTCCTCAGAAAAAACTCCCATTAAAATTCTTATAGACGTAGTTTTTCCTGCACCGTTTCGTCCTAAAAGCCCCAAAGCTTTTGAACTTTCAGCACAAAAGCTTATTCCCTTTAAAACATGATTGTCACCAAAGCTTTTGTTTATCCCCTTAAATTCGAGCTTCATATTTTCCTCCTAATTATTTTCTTGATATTTTAAATTATATCAAACACATATATTGTTGTCAACACAAAACCGCAGGCGAATATAATATCCGCCTGCGGCTTTGTCTATTAAAATTTCTTACTTAGCTGAACCTGTCTTATAAGCGTCGATCATCTTCTTAACCATCTGGCCTCCAACGCTTCCTACCTCACGTGCAGTAAGATCTCCATTGTATCCCTGCTTGAGGTTAACTCCTACTTCGTTAGCAGCTTCGATCTTGAACTTTTCAAGAGTCTGTCTGCCCTGCTCAGTTGTGATTCCTTTCATTACTTTTCACTCCTTTTTTATTTATTTCGGGTTCAAAAGTATTATGTGAATTAGTTTGTTTTTTATCAGCGGTAATTTTTATCAGGTTTTTTACATTTATTTTAATAAAAAAACAGTTGCTACCTCTATAAAAATATGATAAAATATAATGTACATTAACAAAAAATTTTTTGGTGATATAAGATGAGTAAAAAAGCAATAATAGCGATGAGCGGTGGAGTTGACTCCTCTGTTGCCGCACTTTTAATTAAAAAAAGTGGCTTTGAATGCATAGGTGCAACAATGAAGCTGTTTTCAAATGAAAATATAAATATTAGCCGTGAAAAGAGCTGCTGTTCTTTATCGGATGTTGAAGATGCAAAAAGCGTTTGTCTAAAGCTCGACATTCCTCATTATGTGTTTAATTTTTCAGATAAATTTGATGAATGTGTAATAAATAAGTTTGTATCTGCATATCTGACCGGCTCAACTCCTAACCCGTGTATTGAATGCAACAGAAGTCTTAAATTCGACAAAATGATTTTAAGAATGAAAGAATTGGGATTTGACTATGTCGTTACAGGTCATTATGTTCAAGTTGAAAAGAATAACAACGGCAGATACCTTTTAAAAAAAGCCAAGGATTTATCAAAAGATCAAAGCTATGTACTTTATATGCTTTCCCAGGAGCAGCTTAAGCATACCTTGTTTCCGCTGGGTTCGCTTTTAAAATCAGAAGTTAGAGAAATTGCCGAACAAAATAGTTTTGTAAATTCTGCAAAGCATGACAGTCAGGACATATGCTTTGTTCCTGACGGAAAATACTCTGATTTTATCGAAAAATACACCGGCATCAGCTCAAAGCCCGGAAATTTCATTTCAAAAGACGGACATATTTTCGGCACTCACAAAGGCATTTCACACTATACAATCGGGCAAAGAAAAGGACTTGGGATTTCATACTCATCACCGCTTTATGTGACTGACATAAAGATGGATACTAACGAGGTTGTTTTAGGAACAGAAGCTGACTTATACACCGATTCTTTAATAGCTGATAATGTGAATTTGATAAGTATTGACGCAATTGAAAAGCCAATGAGAATTAAAGCAAAAGTCAGATACCGACACTCTGAACAGCCGGCAACTGTTACAAGCCTTCCTGACGGCAAAATCTACGTTAAATTTGACGAACCGCAAAGAGCAATAACAAAAGGACAAGCTGTGGTTATGTATGACGGTGATGTTGTTGTAGGAGGCGGAACTATTATTAAGGCAGGAGTTAAGTAATGTCAATAATCAGCGAAATAGCTTGCAGCAATAATTTTTGCAATGAAAACATTTTGAATATTCTAGAAAGCGGTGAATATGATAACGAGCTTTTTGCCGCAGCAGATAAAATTCGCCGTGAAATTTACGGCGAGGATGTATATATAAGAGGACTCATCGAATTTACTAACTACTGTAAAAACGATTGTCTTTACTGCGGAATAAGAAGATCAAATCTAAGCTGTGACAGATACAGGCTGTCTAAGGAAGATATATACAAATGCTGTGATACAGGATATGATCTTGGCTTTAGAACATATGTATTGCAAGGCGGAGAGGATATGTCCTTTTCCGACAAAGACATTTGTGAAATAGTTTACAATATAAAATCTAAGTACCCTGACTGTGCTGTCACACTTTCTATAGGCGAACGCTCAAGGCAAAGCTATCTTGATTTCAAAAACGCAGGAGCTGACAGGTATCTTTTAAGACACGAAACCGCAAATGAAGAACACTATAAAAAACTTCACCCATTATCAATGAGCCTTGAAAACAGAAAGAAATGCCTTTTTATACTCAAAGAATTAGGCTATCAGGTAGGCTCAGGTTTTATGGTTGGAAGCCCATACCAGAAATTAGAATACCTAGTCGAGGATTTAAGATTTTTGCAAGAGCTTCAGCCTGATATGATTGGAATAGGGCCTTTCCTTTCCCACAAAAACACACCATTTAAAGACTTTGACAACGGTGATCTTAATCTAACGCTTCGTCTAATCGCTCTTCTTAGGCTTATATTTCCTAAAGCACTTATACCGTCCACCACGGCTTTAGGAACACTCCACCCAAACGGCAGAGAGCTTGGACTTAAATGCGGAGCAAATGTTGTAATGCCAAACCTTTCTCCTGTAGATACAAGAAAAAAATATGATCTTTACGACAACAAAATCTGCACCGGTGAGGAGTCGGCGCAATGCAGAAGCTGTCTTGAACAAAGAGTTAAAAACGCCGGTTACAAAATCGTTACCGACAGAGGTGACGCTAAAACAAAATAAAAAGCAGAGCTTTATGTTCTGCTTTTTTTAATCTCTTAAAACCGCTCGTATCGTAACTCGGCTGTAGCCGCTCCATGTACAGGTAAAAAGCGTTATATCCCAAGAATCAAAATCGCTTTTCATTCTTGCCGGATTTCCGCCGTCGATGATGTCAGTTGTAGACACCTCATATTCGTATTTTATTCCATCCGCTGTGACAAATATTATTATATCACCCGGATTTAGATCCTTAAGCTTGTCAAAAAATGTTTCATAGTTATGCGCCGCAATTATAAGGTTGTTCTCATTAACACTTCCAAAGTAGCGACATGGTGCAACCGCTAAATTATCATAGCTCCACTCCTTTATAACCGGTAGCTCAGTATCAATTGACGGAATGTATACAACTCCTATATATTCGTTTCCGTCAATTTCAATAGTCGGAACATAGCCTTTTTCCTCTTCAATTAAATCAAGTGAATTTTTTCTGTCCACTGTTTCAGTAGGCATTTTTTCTTTTAATGCCGACAAAGCTGACTGCGCTTTATCATACGCACTGTCAGATTCATATTTGTTCCATAAAACAAGGGACAAGGCTGCTAAAAGCAGCACTGCCCCTATAATTATAAACATCTTACCAAGTTTATTTATCGTCATCCTTATTGCCTTTCTTTTTATTAAGTCTGACGCCTGCCGCAATCAATACAAGACCGCCGCCGGCAAGTACAGGAACCGGCCACCAAAGCTGACCAGTTTGCGGTAAATATGCCAAAATAAGCTTTCTCCTCGCTATTCTGAGTTCTTCTAATACCTGCAAAATTTCCTCTTCTGTTGAATCAGAAGCTCCTAATATCAGCTTTGCTCGCTTTAAGACCTCTTCATATTCTTTCCAGCTTTCAGGTGTATAATCATGCTCGTTAAAATCATCGCCCTCATCGATTTCTCTTTTCAACTCTTCCCTTGGAGGCAATGTTGTAATCGGAGTCGTCACCGTTGTTGTAAAAGTAGTTGTACCGGTAGGCGGCTGCTCACTTGACGGCACAGACGGCTCAGTTTCAGTTGTATTTGTAGTCTCTGTAGGCTTTTCCGGCTTATATGTATTCTTTATCAAAAAAGCAGTTTTGTCCTTTGTATATTCAACAGAGTACCCAGACGGAATGCTCTTTTCAACTACTCTCCATGAGGACGAATTATCCGACGTCCATTCGTAGTACCATCCGTTTGAAGAATTAAGCACAACCGTCTTATCAAGCTTACCGTTCTTATAAAGCTCTGCACTGATTGACGTAGGTCTTACATTTTCAGATGACTCGTTGATCCATACTTTTCTAACAGAATAACTCGTCTTTCCCGGCTTTGGAATTTCCGTTGCAGTAATTTTCGGTTTCACAATAACATCATTATCTGCAAATCCTCCAAGCTCTATAATTGACGGCTGAGATTCATATTTATAATTGCTGTCACTAAAGTCGCCTGAAAATAGAAGATAAATTCCTTCACTTAAATTGTTAAACCTTACAACACCGCTTGCACTGGTTTTACCAATAGCATCCGCTGTTAAATTGTCAGTCAATGCATAAGTTTCAAGCGTATATGCAGCATTTGCTATTGCCGTTGATGAAGTATCATCAAGCGACACAGGATAATTCTCAAATTCACCCTCAAGTACAAATCCACCGTATGGATTTCTTGAACCGATTCGATATACACTCCACTCAGCACCCGAAACCGCCTTAGAATTTACCGTACACTCAATTGTTACCGAGCAGTTATTTGCAGCATTAACCGTTCTCGCAGGGACAAAAACTGCGGACAATATCATCATTAGCATACCGATAAGGCAAACTACTGCGCCAAAATTAATTCTTGATGTTCGCATATTATCCCTCCTTTAGGTTTTATTTTGGTCATCTGATTTACTGCTCGTTTCTAAACTTTCATTTAAAATATCTTTTACAGTTTTTTTCTTCTTGCCTCTTCTGCCGCCCCATACCCAATATGCTATAAGCAAAATCAGCAGAGGTGCTGCAACAAACGGTACAACCATCATTGAGTCAAGCAAAATAGCATCAGTTGAAGCAGATTTCATTTCCTTTTCATAAACAGTATCTATTCTATGCGCTCGAACTAGCAGTCTGTGGGAATTTATTCCGTATGGAGTACAGGTCATAAGGGTTACCAAATCCTGACCCGGAACACACAAAAGCTTATCCATCTGATTAGGTTCTACTATGTTTATCTCCTCTACCTCATAGGTATATACATCCTTTAAAACAGTTATGGTAAATGTATCTCCCTCTACCAACTGATTAAGGTCAGAAAACAGCTTTGCCGAAGGAAGTCCTCTGTGAGCAGATATTACCGCATGAGTTCCTTCTCCTCCTACAGGAAGCGTTGAACCCTGAAGATGTCCAACAGCAACATTCAAAACGCCCTCGCTTGTACCATGATATATAGGAAGCTCAACCCTTATCTGCGGAATCGAGATATATCCCATTATTCCCGTACCTGTTATGTCTAAAATCTCATAGTAATCTTTTATATCTTCATACTGTGTAAACGGAGAATTAAGCTTTTTAATCTGATCGTTGTACTCATGTGCTCGTTTTAAAATCTCTTTGTAATCTGTTTCATCAAGATCCTCAACCTGTTCCATGTAACTGGCTATCGCTCTTGATTGTGTATGCGAATTCCACCAGTCACTAATCACAGGATATAGCATTACGGAGAGCCCCACCAGTAAAGCGGCGATTAAGAGAATAGTAGATAATTTGCCTTTTTTCTTTCTCATGAAGCCCTCCCTAATGTCTGCCGGCTTTTACACCGGCAGACTTATTTAGGTATTATTTTGATTTCAAATTACATTCGCTTAAGCCTTAAATTAAGCTTCTCTCTTTCTCATCTTTACGATAAGAAGAACTGCTGCTGCTGCAACAATGATTCCACCGCAAACATAGAAGATTGTTGTACCGATTCCACCAGTTGAAGGAAGAACAGAACCCTTGTTATTCTTAACTGTTGTACTAACAATACCACTATTTACATCACCAGGAGCAGGTGATGCCTCGCCGACCTTAATAGTCAAAGCAGTAAGCGCATTTGAAGCAGTTCCATTCCAGTTTTGTACGTTTGTAGTTGTTGCGTCAATTACTAACTTAATATTATTTGCAAGAAGGTTGTATCCTGCAGGTGCCTTTGTCTCTTTAAGCTCGTATGTACCTTCATCAAGACCTATTACCTTAAAGAGTCCGTTAGCATCAGATGTCAATGTTGAACCATCAGCTTCTGCATCAGCCCAACCTGTTACTATACCATTTTCGTCAACAATTACCCATTTACCGGCAGCATTCATGAGCTTGAACTCAGCACCTGCCAATTTCTCTTCAGTATCGGCACCATTAACCTTAGTTGTATCGAGTTCGTATGTGAATACTATAACCTTATCCTCAGGTGTTGTACCTTTACCATCTCCATTTGGATTGTTTGAGAAAGTAAGATCTGCTTTATTGGTATTTCCGTCAAGACCGATTACTGCATCAGTATCTAATTTTGCTGTATACTGAACAATAATCTTTGATGTTTCTGATATAGTTACATCAGCAATTGATTTAATATCATCGCAAGAAACTGTAAACTTTTGAGAATTATCAGGATCAACTGCAAATGTAAACGCATCTGTTATATCAGTTGCACCATTTGAAGTATCCTTATCAGTATCAAGATATACTTTTACAGTGCTATTGTTTAAAGTTAAACCGTCACTTAAAGTATCAGTAAACATATAGCTGTATGTATCATAAGATGCGAAGTTTTCCGGAAGAGAACCGATAAGCTCAAACGGAACATCATCGCCGATATCATAATCAGCTACATCATTATATCCGGTACCGTAACCGCCATTTCCTGTATAAGATTCCTCTAATACCTTTTTCTCAAGAGTCGGTACGCTTCTTTTTGGTGCTGCAGTTTCATTCTTAACAACCTTTAAAATGAAGTTTGTGTATGAACCATCCTCAGGTACTGCGTTGTTTTGTACAAGATAATAACCTGCCGGAAGACCGGAAATTTTACCTTCAGCAACTGTGCCGCTTGTTGTATCAGATAGATTAGCACCTACAACCTTAGCAAAAGCTTTAGCTTGAGCAGAACCGTCCTCATATGTTGCTACTACTTTTGCAACTTCAGCAGCTGTCATTCCAGCCTTAAATCCAGAACCTATAGTTTCATCAGCAACAAGAGCATCAACGATTGCAGAAGCGTTTACTCCGTCACCCCACTCAATGTTTGAAAGGATGTTACCGGACAAATCTCCTTTAAATACCTGATATGCCTCATAGGAATAGCCCTCTACGCTATCATTAATTGTAATAGTGTAACTCGGGTCTTCATTTGCAGCATACGACGAGAATGCTGTTGTAGCTGCTAAGCTAGCAGCTACGAGTGTTGCTAAAGCAACACTTAAAATTTTTGCTTTTTTCATAACTTTTCTCCTTTATAATAAATTTTATATTTTAACGACTATTCACTTTAAGTCGTTTGCTAAGAACATAAGCGGCAGCCGAACAGAGGATTATTAATCCACCTGTTAATGTATAGGCGAAAGTGCCGGGGCCGCCGGTACTTGGCATTTCGCCTTGAGTGATTCTTGTTGATTTGTTTGTTATTGTAATAAGTCCTGTTGAACCGCTACCGTTGCCTAAGTAGCTGACCATATTATCGGTTAAATTAGTTGTATCCTCGATTACATAATAGTAGTAAGGAGAATCCGAATTATCCACTTCGTGAGGCAAAAGATCTTTTAGAGTTATTGTCCAACCATTACTATCATTAAGAATAAAATACTCTTCTGAATCAGATTGTTTAATCAATTCACCGTCACTCGGAATCTCTCCTTCATCGACCTGGGAAGGAAGAAGTTTTGATCGATAAAGTTTAAATCTAATATGATCAACTGTAGGATTTCCTACGGATCCGTCATTTGACTTCCAAACCTTTCTAACGGTCAGTCCGGAAGTATTAGTAACTGTTACCGTAGCAGGAATATTCTTACCGTTGCCCGAGTAATAAGCCGTATAATCATTCGATTCTATACCATTAATCGTAACTTTGGTTTCTTTTACATAATAGTACCAAGGCTTACCGTCTGAAGTTCCACTAGGAAGCTTATCCCATGAAGTTTGCCAATTGTCAGAAGATCCAACTGTTTTTGGGTTTTCGAGTCCATCAATTTGGACCACCTCTGCTCCGGACGGAATTATTGATGATTTAGAATGAGATCTGTACAACGTAAACTCTACAGAGTCACCTACATGAGAAGTATCTCCATCAGCCCAATACTTTTGTGCTCTTATAGTTATGTCCTTAAAGTTTTGAACATTCAGACTACCACCAGGCGAAAGCGGATAAACCAGAGCCGCCTCGACGCCATTCGGCAAAACACTACTGTCTAAAACAGCTGCGGTATAAAAATACTTTTCAGTACCCTTATTTGAATCCGAATATTCTTGAGGTGGATCGGTTTCTTCAATTCTGTAAAGGACTTTCTCATCAAGTTTAATAAGATAACCGTCTACAGGAATTGTAAATGTACCTGCGTTTCCGTCACCTGAAAATGTAGGTTCATAGTGTGTTGAATCGTTATCTGTCACCAGATTAAAATCTGTAGCAACAAGCCATGCGTTGGCAGTTGAATCATATTTATAAAGCTTAAAGCTCGCTGAAAGCTTAGTTGAGTAATCTCCTACATCAACCTTAAACAGCTTATAAACACCATCGCCGTAACCCCACATTGAACCGCTTCCGTTATCAATTTCCAGTGTAGTTTCATCTTCAGTGGTATTATTAGAGGTTGTCATTGAGTTCTCAACCTCAACTGAATTTATAAGCTTAGGACTACCCTTTCCGCCGTCACGCATCGAACATTTATACTGATATTCGATTCTTAAATACTTACCGTCAGGAACAGTAAGTCCAATCTTTGCAGCGTAAGGAAGTCGAACAACGCTTGGAACATCTGATGACACTTCAATCGAAGTAATGGTACGATTATTAGAATACCAACCTAAATATATAGTATCACTGGTTATTTTCGTGCCATCAATATCAATATAGTAACATTCGTTCTCCTGATCAATATTTGCATTGTTGCTATATACGTTGGAGTCATCTTGTGAAACACCGCTCCACACAAATACATTGCTTTGATCAAAAATATCAGAGTACAATTTGATAGTAGTATTTACGCCCGGTGTAACTCCGCTTATTTTAAATCCATTATTACAAGTTCCTGACCGAACACCTGACGTTACTTCAACAGCAGAACTTACTACCTCCGGTTCCGGATTATTATCAAATACGTAACGGTACTCACTCTCATCAAGAACTCTTGTTGTACCGTCGGCATTAACCTCAGTTATTTTTATGTACTCAAGATTTGCTATTATTGCTGCCGGGTCGCTACCGCTCGCCTTAATAATGTCCTCAAGGTATATCATGTCATCGGTGCTTAATTCTTTACGTTCAGGATTCACATCAACTTGATACTTAATAAGACCAGTACCGTAATTACCTAAAAGATCACTATCTTTAGTAAGAAGTTCTCTTTCAACTATTTGAGTCTGCGTAATCTCCTGATAAATTTCAGAATTTGACTTTAAGGAGTTCTTAACCTCGACGCTGCCCTTATCTGCAAGCATTTGATCAAACTTATCCTTTTCGATTATCAGAGAATATAAATAAGATAAGCTGTTGGTTGGATTACGTAAACAATCAATTGTTAAAACATTGTCATTAAGTGCAAATATGAAATCCCAATTATTATATGGCACAGAATAATTATTAAGATTTCCCCAACCCCAGTCAATAACTATCTGATCGTCTTTAAGTTTAAATCCATCAGGCACGGTATCATAAAGTGTGTACTTATCGTTAAACTTAGCACCGTTTTTATTTACATCAATTCTATAATCAAACTGGTAATAATCGACGCCGTCTATAGTAACCGTATTAAGCTTACTTGCTTTTTTATGCGTAGTACCGCTTTGATTCTCTATATCTACAGAACCGTCATACTTAGCATAAGGAGTTGCATCTTTATCTATCTTTTCATATGTATAAGACTGTGAATTATAGTTTACAGCATTCTTGATCTGTATCGTTTTTCCGTTTTCAACATTTGTAACATCTGCAGTAGTAGAATATGAAATCGTTAAATTTGCAACTTCTTTAAGCTTTTCGCTTGTTTCTAAAAATTCAATATTGAAAGAAGTAACACCAATTTCACTTTCTGTAGGTATAATTTTATAATCTATATCTTTTTCTAATTCAACAGACTGCCAATTACTGTCTTTTGCATCAAATTTAATATTATCAAGCTGTTCACCGGTTATATAATGCTTAATGCCATCTGACATAGATACATTTTGCTGTGAGATTTCCATACTCATTGTATCAGTGAGCGTTTTAGGGTCAAGATCAGCAAGTGTTCCGCCATTATTTCCGGTAACAACAATCTTCCATGGAAGCTCAAGTATTCCGTCAGATACTTCTTTATAGTTACCATTGGTTTGCTTTGAAACATCTACAGAAGGTATCACTTCTTCTTTTTTCGGCCAAGTAATGCTGGTTTCTCCTTCGCCAAAAGAAGTATCGCCATTAAATATTTCTGCTTTATTATGGTAAACTATATCCTCTTCATTTGTACCATTGTTTATTGCTTCATCAATCTTCGTCCAATACTCAATACTTATCCATGATAATGTATCATTCTCGCCGAATCCGTTAAAGGTAAGCTTGTTTGTTTCTTTATCAATTGTATAATAACCTTCAAGTGAGTGATTTGAGCCGTTAAGGTTAGCGTAAACTTTAAAATTATTGGAGTCTACTTTCTCCCACTTCTGTGGATCTACTCTATCACTAAAGTTTTCATCTATTATATAATAACCGTTTAATTCTGAAGCCTTAACATTAATATTGTTAATTTCTATTTTCCAATAGTTAAGCTTCTCTCCCAAACCGCTATTAGGTTCTTGGGAACCATATTTAATAAATTCAAATGGGTTAGTATATATTTTTTTCCAAACTTCGTTCTGTTCAGGAAGCTTAGCTTTATTGGTAACAGAACCATTATTAATATCAGCTTCAGTAACTGCTGTTGAAAAGCTTACTGTTACGTCACCTTTATATTTATTATCATCAGTAAGCTCTGTTCCCTCATTTGTAACTGTAGCGAGAGTCAAAACTGAATCCGCAAGCGTTCCCGTAACCTTATCAGCAGGATCAAACGTAATTCCGCTTACATCTGACGGAAACATTGAATCTGTAATGGTAAGTCCGTCAACAGGTCTCTTGTACTTATTATTAACTGTTAAAGTCCAGTTGATTTTCGGATTTTGAGGATCGGAATAATCAAGATTACCGTCCTTAGTAAGACCGTAGCCAAGCTCGTATCTAACCTCTCCCGTATCGCTCGGACCTTCTGTTCCATCAGGCTTTTGAATCGAAGCTTTATTTTCTATATATTGAGAATCGCCAGCCAAGCCCATAAGTTGCTCATCAGTAAGCTTTGTTTTATATGTAATGGTATATTTTTTCTCGGTCGAATTTTCACCGAAAGTAAACTTTCCGTTTTCAAAGCTTCCTCCGTTCGGATCACAAGTAACACTGCTCTCAACAAGATTCTCATTTGAAAACATTGTATCGGAAATCACATAACCGTTTAAATCATTTGGTGTAGTAACCCCGTTATTATCAGTCTTTCCCGGATTATCAACAACAACAGACCATGTAATAGTACCGTCTTTATTGTCAACGCCGCTCTTGCTTAGCGAAAGCTCCCGTACTGCAAATCCTTCTATAACTATAGTTTGATCTCCGATTTTTACAGTAGTCTGACTTCCGTTTTCATCTGAATCACGGCTTACGGAAGCATCATAAGTAAGTTCTCCTCCAAATCCGTTTTTAAACTCATCTAAGTACTCATCAACCACTTCAATAATAACTTTATTATTATCATCTACCATTGCAAATGCAACAATTTCTGAAACACCGTTAATTTTTCCTGTTATCGGTATAACTTTTTTCTTATCAATAAGCGTAATCTTTTCATCAAGCTGGAAAGTTAAATATTTAGTTGCTGCCTGACCGCCCTTGCTGGTATCAAAGCTTATGTTAAAACTACCCAGTACCGTTGTGCCGTCAGTTGAAGATTGTGTAAAATCCGCAGTAATGTATTGGTCAATATTAGTTTGATCTTCCTCACTTGAACTATTAAATCTTGCTAAAATCGAATCATAAGTATTATCATCGGAAGCAGCCATCGCAGTATTCATTTTAGCGACCTCATCTTCCGTTGCACTCATTGCCGGCATAATAAGGCTTGCGCAGACTGACAAAACAACTACAACTGATAAAACAGCCGCAACTATTCTATATGTTCTTTTTCGGAAAAGTACCGAAAAAATCTGTTTAAGCTTGCTTAAAACTTTATTCAATCTGCACACCTCCTTATACATAAAATGTAAGCGTATATTAACTTATAAAACTAAGGTTTTTAAGTGGCCAAATTCTCAAGGAAACCTTTCCGACAACCGCTTCCTCGGATACACAGCCAATTGTTGAGGATCGGCTGTCAATAGACGTTTCACGATTATCCCCCATTACGAAAATTCTCTGATCTGGAACTTGATACGGAAGTTCCAAATCGCATTCACCAAACGCCTTTTCTGTAAGGTAAGGTTCATATAACTTTTCATATTTATCCTCACCTTGTTTTTTAACTAGAACTGTTCCGTCCTCATCAATATCAACATAATCTCCCGAAACTGCTATTACACGTTTCAGAAGAATTTTATTGTTATAATAGAATGCTATAACATCGCCCTGTGCAAAATTACCCCGCTTTCTACACACGACTAAATCATCGTTTTGCAAAGTAGGCATCATGCTGGTTCCTGTAACTCTTAAAACAGGAAGAAACAACATTGAAATAAGCACCGCAGCAGCAGCAACAACAACTAAAGAAGCTATCGTACTGTACAGCATTTTTAAAAAAACTCTGCGGTTTTTTACTCTATTAAGCTCTTTTTGTAAAACATCCGCTTCAGGCAGTTGTATTTTGTTGTTTTCCACCGCTTTGCGTCCTCCGCTTTTTTCTGCGATTATTTGTTTTCTTTGATTCTGTAACTGCTTTATTGTCCGATTCCGGGTTTTCTCCGGTCTGCAATTTCAAAAGCCTAGTCAATTGACCGCTCATTTTGTCAACAGTTTTTATGAGTTTCTCAAAATCATTGCTTCGATCATCGGAGATCTTTTTGAGGCGCTCATTCTCAGCTTTTGTTTCATCTAACTCTCTTCTTATGTATAAAAGCATTTCAATAAGCTCACATCTATTGAGCTTTTTCAGTTCTTTTTCAGTCATTTATTAACTCCGATAATAAAAATA
>CABUAH010000048.1 GCA_902489475.1 uncultured Oscillospiraceae bacterium | reverse complement strand
GAAACCGCAAGCTTTTAAAAAAGCTTGACCAAAACTTTTCTTTTGGGCTTTTAGACAACCCTAACACTTAAGATTAAATCTCCCAAGTGCTGTTTGTTTTTGTTTCTTACTTATCCTCAAGCAGTTTGTTTATTGCGGACACCAAAGCGCTTATAGATGAATTTATGATGTCGCTTTGTCTTCCTGCACCCCAGTAGGTTTTATCTCCGTGTTCTATTGCAACATATGAGATTGCCTGAGAAGTTGACGCTTTTTCAACAGCGTGTTCCTGATAGGTTGAAATTGTGTAGTCAAGGTTAAGAGCTTCCTTTAATGCATTTGAAACAGCGTCAAGACGTCCGTTTCCTTTTGCAGTATATGTTCCGACCTTTGTCATGCCTTCGATTTTTGCTGTGACAAATGCAGTGATAATGCCTTGCGGCTGCTGAACATAGTGAGATTCTACTACCTTAACCTTAGTGTCAATATTTAAATATTTCGCACAGAAAATATCGTATACTTCGTTTGGCATAAGCTCTTTGTGCTTGTGGTCAGAAATGCTCTTTACCAAATAACCGAAATCTTCTCTCATTTTTGGGGGAAGATCATATCCGTATTGCTGTTCAAGAATATATCCGATTCCGCCTTTTCCTGATTGGCTGTTAATTCTTATGACGTCAGCCTCATATACTCTTCCGAGGTCTGTCGGATCAATCGGAAGATAGGGAACATTCCAAAGCTTTAAGCCCTTTTCTTCTCTCCACTTCATTCCTTTTGCAATTGCGTCCTGGTGAGAGCCGGAGAAGGCAGCAAAAACGAGCTGACCTGCATAAGGAGTTCTCTCGTATACTTTCATTCTTGTAACTCTTTCGTAAATATCAATCAACTCAGGAAGATTTGTGAAATCGAGATTCGGTTCAACACCCTGAGAGTACATATTAAGAGCAAGGTTTACTATGTCAACGTTTCCTGTTCTTTCGCCGTTTCCGAAACAAGTACCCTCTATTCTGTCTGCTCCTGCCAAAAGTCCCATTTCACTGTCAGCAACAGCACAGCCTCTGTCGTTGTGAGGATGCAGAGAAACAATAATGTTTTCTCTGTTGTTTAAGTGCTTGCACATATATTCAATCTGACTTGCGTAAACGTGAGGCATTGAAAGCTGAACTGTAACAGGAAGATTTATAATCACTTTGTTATCGGGAGTCGGCTTCCAAATGTCGATAACAGCGTTGCATATTTCAAGTGCAAACTCCGGTTCAGTGCCTGTAAAGCTTTCAGGAGAATACTCAAACTTGAAGTTTCCGGGAGTTTTAGCTTTGTATTCGTTTAAAAGCTTAGCTCCGAAGATTGCGATGTCGATTATTTCCTGCTTGCTCTTTTTAAAAACCTGCTCACGCTGTGCAACGCTTGTAGAATTGTAAAGATGCACTACTGCGTTTTTGCAGCCCTCAAGAGCCTCAAAAGTTTTCTTTATGATATGCTCACGGGATTGAGTTAAAACCTGAATGGTAACATCGTCAGGAATTAAGTCCTGCTCGATAAGTGTTCGGCAGAATTCATACTCGGTTTCACTTGCAGCAGGGAAGCCGATTTCAATTTCTTTAAATCCGACTTTTACCAAATATTTAAAGAACTCAAGCTTCTCCTCTAAGCTCATAGGTATGATAAGAGCTTGGTTTCCGTCTCTTAAATCTACTGAACACCAAATCGGTGCTTTATCAACGTATTCTTTTTTTGTCCATTCAAAACATGGCTCCGGCGGCATAAAATAGCCTCTTGTGTATTTACCTGTATTTTTCATTATGTATTCCTCCTTATAAATGTTTGTGTGTTGCCGATTCGGGCAATAAAAAAATATTAAGCAATAAAGTATTAAGCATCCTGCCATTCACAGCAATCACCCCCCCTAAAAAATATAAAAGCCCGTCTCCAACACAAGAGACGAGCGAAATTACCCGTGTTACCACTCTAATTCATGCAAAGCTTGCACCTTACACCTCAGTCGCATCTGACAATGCGTTTCTCTATAACGGGAGAACCCGACCTGACTTAAAAAATTCGGTCAGACAGCTCCGGGATGAGTTATAAACGTCCGCCTCACGCTGTCTCACACCAACCGGCAGCTCTCTTTGCTTTAATGAACGTCTTTTATTCCCTTCACAGCTTTTAACTATTACAAGATAGTATACATTAGTTTTTAAGTTTTGTCAATAGGGTAACCCTAAAAATTTTGTAGATAAAATTTTTGAAAAAACCCTTGACAAAGTTATTGAATTACTATATAATTATAAAGCTGTCGAACGGACGGACAAACTTCCGACGCTCGGCATTAACATAGATCGGGATGTAACTCAGTTTGGTAGAGTGCTTGGTTTGGGACCAAGATGCCGCAGGTTCAAGTCCTGTCATCCCGACCATTATGTTACAAAAATACGCATAAATTTGTTTATGTGTCGGTTGGGCTTTATGCACGACTTGAACCTGAGAAGGCAAAAAGCGTAAAGAAAAGTTGCCGGTGGCAAGTTTTTAGCTTTTTGGGCGCAGCACTTTAGTGCAAGCCGATAGTATGCGAAGCAGACGGCAAGTCCTGTCATCCCGACCAATATTATATTTTTATACAAAGAATTAGAAAAAAACACTTGACAAGTCAAATATCTTGTGGTAAAATAATTCTTGCTTGTTTAAGCTGGTGTAGCTCAGTTGGTAGAGCAGCTGATTTGTAATCAGCAGGTCGGGGGTTCGAGTCCGTCCACCAGCTCCAATTTTATATAAATTAAATTCTTAGGGTGTGTCTTTTTTTAAATTTATTTCAGTAAGGACTCGAACCCTGAGAGGGCAAAAAGCGTAAAGAAAAGTTGCCTGTGGCAAGTTTTTAGCTTTTTGGGCGCAGCACCTTTAGGTGCAAAGCCGGCAGACGCAAAGCGGATGCGTCCGTCCACCAGCTCCAATTTTTATATAAATTAAATTCTTAGGGTGTGCCTTTGTTATAATTTATTTCAGTAAGGACTCGAACCCTGAGAGGGCAAAAAGCGTAAAGAAAAGTTGCCTGTGGCAAGTTTTTAGCTTTTTGGGCGCAGCACCTTTAGGTGCAAAGCCGGCAGACGCAAAGCGGATGCGTCCGTCCACCAGCTCCAATTTTTATATAAATTAAATTCTTAGGGTGTGTCTTTTTGTAATTTATTTCAGTGAGGACTCGAACCCTGAGAGGGCAAAAAGCGTTAAATTATAAATAATTATATGGGAGTGTTCCCGAGCGGCCAAAGGGGGCAGACTGTAAATCTGTTGCTTTCAGCTACGATGGTTCGAATCCATCCGCTCCCACCAAAAAGAGACGACAATTTTCAAAAGAAGATTGTCGTTTCTTTTTATACTTTTCACTTTTAATTTGTCGCAAGGCTTAGCCTTGCTATTTATATTTTTATGCAGTATAATAAATAAGGGTGATAACGATGTATCAATTTAAATATGCAGATAAACAAAATATCGAAGAAACACTTCCGTATTTATTCGATATTCTTCATTCAAATATGAGCATCATCACTCCGACAGGCAACACCTATAAAAATGACTTAAAAGAGTGGCTGTCAAATATAATTCCTGCAATGCAGAAAGAACCTCGGCAAATCGTTTTGATGTTTGCTGATAGTGAATTGATAGGTTATTTTCAATATTATATTTCTTCCGATTCTTTAATGATGGAGGAAATACAAATCAGAAATGACTATCAAGGAACTGGATTATTTAATCTTTTCTATTCTTGGTTAATTGAAAAACTACCAAAAAACCTAAAACAGGTAGCAGCTTACTCAAATAAGAACAATTGCAAATCACAAGGTGTATTAGAGCATTTAGGTTTAAGAAAGACGGGAGAAAAAAGTTGTAATTTCTTTTATTATAAAGGTGACTATGCTGTATTATTAGAAAAATATAGTTGAGCAAAGAGCATGAGTTCGTTTCTCTCTGTTAAAATCGAAAATGTATCTTTTTCATGTGCCTCTCACATAATAAGAACATAAAAAGATACGTTCTGCAAAAGCTTCGATTTTATCGGGGCTTTTTTATTTTTACAAAATAAGCTGACAAAATGTGCTTTACTAATATTCTCACTCTAAAAGTTTAGAGGCGATCATAAAGAGTCGGCACTATATCGTAGAGAAAAACAGCGGTGGTTTCGCAGTCCATACAAATATATCAAGAGAGACTGCGATTGTCGGCTTTGCCTTTGCTACAGAATAAAGACAGGCTGTGCCTTAGCTCTCTTCACCGTGTTGGATATTAGGCTTGGATGCGATGTTACTTTTATTGGTGATTTTGTAAAAGTATCATAAATTCATGTTATAACCTTTAGGTATAAACTACTGAACGAAACGAGACTTCTCACGGAGCTTCGTTTTATATTATAATGTAAGATAGAAGGACAAAAATCTCATTTTGTGAAAACAAATGAAATTCAAATAAAGGAGTACGGATTATGAAGAAGAAAATTATTATTGCTATTATCATCGTTGCGGTTATTGCAGTCGCTGTTGTCGTTTGTATGAATCTGTTTGGAGGCTCTCATACAGGAATTGACAATAAACCTGAAGTTAAGGTGAGTGAGGACAGCAATATTCTTGTCGCTTACTTCTCATGGTCGGGCAACGGACAGCAAATGGCAAGGTGGATTTCTGAGGAAACCGGCGGAGATCTCTTCCGCATTGTTCCGACTCAATCCTACGGCGAGGATTATAATGCTTGTGCTGACCGTGCTAAAAACGAGCTTGACAACGAAATTCGCCCTGATTTGTCCGAGCATATTGATGCAAATACAATGGAACAGTACGATGTGATCTATATCGGATTTCCTGTATGGTGGTATGACCTTCCTATGCCGGTTTGGACTTTCCTTGAAGAATATGATCTGTCAGGGAAAACTGTTATTCCGTTTTTCTCGCACAACGGCAGTTCAAACGGTGCAAACAGCTTAGACAGAGTCGCAGAGCTTGCCAAGGGAGCTGCTGTACTTAAGGATAATGCCCTGTCATTGCGTGGAAGTTCAGTTGCTGACTCGGAAAAAGAAGTAAAAGATTGGGCGTCAGAATTTTTAAAAGATGATTAATCGGGAGGTATTGTAATGAATAACTTTATTTATGAGAATCATACAAAAGTCTATTTTGGAAAGGACGGTGTAAAGGAGTATCTTTTGAGCCTTGTTAAAAATTACGGAGATACCGTTATGCTTGCCTATGGAGGCGGTTCTGTTAAGAAAAACGGAATATATGATGAAGTAACTGACATTTTGCAAAAAGCAGGAAAAACGGTTATCGAATTTTCCGGCATTATGTCTAATCCAACCTATGCTAAGGTACAGGAAGGAGCAGAGCTTGCCCGTGAAAACCATGTGGACTTAATTCTGGCTGTGGGCGGCGGATCAGTAATTGACTGCTGCAAGATAGTATCAGCGCAGGCAAAGCTTTCGGAGGACATCTGGAAGATGGAAACTGTTAAAAAGACATATCCGTCAAGCTTCATTCCTATGGGAGCAATTGTGACCGCTTCGGGAACAGGAGCAGAAATGAATGCAGGCGCAGTAATCACCAATGAAGAAAAGAAAATAAAGTGCGGACTTATGGGCGCACAGGCAGAGTTTGTATTTCTTGATCCGACCTACACGATGTCAGTTCCGTTTAAACAGGTGATTTCAGGGGCGTTCGATACACTCAGCCACGCTATGGAAACCTATTTCGGTAAACCGAATGACAACAATTTGTCGGATGATATAAACGAAGCGGTTATGAGAAGTATTATCCGAAATATCCGCATCCTGTTGAGCGACCATGAAAACTATGATGCACGAAGCGAACTGATGTGGGCGTCATCCATGGCAGAAAACGGTATTTTGAAAATCGGCAAAATTACCGACTTCCAGTGTCATCAAATTGAACATCAACTCGGTGCATACACCGACTGCAATCACGGGCAGGGGCTTGCGGTAATTCACCCTGTATTGTACCTACATATTTATAAGGACGGCGCAGAACGCTTCGCTCGTTTTGCCAAAAATGTTTGGGGTATTACGGACAAAGGCTGTGACGAGAAAAACGCTCTTGCAGGTGTGGAGGCTTTGAAAAATTTCATCGAAGAAATCGGTCTGCCGACCAACTTCACTCGAATGGGTATTCCGGAGGATACTGATTTCCGTGCCATTGCCGATTCAACAAACCTCACGGCAGGCTGCTGCAAAAAGCTGACTCATGATGAGATTTATGAAATCTTAAAAGAATGCATTTGAAAGGATGTATTCTGTCCGTGAATGTGATGATGGTGAAATTGTATATGACGGACTATTTGTAAGGTACTTTAATACAAGCTCCATCAGCTTGCATCTTAAAACAAGAATTTAATAAAATAAGGAGATTTTTATCATGAAGAAAATAACTGCATTTCTAATGAGCATACTGTTTTTATTTTGCTTTGCTTCTTGCGGCACTGCTTCGTCAGACAAAGAAAATTCCACTTCAAACCCTTCTTCACAAGAAGTTGACAAGACTTCCGTAAGCAATTCATCCGAGTCATCCGAGCCATCAGATTCCTCTGAACCGGCAGGCACAACCGGCGGAAAAACTTTGGTTGTATATTACTCTGCTTGGGGAAACACTGAGCGTGTTGCCGAGGATATTGCTGCAGCCGCAGGTGCAGATCTGTTTGAAATTGAGCCTGAGCAGCCTTATATTGATGATGATTTGAATTGGACAGACAGCGACAGCCGTGTATGCCGTGAGCATGATGATGAGTCACTTCGTGATGTTCCTCTCAAAACGGCAGAAGTTTCTGATTGGGATTCCTATGATACTGTATTTATCGGCTATCCTATCTGGTGGGGCATTGCCGCTTGGCCTGTGGATAATTTTGTAAAGAACAACGATTTTAACGGTAAAATCGTGATTCCGTTTGCAACCTCTTCCTCCTCCGATATGGGAGATAGCGGTACGCTTCTCGAAGAAATGGCGGGTACAGGTGATTGGCAGGAAGGTCATCGCTTTCCTTCCGGTGCTTCAGAGGAAATGGTTCGTGACTGGGTCGCTGAATCAAATTTGAATCAGTAAACATAAGTGCGGATGAGAAAATTTTGAGTGATGATGGCACTATTGATCCCGAAAAGCTCTGTCCGATCTCCTTTGATCCGATTCGCAATGTTTATGTTAAAATGGGAGAAACAGTGGGCAATGCATTCAAGGATGGAATGAAGCTCAAATAAAAATGATCAATACTTTCAGAGGTTATCTGATAATCTGCGAAAAGGGCAGCATGGATGAAATTACATTGAATCTTGGCATAGTAAACAGCCATATTGCAAGTGTTTAAGTACTTTGGCATAGTATAATTCTATTATTATAGTGTAAAAATAAAACAGCGGGTTAGCTCGAAAGAGTTATCTCGCTGTTTTTGTATAGTTAGAATAAAAAATATTGACAGTAAATGGTAATTATGTTAAAATATAACATAGCATAGCATCACAAATAATAAAAAAGGGGAAAGAGAATATGAGAAAAATTAAAAGCAGAGTAATAAGTCTTTTGACAATGACAGCACTTATTGCAACAGGAACTGTACCGCAGGCGGTAGCAGCTGCTATTGACGACAATAATACTGCTGAAACGGTTACGGGGTATACAGAACCCGAGCAGGTTGCAGAGATAGAACCTGCATACATCACAGGCGAAATAGAGAATTTAAGAACAGAATACAGCAAAACTTTTGAGCAGTCAGACGGCAGCAGAATAGCTGTAGTTTCAGCAGCTCCTGTTCATTTTTATGATGAGGAAAAAGAAGCGTGGGAGGAATACGACAACCGCCTTGCATTTAATACGGAAACAAAGAACTATGAAAGCAATCAAAACGGCTCAAATATGCAGGTTTTATTGCCTGAAAATATTGATGAGCAAAACGGTGTTGAGGTCAAATCTGACGGATATACGGTGTCTATTACCCCGGTTGATTTAATTTCGTCAACATCGGAAAAGATAAACGAAAAAAAGAATATAACCGGTAACAGCGAAGAAGAATTAAAAGAGTACTGCTTGGATGATTATGTGTCCGATTCCGTGCTTGACGGAAAGGTGGAGTATACACATGACGATGCGGATAAGGTCGAGTATATATTCTCAGGAAGCGGATTAAAGGAAAATATAATACTTAATAAAGCTCCTGAAAAAAATCAGATGTATTCGTTTATAATTAAAGCAAACGGTTTAACGGCAGAGCTTCAGCAGGATAACTCTATTGAATTGCTAGATGAAAACGATCAGGGTGTTTTCGTTATTCCTGCACCGTATATGTATGATGAAAACTTTGAGTTTTCAGACGAGATCGAGACAACACTTGAAAAAGACGGCTCGGAGTATGTCTTGACGTATGAACCGAGTCATGAGTGGCTGACAGACGGGGAAAGAGCATATCCCGTAACTATCGACCCGACGGTTCAGACAAAACAAAGTGATACTTTTGTAACAGATACATCGGTTATAAGTGCAGCTCCTGTTGATTTATCAAGTAATCCGAATTTGTATGTAGGCGCAGGTGCAAACAGAAACTGCGTGATGGACGCATATATAAGGTTTAAAAGACTTCCATCAATGGATAAGCAATGGTCGATATCTAATGCAAAGCTGAACTTAAAGACATCGGACAATAAGAGCAATAAAATAAATGCGTACAGAATAACATCGGAATGGGAAAGTGATACGGTTAAAGAAAACCCTCCGACAGTTGGCAGCACAATACTTGACGTGTGCAGTGTGCCGGCTCAAACGGATTCATGGGTATATTGGGATATAACTGATACGGCGTATGACTGGTTTAACGGCGAAGACAATTACGGAATAAAGCTTTCATCTCCTTATGCTCAAAATAATCAGTCGATGTTTTATTCTGCGAACTCAGCTGAATCGGAGAATATACCGTATATATCTGTAGAGTATACTACAATATCGTCTGCACAGCTGGAAAACAGCAGATCCGTAGATATCGGCAGAGCGGGAACAGCAACAATAAATGATTTTTCGGGAAATCTAACACTAACAAGAGAAGATATAGGCGTGGATGGAAATGTTATGCCTGTAAATATCTCAATGATATACAACCTGAATAAGCTTCAGAGCAGTCCGTTTGGATCAAGCGTCAGAACAAACTACAATCAGATGATAAGCTATACGTCTGATTCGGGAAAAAACAAGTTTTATACGTACATATGCGAGGACGGAAGCACTGTATACTTCGACTATGATGAGGAAACAGAGGAGTATATTGACCGAAGCGAAAGAGGATATACTCTTAAAAATAACGGAACAAGCACAAGCGACTATGTAAATATAACGGTTACTGATCCAAGCGAGTACGAGTACCGCTTTGACCAATACGGCAGACTGATAATAATAACAGATACCAATTCAAATGCAAAACCGTCAATAGAAATAGCTTACAACGGTGATTATACGCAGCTTCTGGAAATAGATTATATAAAGGACGGATTGGGAAGAAAGTACGATTTCAATTATACAGGCAGCAAGCTTACGGATATTTCATACTATGGAAATACAGATACTGTTATAAAAAAGGTATCATATGAGTATAACAGCGCAACTTCAAGGGTAACATACCCTGACGGCAAGTCAGTAAGCTACAGCTGGGATAACAACTGCTTGATCTCCGCAAGTAATACCGACGGATATAAGGTAAGCTTTGAGTATACCAGCGATTCGATAAACTTACCTAAAAAAGTAACAGCTATAACTGAATACGGAAGTGAGGGAACTAAGGGAGGAGATATATCCATTGAATACTCTCCTTATCAGACAAAATATATTAATAACAGCACAGGTGACAGCGAAACTTTAGTTTTCAGCGCAGACGGAGATCTGATCTCAACACATAACTCCCAGGGGGCTGTAACTGTAAATGAATATGCCAAGAGTACGGAGTTTCACGGTGTAAACAGCCTTGTAAACACTTATGAACATAGAAAAAGTGAAACCAACCTTATTACAAACGGAGAGATGGAAGGAGGCTTGTCAGGATGGGCTATAGATGGCGATACAGATCTGAGATGGTATGGCTGCGGACATCCTGGCGATAAGAATAATGGTTCTGTTGAAATAAACGGCCATCCCGGTCAAAACGGTTCTATAACGCAGGAAATCAGCGTATCGGGTCAAGCGGGGGATACATTTGACGTAGGCGGCTGGACAAAGGCAACCGCTTCACCGCAAAATCCGTTTAATATAATGGTTTTGTTCCTTAACAACGGAAATATCTCCAGTTCGGAAACAGTTTCCTTCAATCCGTATTGCACAGATTGGCAGTATGCAATGAAAAATGTTCAGGCAAAGGGTACTTTTACCTCGATACTTATAGTACTGAATTATTCAGGTCAGATCAACGAAGCTTGCTTTGACGGAATAGTTATGTATAAAGGCGAAAGCATTGTTGAAACAGCTGAGGAGGAAACAACAGAGGAAGAAAGCGAAGAGGAAACTGAGCCTGAGCCGACAACTTCGATAGGTTCTGACGGAAGTAAAACTACAATAGATGAAGCTGATGGTGTAAAAACAGTAAGTGTAATTGACAAATACGGCAATGATATATCCAGTGAAACAGTAATAGACGGAGTTTCTCTCAAGGAAAGCAACGAGTATTCTACCAGCGGAAATTATTTGAAGTCTTCAACCGATTCCATAGGAACTAAAACTTCATATGATTATGATGAAAATACGGGTAATTTAAATTCAGTAAATGTTAATAACAACCCGATAAATTACACATATGACAATGCAGGGAACGTAACTAAAGTATCACAGAATGTTTCGGGCTTAAGCAACGGAACTGCTATTGAGAATTCGTATTTGTATGATGCAGGCGACAGATTAAGCAAAATATCTCACAATGGATTTGATTATGTTTTCGGATATACAGAGTTCGGACTGCTTGAATCCATTAAGGCCGGAAATCAGAGTTTGGTAAATTACAGCTACAACAGCAATGGAACCTTAACAAAAACTCAATACGGAAACGGTCAGACTGTAGATTATGAGTATAACGACGATAATAACAGGGCAAGCATTAAACAAGACGGTACAACTCTGTACAGCTACAATTACAATGAGTACGGTGAGCTGCAATCAGTAAACGACAATGTTTCGGGAAGAGTTACAAGCTATACAACAGATGCAGACGGAAACGCTGTAACCGAAGAAACAGGTGACGATGTATATCACAAGCTTTACAGCACGGAAGATGAAGATATTGAGGTAGTAAACAGCGATACCATAATCACAAAGACAGCTTCTGAAGAGGACAAGAACAGAACTTACTGGGAGTCTGAAAACGGACGTTATTCTACATATCTTACAGAAACTGATAAGTTCGGAAGAACGTCTAGTGAGAGTATGTATAAAATATCGCATGATGCCGAGGATAATGAGTATGCAAATTCAAAGCAGGCGCTGTATAATAAGGAATATACATATTACTCTCCGAGTGCAAATCAAACTTCTGACAGAGTAGATGAGATTACATACACAGGCGGATATGATAAAACTATAAATTATGGTTATGACGCTTATGGAAATATATCGGAAGTAAACAATATATGGTATGTGTATGATGAAGCGAGTCAATTGCAAACAGAAGTTGACATAACTGTAGGCACAGGTAAAGATTATATTTATGATAAAGGCGGAAATATAACCGAAGTAAGGCATTTCACAAACGGAGTATACGGTGAAACTGATACTTACACCTACGGAGATTCAAACTGGAAAGATTTACTTACTGCATACAATGGCAACACGATAACATATGATGATATAGGAAACCCATTAACTTACTACAACGGCACACAGTTCACATGGACAATGGGCAGGAGGCTTGAGTCTGCGACACGTTCGGACGGAATAACGATAAGCTATACCTATAACGCTGACGGTTTAAGAACAGGCAAAACGATAAATAACGTACCATTCAAATATTACTGGAAAGGCAACAAGCTTACAGCTCAAACATGGGGCGGAAACACAATGTACTTCCGTTATGACGGAGATACTCCGATAGGCTTTGAGCTTAACGGCACAGAGTATTATTATGTAACAAATCTCCAAGGTGACATTATAGCAATACTTGATTCAAACGGAAACTGCATTGTAGAATACAGCTATGACGCATGGGGAAATTGTACAATAATTAGGGATACAAATACTATAGCTTACATAAATCCGCTTCGTTATCGTGGATACTACTATGACAGCGATACTGATTTATATTATCTCCAGAGCCGTTATTACGATGCTAATACCGGCAGGTTTATTAATGCGGATGAGCCACAATTGATACAATATGGTGTTTATAATCTTTTCTCGTATTGTAATAATGATTGTGTAAATAGTATTGATAAATCAGGTTATGCTAGCAGAAAAGTTACTAGTAAGAAAGCGTATAACAGAAGTGAAGTTAAAAGGTATATAAAAAGATGGACAAAGGGGCATAATTCTAGTTATCCTAATTTAGATGGAAAGGGCGGAGATTGCACTAATTTTGTATCTCAATGTATGCGTGCTGGTGGTTTTCCAATGAATAATGATTGGTATTGTGGTAAACGATCAGGTATCAATGTGTTTTACTTTACAAAACCGTGGGCACAAGCCTTATCATTGTATTCATATGTATGTGAAAGTATTAGTAGGTACACAAGATATACTATCAAAAGTGATAAAGATGTAAAGAAGTTTTATAATAAACTGGGTGTGGGTGATTTATTGTTTTTTAACACTGACAAAGGAGAAAAAAATATATCTCATGCAGCTATAATATACGAGATAAGTAATACAAAAAAGAAAGGTATTGAAGTCAAGTATGGTCAACATACAGATCCAGATTTTAGAGAATTAGTTGATCGAACCACAAACTGGAAAAAAAATGGCTGGAAAAAAGGATGGGTTGTTTATGCAATTCATATTGATACGTATGCCACATGGAGATAAAAATATAGTTTTTAGAGGTGTTTTTATGAAATATTGGAGTTATTGGAAGACAAGAAATAAGGTTTTGTTTATAGTAATAATGTCACTTTTAGCATTATTTTTGATATTTAAGATAATTATACCTATTATCAAGTGGAATTTACCTTATGACGAGCCGAAATTTGATACACCGGAAAAGGTTATAGAATATTATATCGAAGCAATTGACGAAAGAAATCCGAAAAAGGAAATATTAGCCCATTTCGGCGAGCCGGGTTATGAAGAGAGTATGTTTGAGTACACATTTTCAAATCTTCTTTGGTGTAAATTAGAAAGTATTGAACTTATGCCTGATGATACAGATGAGGATTTAGAAGAAGATTTTGGCTTCGATGTAGGCGAGAAATACGTTGTAAAATATGATGTGGGATTTCTGTTCGGTCTGCCGATAGGTAACAAGGAACTGGCTGATGAAATCATGTATATAAACGTAAGGCAAGATGAAGAAAGCGGAAATTATTATATTTTTGAAACTTGGTATTTTAATAATTAATGTTATATATCTATAACGAGATAAGCTAACAGCTCAAACCGATAACGGAAACACATGGTACTTCCGTTATGACGGTGATACACCTATTGGCTTGGAGTTTGACGGCACAGAGTATTATTATGTAACCAATTTGCAGGGAGACATTATAGCTATTTTAAATAGCAATGGAACTTGCGTAGCAGAATATGAATATGATGCGTGGGGCAACTGCACCGTCACAAAAGCTACAGATACCATAGCGTATGATAACCCTTTGCGTTACCGTGGATACTACTATGACAGCGATACTGATTTATATTATCTCCAGAGCAGATATTATGACGCTAATACGGGTAGATTTATTAATGCGGATGAGCCGGAGATGATTTTAGATGGCGTTTATAATCTGTTTTCGTATTGTGAGAATGATCCGGTGATGTATTGTGATCCGGATGGATATATGTTTAAATATACACTTCAATCTAGAAAATATACTGTTTCTGGTTGTTTTAATAAATCGCCACTTTATAGTGCATCTGGTTGGAAAAGCAAACAACATTACGCAAATTGCTATGCATATGCGTTAAATATTTATGGTAATGTTTATGATGACAGATTACAGCCTGGTGAGCTTAGTGGCAAAACATATGAACATTATACTGGTTCATTACAACAAAGAATTATTTCAGCTTTAAAAGCAGATTTAAAGAAAATAAGCAAAGATTTAAAGTATGTAAGTAAAAATTATTTAAATCTTTGGGACTGTAAATATGCTGGTCCTACATATGGTTCAGGATATTGTGTTGCTCTTGTTTTAGCAGTTGATAAAAACGGAATCTTTCGAGATTATCATTGGTATAGACAAGATAAAGATGGATATTGGTCACATAAACGAGGTTTATATCCAATTACTAATTTAGATGCTTCTAGAAAGAAAATAAAGGATCCCAAAAAAGCCAACCGTAATTATTCAAGTAGTGGAGGATTGAATTATAACGTTTTTGTAGGATACTTTAAAATTTATAGGAATGGAATATGGTAAATTTGTAATTTGAAATCGGGAGACTTTTATGAAGAAAATATTATTTATATTAATTACAACAATGCTTGTTTTTGTTGGGTGTGCTGAAGAAAAGACAACTCAATCTAATGAAAATGAAACGATAAGTGTTAATGACAGTACCAATAGTGAGGTTGATGAATCTATGATTAATAGCGAAAACAAGGTAACTGACAATTATATCGATGAATATAGTGATGGTATTATTGCCTCGATGAGTGCAGAAGAACTGATTCAGAAGCTATCTATGTTGAATGAAAATACTACAATGTCTGATGTGGTTGATATCTTTGGCCAAGCGCCATATTTGCCTATGAGCGTTAGCGCAGATGTTTATTACTATTATAGTGGAGATATACAGATAAATATATGGGGCAGCACTGATGGAGCTCCCATATATAGGGTAGAAGTGATCTATGACGGAGCGATGTTTGTTGTTGAGCTTCAGGATAGTTTTATAGTACAGGAGTAAAAATACAACAAAACCTTCACATGGACAATGGGCAGAAGACTAGAATCTGCAACACGTTCCAACGGTTCAAAGATAACTTATACTTACAATGCAGACGGACTCCTCACAAGCAAGAAGGTAGGAAACTATAAGTTAGACTATTTCTGGAACGGAGATAAGCTTACGGCTCAAACTGACGGGGTAAACACATGGTACTTCCGTTATGACGGTGATACTCCGATAGGCTTTGAGCTTAACGGCACAGAGTATTATTATGTAACTAATTTACAAGGCGATATTATAGCAATACTTGATTCAAACGGAAACTGCATTGTAGAATACAGCTATGACG
>CABUAH010000047.1 GCA_902489475.1 uncultured Oscillospiraceae bacterium | reverse complement strand
ATTCCGCATTCCGACTTAATTACGCATTAAGCATTACGAATTAAATCATCCATTCTCCATTGTCAATTAATAATTACGAATTACGAATAAAAAAATAAGCAGCACCGAAAAACGATACTGCAAAGATAAAATAAAAAAACTATTGTGTAGAACAAAAGAAAGGAGACAACAAAACGAATGATACTTTAAAAATAAAATATCACCAATTGCATTATATTACAAACAGTTTAAAAAGTCAAGGATTTAACATAATATTTATTTTTTATTCAAAACAAATTGGCAGGTTGCCCAAATATTTTCTAATTATTTGGTGAAAATATCAAAAAAATAAAGAAAAGAGAGCTTTTTAATGCATAGAAAACATTGCTAAAAACCCGATCTCAATGTAATTTATGCAAAAAGCTCCCTTTTCTTCAAGCCTGTATCGACGTTGACACAGGCTTTATTTTGTCATTAATCCTCTGCCTTTACAAGCGAATGATTTTTAAAGTAAAGTGAAATACTCCACAGCGCAGATGCGGCTATAACTATATAGATTATTCTGCTTATGAGCGAAGCAGACGAGCCGAACAGGAATGCGACTAAATCGAATTCAAATATTCCGACAAGACCCCAGTTAAGCCCTCCGATAATAAGCAAAAACAGCGCTATTTTATCAATCATATCAGCGACCTCCTTTAGCGCACTTCTTTGTGCTAAAAATATGTTGCCCGATTATTTTGCTGTTATTCATGAGTATATAAATTTTGTTTGCATTTATTCTTGATAATCTCATAAAAGTATGATATACTTCAAATGATAAAAAATACGTGAATTTTAAAAATTTTTTTGAATTAAGGGGAGACTGTAAATTGGCAGAAGCGCAGAAAATAAAATTTAAAAATACAGATTGTATTTTGCTCCGTGCGAACGGCTATGAAGCGGTCGTTTGTCCGTCGCTCGGAAATCAGGTTTTAAGGCTTAGAAGCGAAAATCCCGATTGCGAGATATTCAGATACAGGGAAGATGTGACAATTGAAACGATAAAAGAAGCACCTGCTATTTGGGGACTTCCGACAATGTATCTTCCGAACCGTTTCGACGGAGGAGTAATCAAAACCTCTGACAGTATTTATAAAATGCCTGTAAATGAACCGGATTACAACAATTACCTGCACGGCTTTGTATTCAAGCGTCCTTATGAGGTCGAATATATGACAGCAGATGAAAAAAAGGCGGTTGTTTGTGCTTCGTTTACATATAATAAAGACGATGAGATGTATAAGTACTTTGATGTCAATTTTAAAATAACAATAGCTTTTACGCTGTCGGACGATGGGCTTTATCAAGAGATCAAGCTAAAAAATCTTTCAAACAAGGCGCTTCCTGTTTCGATAGCTACTCATACCTGCATAAATGCTCCTCTTGTCAGCGGCGGGAACGAAAAAGATATGCTTCTAACAGTTCCGATCGGCAAAAAATGCGAGCTGAACGACAGATTTTTGCCGACAGAGCGTCTTATTCCTTTAACTGAATGGGATTTAGAATACAAATACGGTAAAAAACGTCCAACAGGACAGGTTATAGAGAACGATATGTATACAGCAGAAAAAGCCGAGCTTTTCGGCAAACCGTTTAACGGAACTATCGTTAAGGATACCAATAAAAAGGTTTTACTGTTAAATGAGGTCAGTGAAGAGTTTAAATTTTATAATATGTGGAACGATCTGGGTGAGAAAGGGTATTTTTGCCCTGAGCCTATGACTGCAATGATAAACTCTCCGAACCTCACGCTCAACAGAGAGATTTCTGGCTATAAAGAGCTAAAGGGCGGCGAGGAATTTTCTTGTCATCAAAGCTTTAAAATAGTAAAGGAGTAGAGTGATGAAAAAAAACAAACGCTTTGTTCAAACATCATCTCAGTCTATGAGCTTTCAGAGCATAATAACCTTTGCCGACAGGGAAACGGGAGTTGAATATGCAGTTTTCACATCAGGCGGAGGCATGACAAGTCCTGTGCCGCTCATAAATGCAGACGGAACACCGAAAACAGTAAATATTTCAGATTTTGAAAATTAGAAGTAAAAAATAAAAAGGAGTAAACACTATGAAATACGGACATTTTGACGACTTAAATAAGGAGTATGTTATCACAGATCCGAAAACTCCGTATCCTTGGATAAACTACCTCGGAACTCAGGAGTTTTTCTCGCTTATTTCCAACACAGCAGGAGGCTACCACTTTTTTAAGGACGCAAGACTCAGAAGAATAACACGTTACCGCTACAACAACGTTCCTGTTGACGTAGGCGGAAGATATTTTTATCTCAAGGACTGCGATACTGTCTGGAGTCCCGGCTGGAGTCCGGTAAAATGCGAGCTTGACAGCTACTGCTGCCGTCACGGTATGGGATACACTATTATAAAGGGTGAGAAAAACGGCGTCAGCGCCGAGGTTACTTTCTTTGTTCCTCAGGACTTTAACGGCGAGGTTCAAAAGGTAGTTATTAAAAACAATTCGGATAAGAAAAAGAACCTTAAGCTTTTCTCATTTATTGAATGGTGTTTGTGGAACGCTCAGGACGACTCAACTAACTTTCAGAGAAACTTTAACACCGGTGAAGTAGAAATCGAAGGTTCAACTATTTATCACAAGACCGAGTATAAAGAGAGAAGAGATCACTTTGCATTTTACACCGTTAATGCTCCGATCGATGGGTTTGATACCGACAGAGAATCGTTTATCGGGCTTTACAACGGCTTTGAAAATCCGCAGTGCGTTTTAAACGGCGAGGCTTCAAACTCTGTTGCGGACGGATGGTCACCGATCGCTTCGCACATGATAAACATCGAGCTTGATCCGGGCGAAGAAAAGTCTTATGTTTTCCTTTTAGGATATGTTGAAAACGGCGATGATAAGTGGGACGAAAAGGGCGGAATGAACAAGTCAAAGGCATACACCATGATTGACGCTATGAATACTGTAGAAAAGGCAGACGCTGCTTTGAACAATTTAAAATCGACATGGAACGAGCTTTTGTCGAAATACTCGGTAAATACGCCTGACGATAAGATGAACCGAATGGTAAACATCTGGAATCAGTATCAGTGCATGGTTACTTTTAATATGAGCCGTTCTGCTTCTTATTTTGAAAGCGGAATAGGAAGAGGAATGGGCTTCAGAGATTCAAATCAGGATCTTTTGGGCTTCGTTCATCAAATCCCCGACAGAGCAAGAGAGCGTCTTATTGACCTTGCGTCAACTCAGTTCGAGGACGGAGGCTGTTATCACCAGTATCAGCCTTTGACAAAGAGAGGAAACGATGAGATAGGCGGAGATTTTTCAGATGATCCGCTGTGGATGATTTTGTCGGTTGCACAGTATATCAAGGAAACGGGCGACTGGTCAATCTTAGACGAACAGGTTCCTTACGACAATGACGAAAGCCGTGCAAAACCGATGATGCACCACCTTTCACAGTCTTTTTATCACATCGTAAACAACTTAGGACCTCACGGACTTCCGCTTGCTATGCGAGCTGACTGGAACGACTGTATCAATCTTTCCTGCTTCTCCGAAACTCCCGGAGAGAGTTTTCAAACCTCAACCTCTCCTAAATACGGCGACTTAAAATACAGCCGTGTTGCAGAGAGCGTAATGGTTGGAGGTATGTTTACCTTTATAGGTCCTGAATATGTTTCTATCTGCCGTCATTTGAATCTTAACGAGGAGGCAGACAAGGCTCAGGCTGAGATAGATAAAATGGCTCAGGTAATTTTAAACTACGGCTTTGACGGCGAGTGGTTTATAAGAGCATATGACGATTTTGGAAGAAAAATGGGTTCTAAGGAATGCGATGAGGGTAAAATTTTCATCGAACCACAAGGCTTCTGCGTAATGAGCGGAATCGGCAAAGAGCAGGGGCTTGACATTAAAACTCTCGACAGCGTTGACAAGTATTTGAACACCAAATACGGACTTGTATTAAACAATCCTCCGTTTACTAAGTATTATATCGAGTACGGCGAAATCTCAACATATCCGGGCGGATATAAAGAGAATGCGGGAATCTTCTGCCACAACAATGCGTGGATAATTTGTGCGGAGGCTTTTGTCGGAAGAGGCGATAAAGCATATGAATACTATTCAAAGATTGCGCCGGCATACCTTGAGGATATTTCCGATATTCACCGCACTGAACCTTACGTTTACGCTCAAATGATTGCAGGCAAAGATGCGAAACGTCACGGCGAAGCTAAAAACAGCTGGCTTACGGGAACGGCAGCCTGGAACTTTGTTGCAGTTTCACAGTATATTCTCGGAATTATTCCGGATTACGACGGACTTAAGATTGATCCGTCAATCCCAAGCAGTTGGAATGGTTTTACAGCCGTAAGAAAGTTCAGAGGTGCAATCTACAACATAACTGTTAAAAATCCTTCGCATATATCAAAGGGAATAAAGGATGTTACTGTAAACGGAAAGTCCTGTGACGGAAACATTCTACCTGTATTCCCTGAGGGAAGCGAAGTAAATGTTCAAGTTGTAATGGGTTAAAAATTACAATATTTAACTTAAAAACGCTCAAAAGCCCTGAGTAAAATTATGCTCAGGGCTTTTTTTGGACAGTTTTATACGAATAAATACAAGTTTCGGAAAACTGTATTTTATATACGGACAAGCGGATTTGTAAATAGACTTAATACACAAATAATTGTGGTTTTTTTGTGTATTATCCACATAAAATTCCCAAAGTTTATCTGTTTAAAACTTTGGGGTTTTTTAAACTTTAAACAAGCGATTTATAACGAATTGTTTAAAACTCTGTTTAAAACGTTTAAAACTCCCTGTTTTTGGGGCTTGTTTTCAACTGTTTCAAAGGATTTTTAAACAACTGTACACTTTTTCTCCCAAATATTTGTCGAAAAAGACAAAACAAAAGTTTTGGTCAAGCTTTTTAAAAGGCTTGGCACTCCAAAGCCTTTGAAAGCGTCTTTTCGTTTTCTACGTTTGCAAAAACTACATCTGAAAGCGTTTTTCTGACAAGCCCCGTTAAAACCTTATTTGGTCCAAGCTCTATAAATACGTCATATCCGTTAGCCTTCATAGCCTCCAGCTCGCTTACAAATCTAACGGGAGAAACTATATGTCTCGCCAAAAGATTCGGCATATCGGAAAAGTCTGCAAGCCTTTCACCCAAAACGTTTGAATAAAACTCTACGCTCGGTGCTTTAAACTCAATTTTTTCAGCTGTCTTTATAAACTCATCCGCCGCCGACTGCATAAGTCGTGAATGAAAAGCACTTGAAACGTTGAGCTTCATGCATCTTGCCTTTTTCTCAGTGAAAACTTCTATCGCCTTGTCAACAGCCGATACCTCTCCTGCGATTACCGTTTGAACGGGGGAGTTGTAGTTTACCGCTGTAACATAGCCGTCGACCGAATCGCATACCTCTTCGACCTCACCGCTCGGCAAGCCTATTATCGCACACATCGCTCCCTCGTTTTGTTCAGCCGCCTTTTGCATAGCTTCAGCTCTTGCCTTAATAAGCCTAAATCCGTCGGATACGCTTACCATGCCGCTTGCAACCATCGCCGCATACTCACCGAGCGAATGCCCGGCAACAGCGTCAAATTTCACTCCGTTTTCTTTCATCACTTCTAAAGCGCATAAAGATGCCGCCATAATGGCAGGCTGCGAATAAACGGTTTTGTTAAGCTCCTCCGCCGGACCGTCAAAAACTATGGTTTTAAGGTCATACCCCAAAACCTCTTCAGCAGTTTCAAAAACCTTTTTTGCGCCTTCGCTCATATCATAAAGCTCTTTTGCCATACCAACATACTGCGAACCCTGTCCTGAAAAGAGAAATACATTTTTAGACATAATACTGCTCCTTACTTTTTATTGTGCAATGATATTTTTAGTAATTAATACTTGATATTCAACCTATTTTATAGTATAATATTATCATCACTGTTTTAAGTATAGCATAACTTTATTTTTTTGACAATAGATTAAAACTTCAGATACCTAAATTTAAAAGGAGATAAAAAATGACCGGAGTTAAGATTCTCGGCGTTGGAAAATGTGCGCCGGACACCGTTGCTACAAACGATGATTTTTCAAAGATAGTTGAAACAAACGACGAATGGATAACAACCCGTACAGGAATAAAAAAGCGCCACATCTCAAACGGAGAGCCTACATGGTACTTAGGTGCTGCTGCGGCAAAAAAGGCTTTGGAAAATGCAGGCATTTCTCCTGCTGAAATCGGGCTTATAATTGTCACAACTCTTACAAACGACTATTTAACACCGTCGGCTTCCTGTTTAATTCAGCGTGAGCTCGGCGCTATCGGCTCAATGACAATAGATGTAAACTGTGCCTGCTCGGGCTTTGTTTACGGCTTTGATATGGCAAAAAGATATTTACAGACGGATGAAAACTTAAAATACGCTCTAGTTGTTTCAACCGAAGAGCTTTCAAAAATAACCGACTATACCGATCGTGCAACCTGTGTTTTGTTCGGCGACGGTGCGGCTGCCGTTGTTTTAGAAAAACGTGAGGATACAGTTTATTCCTCTTACCTCGGTGCAAACGGCGACGGTGCTAAGTATCTGCTTGCTAAGAGCTATGAATCGCATACTCCTTTTACAAACGGTGAAAACACGGTTGAAAGCGGTATGCCTGAAAGAGATAACCATTACCTTTTCCAAGACGGAAGAGAGGTTTATAAATTTGCTACAAAAATCCTGCCGTTGGCTTGTGAAAAGACCTGTGAGGCGCTGGGAATCGCACCGAACGATCTCGACCTAATTATTCCACACCAGGCAAACAAGAGAATTATCGAAACGGCATCTAAAAACTTATCATTGCCGCTTGATAAATTTTTCTTGAATCTTGAGGAATACGGAAACACCTCTTCCGCAAGCATTCCGCTTGCTCTTTGCGATGCAGTAACAAGCGGAGCAGTCAAGCGAGGAGATAAGATCTGTATAGTAGGCTTCGGTGCAGGGCTTACCTACGGCAGCGTAATTTTTGAATATTAATTTTCAGTTATGGCTTCAAGAATTATGCATCTGGCTATTGCCAAACAGCTTAAAGATCAAATTCCCATAAGGGATGAAAACCGTTTTTTTATTGGACATATTCTTCCCGATGCTGTGATCAGTGCTGACAAAAAGGATGTCGGTTCGCACTTCATTGAAAACTTTGACAAAAACACAAAAAAGCATTTTGACTTTTATGCCTTTGATGAACGGTACAACGCTATACTTTTATCAGATGAGCTTTACCTTGGGTACTACTTTCATCTCATCGAGGACAATCTGTTTCGTAAGTTTTTGTATTACGAGCTTGATCTTCTTTCAAGAAGAAGCGATTCAATGCTGCTTGACGAGCTATACCGGGATTATCACATATTAAACGGAATTCTTGTAAAAGAATATGACCTTGAAAATACGCTTTTCGTGCCAAACGGCTTTAGGAATGAAAAAATAAATGAGATTTATCCTTTTGAACTTCGGGAGTTTATCGACATTGTAAGCTCGGACTTTGAGGAAAATATCAGTGAAATTCCCAAGCGCATAACGAAAAAGCGTGCAGACGGATTTATTAATAACTGCGTTCTTGTCTGCAAGGCTGAATATACCGCATTAAAAAGCGGAAAACATCACCTTAACAGATACGAATGTTATTGGGATATTTAACTTACAAATCAAAAAATCATTCTTATTTAATGCAAGGAGATTTTATTATGACAACAAGAATAACAAAGCTTTTAGGATGTAAATACCCTATTTTCCAGGGCGGAATGGCGTGGATCGCTGAGTCAACCCTGGCTTCTGCGGTTTCAAATGCAGGTGGTGTTGGACTGATTGCCGGAGGCTCTGCACCTATTGACTATTTAAGAGATCAGATAAGGAAAACAAAAGAGTCGGTCGGAGATAAGCCGTTCGGAGTAAATATTATGCTTATGTCGCCGAATGCTGACGATTTGGCAAGACTTGTAATCGACGAGGGTGTTCCAATTGTTACAACAGGTGCAGGAAACCCCGGAAAATACATGGAGGACTGGAAGGCGGCAGGAATCAAAGTCATCCCGGTCGTTCCGAGCGTTGCCCTTGCAAAAAGAATGGAAAGAGCGGGAGCTGACGCTGTTATCGCCGAGGGAACAGAATCGGGCGGTCATATCGGAGAAAATACAACAATGTGTCTTGTCCCTCAAGTTGTTGACGCTGTTGAAATTCCCGTTTTGGCAGCAGGAGGGATTGCCGACGGACGGGGAATTGCAGCTTCGTTTATGCTCGGCGCAGAAGGAGTTCAAATCGGTACTCGCTTCTTGGTTGCTGAGGAATGTCAGATTCACCCGACCTATAAGGAGCTTGTTTTAAAGGCAAAGGACACAGACTCTATTGTTACGGGAAGAACTACCGGCCACCCTTGCAGAAACGTAAAAACAAAATTTTCAAAGAGATTGGCAAGCGGCGAAATGAACGGAAGCATAACTCCTGAAGAGTTTGAAGAAATCACTCTCGGCTCACTGAGAAAGGCTGTACAGGACGGAAACCTTGAAGAAGGTTCATTCCTATGCGGAGCTATTGCAGGAATGGTCACAAAGATCGAGCCTGCGAAGGATATTATAGAAGAAATGTTTGCACAGGCTCAAAAGCTTCTTGAAAAGTAACATAAACGGAGGATAACTAATATGGCAACAGCACTGATAACAGGCTCTGCAAGAGGAATAGGTGCGGCAATCGCACTTAGACTTGCGCGTGACGGATACAATATCGCTCTTAACGATATAAGCGAAAATATGTTTGAGGACAACGACATTGTTCAGAAAATCAAAGAACAGGGCGTTGAAGTTGAGGTTTTCATCTGCGACGTATCAAACTATGCTCAGGTTGAGCAAACGGTAAAAGCGGTTAAAGAGCGTTTCGGCTCTATTGATGTTTTAGTAAACAATGCAGGAATTACCCGTGACGGCCTTATGGCAAGAATGAGCGAAGAGCAATACGATATGGTGGTCGCAGTAAACCAAAAAAGCGTTTTTAACATGACAAAATTCGTTGGAAATATCATGATGCGCCAAAGATCGGGAAGAATTGTAAATTTAGCGTCTGTTGCAGGGCTTTACGGAAATCCGGGACAGATAAATTATTCAGCGACAAAGGCAGCTATTGTCGGAATGACAAAAACGGTTGCAAAAGAGCTGGGCTCAAGAGGTGTTACCTGTAACGCAGTGGCACCGGGCTTTATCAAAACACCGATGACGGACAAGCTTACAGACGAACAAAAGTCCGCAATGATTGCACAAATTGCAATGAAGAGATACGGAACAGTTGATGAGATCGCAGGAGTTGTTTCGTTCTTGGCATCAGAGGACGCAAGCTATGTAACAGGACAGGTAATTGAGATCTCAGGCGGACTTTCAATGTAAAGCCAAGCTTTTTAGAAAGGAATTTTTCTTATGAAGAGAGTAGTTATAACAGGAATGGGAACGGTAAATCCGCTCGGTAAAAATGTAGCTGAATTTTGGGAAAACATAAAGGCAAATAAGCTTGGCATTAATCCGATCGATGAATTTGACACCTCTGACATTCCCATAAAAGTTGTCGGAAGCGTAAAGGATTTTGATCCAAGCGGCGTGATTGAAAAAAAGGAAGCGAGAAGAATGGACCGCTTCACACAGTTTGCCGTTTGTTCTGCAAAGGAAGCTTTAAACGATGCCGGAACTGATTTTTCTGACATAGATCCATACCGTGCCGGTGTTATTGTCGGTGCAGGAATCGGCGGACTTCACGAAACAGAAAAACAACATTCAAACTTTTTGGAAAAAGGACCGGACAGAATCTCCGTTTTCTATATTCCTATGATGATCACAAACATGGCGGCAGGAACAATAGCTATGAAAACAGGCTTTAAGGGCGATAACTTCTGCACAACAACCGCTTGTGCTTCGGCTACTCACGCAATAGGAGAAGCTTTTAGAAAGGTCAAGGACGGCTATTTGGATGTTTGCCTTGCCGGCGGAACAGAGGCTTGTGTTACTAAATTTGCGGTAAGCGGATTTAACAACATGAAGGCTCTCTCAAAGGCTGAAAACCCTGAAGAAGCGTCGACTCCTTTTGACGCAAACCGTCAGGGCTTCGTTTTGGGAGAGGGCTGCGGAATTTTGGTACTTGAAGAGCTTGAACACGCTCTCGCAAGAGGAGCTAAGATTTACGCTGAAATCGGCGGCTACGGTGCAACGGGCGACGCTTATCACATGACAAGCCCGTCACCTACAGGAGAAGCTGCTGCAAGAGCTATGGTAAACAGCTTTGAAGAAGCAGGCCTTACGGCTTCCGACATCGGTTATATCAATGCTCACGGAACTTCTACAGGTCTTAACGACAAATACGAAACAACTGCAATTAAACTCGCTTTAGGTGATGCAGCTAAGGACACTGTTGTAAACTCCACAAAATCCATGATAGGTCACCTCTTAGGTGCAGCAGGAGCAGTTGAAGCAATTGTTACTGCACTTTCGGTTCGTGACGGATTCATTCACAAAACCTTAGGCTACAAAACCTTTGACCCTGAATGCGACTTAAACTATGCAACCGAGAGCAACATAGAAAAAGAAATTAAAGGTGCGCTTTCAAATTCGCTTGGCTTCGGCGGACATAACGCAACGATCTGCATAAAGAAATACGAAGCATAAAATAAAAGGGAGCATAAATAAAATGAGTAAGAAGATATTTGATTTTGAGCTTGAATCTATTGAAAAGCTCGCTGAGATAGTTAAAAATAACAATCTTGAGGAAATCACCCTCGGTGACGGTGATAAAATGGTTACGGTAAGAGGAAAAACTTGTCCTCCTCCGCCGATAATGGAAATGCCTGCTATGCCGGCATTAAGCGTTCCTGCTGCACCGTCGGCAGCTGCACCCTCTGTACCTTCCGAAAACAAAACCTCGGAGGTTTCGGGAAATGTAGTAAAATCGCCAATTGTCGGAACATTTTATTCAGCTCCCTCACCTGATGACGCACCATTTGTAACTGTCGGAAAAAGCGTTAAAAAAGGTGATGTTATTTTCATTATAGAATCAATGAAGGTAATGAGCGAGGTAAACAGCGATTTTGACGGTGTTGTTAAAGAAATCCTTGTTAAGAACGGCGACGCACTTGAATATGACCAGCCGGTTATGATAATAGAATAGACTTTTGGGAGGAACAAAATGTCAGTTTTAATGAATAAAGAACAAATAATGGAGATTATTCCTCACAGAGATCCTTTTTTGCTCATTGACGAGATAAACGAGTTAGAAGTGGGTAAGAGAGTAGTTGCGACAAAATATATCAAATCGGAAGACTTTTGGTTTAAAGGGCATTTCCCAGAATATCCTGTAACTCCCGGTGTTTTAATGGTTGAAATGCTGGCGCAGGCGGGAGCTGTTGCGCTTTTGTCGTTGCCTGAGAACAAAGGAAAAATCGGTCTTTTCGGTGGAATCAACAACTGTAAATTCCGCCAGCAGGTTGTTCCGGGCGATACGCTTACGCTTGAAGTTGAGATAATCAAGATAAGAGGACCTTTGGGCGTCGGCAAGGGAATTGCTACCGTAAACGGCAAAAAAGCAGTTTCATGCGAGATAACCTTTGCCATTAAGTAAACTACACTGAAAGGAGATACTCCTTAAAAATGCTAAAAAAAGTATTGATTGCAAACAGGGGCGAAATCGCCGTAAGAATAATTCGTGCCTGCCGAGAGCTTGGAATAAAAACGGTTGCCGTTTATTCAACAGCTGACAAACATGCACTTCATGCCAAAATCGCTGATGAAGCTGTATGTATCGGTCCTCCTCAAAGCAAGGACAGCTATTTGAACATGAGAGAGATAATCGCCGCTTGTGAGCTTACGGGAGCGGATGCAATTCACCCCGGTTTTGGATTTTTATCGGAAAACGCACATTTTGCAAGAACCTGTGAAAAATGCGGAATAACCTTTATAGGACCGCTTCCTGAATCCATAGAGATGCTCGGCGACAAGGCACAGGCTAAGGAAACAATGAAAAATGCAGGCGTTCCTGTTATTCTAGGCTCGGAAGGCGCAATAAAAAATACCGATGAAGCTAAAGAACTTGCAAGTAAGATAGGCTATCCGGTTTTAGTGAAGGCTTCTGCCGGCGGCGGCGGAAGAGGGATACGGATTGTTCAAAACGAAGATGAACTTGAGGTTCAGATGACTGCGGCAAAGCAGGAGGCTCTTTCCTGCTTCGGAAACGATGAGGTGTATCTCGAAAAGTTCATTGAGAATCCAAAGCATATAGAAATACAGATATTAGCTGACAATTTCGGAAATGTTATTTATTTAGGCGAGAGAGATTGCTCTATGCAAAGAAGAAATCAAAAGGTCTTAGAAGAAACACCTTCTCCTATCATGACCGAAGAGCTTCGCCGCAAAATGGGAGAATCAGCAGTAGCCGCAGCAAAGGTGTGCGGCTACAGAAATGCAGGAACTATTGAATTTTTAGTTGACAAGCACCTTAACTACTACTTCATGGAGATGAACACCCGTATACAGGTTGAGCATCCTATAACAGAAGCTGTTACGGGAGTTGACCTTGTTAAATGGCAGCTTTTGATTGCCGGCGGTGAAAAACTTACTCTAAAACAAGAGGATATAAAAATCCACGGACACTCGATCGAGTGCAGAATCAATGCAGAAAACCCTAAAATGGGATTTCTCCCCTCACCCGGAGTTATAAACTCTCTTTACGTTCCGGGCGGTCCGGGAATAAGAATCGACAGCGCTTGTTATCAAGGCTTTGAGATTACACCGTATTATGACTCTATGATTGCAAAGCTTATTGTTTATGCCGATGACAGAGAAACCGCAATTGCAAAAATGCGCTGGGCGCTTTCAGAATTTATTGTAGACGGCGTATCGACAAATATCGATTTTCATTTAAAGCTTATCCGCCGTGAGGAATTCTTAAAAGGCGATTATGACAACGGCTTCTTAGGAAGAACCGATATTTTGAATGAAGATACATAGACTTTAATTGACAGTTGACAATGAATAACGGACAGTTAATTATCAAATGTCAATTTCCATTGTTAATTATTTTCTTTTCACATTTGTTTTGAAAGGAAGGATTTATTTTGCTCGAAGATTTATTTTCAGTTGTAAAAACACGTTTTAACGGCGAGGACAAAGCTCCTCAGAAGCCAAAGAAAAACGATATACCTGAGGATCTTATGTTTAAGTGCCCGAGGTGCCGAAGCGTTTCGTTTATGGACGATTTCGTTTCAAACGCAAAGGTATGCCCTAACTGCGGATACCACTCAAGAATATCCGCAAAGGAAAGGCTTGACCTTACAATAGACAAGGGAAGCTTTATTGAATTTGATAAAAACATGGTGTCAAAAAACCCGATAGACTTTCCTGAATATGAGGAAAAGCAAAAGGCTTTGCGGGAAAAAACCAAGCTTAACGACGCCATTATAACAGGAGAAGCGAAGATAAGAAAGCTTCGTGTTGTTATAGCCATAATGGATTCAAGATACATGATGGCATCTATGGGAAGTGTAGTAGGCGAAAAGCTTACCCGTGCTATTGAGTATGCGACAAAGGAGAAACTTCCTGTTATCGTCTTTACTGCCTCCGGAGGAGCCAGAATGCAGGAGGGAATAGTTTCTCTTATGCAAATGGCTAAGACAAACGGAGCGGTTGCAAGACATAATGCGGCAGGGGGGCTTTACATAACCGTAATGACCGACCCTACAACAGGAGGTGTTACGGCTTCATTTGCATCTGTCGGCGATATTATTATCGCAGAGCCTAAGGTTTTGATTGGATTTGCAGGAAGACGTGTAATCGAGGGAACAATAAGACAAAGACTTCCTGAAGACTTTCAGTCCGCTGAGTTTTTAATGGAAAAAGGGTTTGTCGATATGATAGTTGAAAGACGAAAAATAAGAAGAACCCTTGCCCATCTCATAAAGCTTCACGGAGGTGTTATAGAAGATGAGTAATCTTTTAGCAAGCCAAAAGCTTGATATTATACGAAATAAATACCGTCCGACAGTACGGGATTATATCCCTCTTTTGTTTGACGACTTCTTTGAAATGCACGGTGACAGATACTATGGTGATGACGGTGCGATCATAGGCGGAATAGGTTATTTCAAAGGAACGCCGGTAACTGTTATAGCGCAGGTAAAGGGCAGAAATTTGGAGGAAAATAAAGCTTCTAATTTTGCAATGCCTCATCCTGAGGGCTATCGAAAAGCATTAAGACTTGCAAAACAGGCGGAAAAGTTTCACCGTCCGATAATATGCCTTATTGACACTCCCGGAGCATTCTGCGGAATCGAAGCTGAAGAAAGAGGTCAAGGCGAAGCCATTTCCAAAAACATCATGGAATTTATGACGCTCAAAACGCCGATTATCTCAATTGTTCTCGGTGAAGCCGGAAGCGGCGGAGCATTGGCTCTCGGCGTATGCGATGAGCTGGCAATGCTTGAAAACGCACTCTACTGCGTAATCTCTCCCCGTGGATTTGCTTCAATCCTTTGGAAAGACGCTTCAAGAGAGCGTGAGGCATGTGATATTATGAAAATCACAGCGCAGGATTTGCTTTCCTTGGAGGTTTGCGAGTATATCATTCCCGAACCGGACGGCGGAGCGCACAATTCTTCTGAAGAAACAGCAGAAAACATTTCCCGGTATCTTGAAAATGCACTGGAAAGAAAATTACAAAAAGGTATTGACGAATTGTTAAATGAACGCTATAATAAGTTTAGGAAAATCGGAGAATTTGATGAGTAAATCTTTTTCCGTTTTCATAATCCAAATAACAGTGATAGGAGGATAATTCAAAATGACTTTTGATAAGGTAAAAGACATTATCGTTGATCAGCTTGACGTTGATGAAGATAAAGTTACCATGGAGGCTTCAATTATTGATGATCTTGGCGCTGATTCACTCGACATCGTTGATATGGTTATGACTCTCGAGGAAGAATTCGATGTTAAGATTTCTGATGATGAGGTTGAAAATGTTAAGACCGTTGGTGACATCGTTAAAATCATTGAAGGCTAATTTATAAGAATATTAGAAGAAGTCCGTTTGAAGTAATTCAAGCGGACTTTTGTCTTTTGTACTTATTAAATTCCTCCAAGTCCTTATAACCATGACTATAAACGGATGAAAAACCGCAAAAAACCTATAAATAAACAAATTGCCTAAAAAATTTCTCAAAACTAAAGACAAAATTTAAAAAATATGTTATAATGAATACAATATATCTTTTTAGAAAGGAAAAATCTTATGGAAAACGAGAAATCCTGCGGCGCTATTGTATATCGAAAGTATCACGGCAACACAGAAATACTCTTGATCCGCCACATAAACAGCGGTCACTGGTCATTTCCAAAAGGTCATGTTGAAGGAAAAGAAACAGAAATCGAAACCGCTCACCGTGAAGTATTAGAGGAAACGGGAATCGACACAATAATTGACCCTACTTTTCGTGAAACGGTTACCTTTAGCCCAAGAAAAGACACCGTAAAGCTTGTGGTGTATTTTGTTGCAAGAGCGAAGAATACAGATTATGTACCACAGGAAGAAGAAATTGCGGACGTGCGTTGGGTTGAAATAAACCGAGCGGCAAATGTTCTTGCATATGACAACGACAAACTAATTGTCAGCAAAGCAAAAAACTACATACAATAACAAGAAAACCGCTGTTTGAAAAATCAAACGGCGGTTTATTTTACTCTTTTAGCTGCTAGCTGTCAAGCACAGCTCCCTGCTTTTTACATTCATCTTCATAAGCTTGCAGTATCTTGTTTTCAATCTCTTTCCTTGCGTCACTTGATATAGGATGAACAATGTCCCTAAAGACTCCGCTTGTATCCCTTCTGCTCGGCATTGCCACAAAAAGACGGTTATCCCCCTGGACAATCTTAATGTCATGAACGGCAAATGCTCCGTCAAAAGTTACGCTTATTACTCCCTTGAGTCTTCCGTTTGGAATGAGTTTTCTTACTTTAATGTCGGTTATTGTCATTTTTTTCTCTCCTTTTTTGAGCTTGCGTTTAACAAGCAGCTTTACAATAGTTATTTTTGCCTGCTATACAAAAAATATACTGTAAAAGGGTTTATTTTTTTAGTAAATCATGATATAATAACCTTAAGAAAAATCAGCTCATCGCTGCTTTATCGTGCATTCGCACGATTCGGCTATCGCCGTCATTTAAGAACA
>CABUAH010000046.1 GCA_902489475.1 uncultured Oscillospiraceae bacterium | reverse complement strand
AACGATAAAATACCTAATATCTTCTTTAAAAACATTTCTTACCTCACAGCCTTAATGAATTCAATTTTTTCAAAATTTCCGTAAATGTAAATATTACTGCTTGAATAATATTCAATCCTAAGTTCGTTTCCCCAGATGTTTACAATATAATTCTTTGCTTTCACACAAACTAAGATGTCACTACACTCTGAGATACTTTTAAAATTTTCAATGGACATATAGTTGCCGTCACTTATAATTATGTCATTGGTTATAGGCACATATTCTTTTATTTTCATAATCAATCACCCTTTTTAGAATCTGTTTTTATGTGTAGTTACTGTCGGGATATATTTATACTCTCTTATATACACAAAACAACTTACCGAAAACATCAGTTCAGCGGTATCCAGATGTATTAATATCATTATTCCGTCACTGTTCATATATATGGTTCTATCATCAATAATAATAGAAAGCGGTATATACAGATACATATTTTTACTGTTAAAACCATTGTCAAAGTTGATTTTTTCACTCCCTACAAGTTTATTTTTTATTTTTATCATGGGAAACATCTGCGGTTATCCTATTGGAATTAAACTTATAAATGATATGTATGAAAAAGGAGAAATAAACAAAAAAACTGCATATGTCATGTCAGCAACATCATATGCAGGCGGTCCGTCATTCTTGCTCGGAATGATTGGAGTTTCAGTTTATAAAGATGAAAAAGCAGGCATGATTATTTTTACATCTTGCTTTTTCGCAAACGCTTTAATGGCAATTGTTATAAATAGAATTTTTAAACCAAGTGTTAAAACTGAAAAAACACCTCTTGTAAAACCTGATATCATTTCCTCAATTACAAGTTCAGCAATAAGCGTTTTAAAAATTTGTGCTGTTATTATCTCGTTCTCATTGATTACAACCTTATTAAATGAAATTTTCAAAAATACAGATCCCAATACAGGAGTAATAATAAAATCAATTTTTGAAATAACTAATATAACAAGCCTTGAAAATCTAAGTTCATCTGTCATGCCGATTGTCACAGCCATATCTTCATTCGGAGGAATTTGCATAATTTTACAGCTTAAATCTGTAACCAAACTATCGTTAAAGTATATTGTTTTGTCAAGATTTGCCGCTTGTCCGTTAAGCGCACTCATTTGTTACATAATAATTAAACTAACAAACTATACTCCTGCCGTTTATGCTGCGCTTTCTTATAATGTTGAGATAAATAGTGTTAGCTTATTAGGTACAATAACTGCGTGTATTATGATTATATTCTTAATATTTACAAGAGAAAAAGCTGATGTATAAATAAATACATCAGCTTATAAGTGTAAAATATGTTATCCATCTATTTTCTTTAAGATGATTTCTTTCATCATTGAAGGATTGGCTTTTCCTTTTGACGCTTTCATGCATTGTCCTACTAAAAATCCTAAAGCGTTTGTTTTTCCACCCTTATAGTCATTTACGGACTTTTCGTTGTTAGCTAATACTTCGTCTGCAATTGCTTCAAGTGCTGATGAATCGGAAACCTGTGCTAAGGATTTTTCTTCGATTATAGAATCTATGTCCTTATCCTCATTGATTATAATCTCAAACACTGTTTTACCTGCGGCATTTGAGATCTTCCCCGACTCAATAACTTTAATAAGCTCGACAAGCTTTTTAGGTGTTATAGCGGTTTCACCTACAGAAATATTGTTTGCATTTTCATACTTTGCAATATCTCCCAAAAGCCAGTTACATATAGCCTTTGGCGAAACCTGATTCAATCCTATGCATTCGTCATAAAAAGCTGCCTTTTCAACATTTTCTGAAATTGCTGTAGCTTCTTTAAGGCTAAGCCCGAATTCTTTAATATAACGAATTAGCTTTTTGTTTGGAAGCTCAGGAATTTCTTCCTTTAAGGCTTTTACTCTTTCATCGTCCACTACGATTGTAAGTAAATCCGGCTCAGGAAAATAGCGGTAATCCTGTGCATCTTCCTTGCTTCTCATAGAAACGCTTATGCCCTTATCGTCATCCCATCTTCTTGTTTCCTGAACAACAGTTCCTCCTGACTCTAAAAGTTCTATTTGTCTGTTAACTTCATAGTCGATTCCACGAACTGCTGCCGAAAAACTGTTGACGTTTTTCATTTCGCTTCTTGTTCCGAATGGCTCACCGGGTTTGTGTACAGATACATTTACATCGCAGCGGATAGAACCCTCCTGCATTTTACAATCGCAGATTCCTAAGTACAAAAGAATTGACTTGAGAGTTTCAAGATAAGCTTTTGCTTCTTCGGAGCTTCTCATATCAGGCTCCGATACGATCTCAATAAGAGGAACTCCGCATCTGTTAAGGTCAACCAAAGAACCGGCAAACTTATCACTATGCAAAAGCTTTCCTGCATCTTCTTCAATATGAATACGTGTAATTCCGATTCTTTTTTCCTCACCGTCGACAAAAATATCGACATAGCCATTTTCGCAAAGCGGAACTTCCGCCTGAGAAATCTGATAAGCTTTTGGCAAATCAGGGTAAAAATAATTCTTTCTGTCCTGTTTACATACAGGATTTATTTTGCAGTTTAGAGCATGTCCCATTTTAATAGCATAATCTACTACCTTTTCGTTAAGAGTCGGCAAAGCTCCCGGCATTCCCATACAAACCGGACAAACCTGTGTATTTACTTCCAGTCCGAACTGATTTTTACAGCTGCAATATATTTTGGATTCAGTATTTAACTCGGCATGAGTTTCAAGACCGATAACTACTTCATAACCTTTTACCATTTCAAACGCTCCTTTCATTAAAGTACGGGGCGTCTGAATCCGCCCATTAGATTTTCGTAACATTCAGCAGTATTTAAAAGCGTCTGTTCATTAAACTTATCAGATATAAGCTGAAGTCCTATCGGCAAACCTCCGTTATCATAACCGCAAGGTACGCTAATCGCCGGAAGTCCTGCAATATTTATAGTTACCGTACAAATATCCGTTGCGTACATTTTAAGAGGATTGTCTATATTTTCACCGATTTTAAAAGCTGTTGACGGAACTGTCGGAGCGGCAATAACATCGACCTCTTTAAACACATCGCAAAATTCCTTTGATATTCTTCTCTGTAAAAGTCTTGCCTTTTTATAATATGCGTCATAAAATCCCGAACTCAAAACGAATGTTCCAAGCATGATTCTTCTCTTTACCTCATCACCGAAGCCCTCGGAACGGGTTTTTTCATACATATCAATAAGGCCGTCATAATCTTTAGCTCTATAGCCATACTTAACTCCGTCATATCTAGCCAAGTTAGAAGAAGCTTCAGCTGAAGAAATGATATAATAAGCGTTAAGAGCATATTTTGTTGATGGAAGCGAAACTTCTTTTACCTCTGCCCCGCTTTCTTCTAAAGCTTTTACAGCACACATTACTGCACTTTTTACATTTTCATCAATTCCGTCTGAGAAGTACTCTTTTGGAATTCCTATTTTAAGTCCTTTTACATTTCCGTTTAAATTCTCTAGATAATCAGGATGCTCAATATTCTTGCTTGTAGCGTCCATTTTATCATAGCCACAGATAGCGCTATATAGCATTGCTGTGTCCTTTACGGTTTTTCCGATTGGTCCTATCTGATCAAGTGAAGAAGCGAATGCGACCAGTCCAAACCGTGAAACAGCGCCGTATGTAGGCTTTAAACCGACAACGCCGCAGTATGATGCAGGCTGCCTTATAGATCCGCCCGTATCCGAACCAAGCGACATAACAGCTTCACCGGCTGATACAGCAGCGGCTGAACCGCCTGAAGAACCACCGGGAATTCTTGTTAGATCATATGGGTTTTTGGTCTTTTTAAAATACGAAGTTTCGGTTGACGAACCCATAGCAAACTCGTCCATATTAAGCTTTCCAGTTATAACAATATCATGGCATTTAAGCTTGTCCATAACAGTTGCATTAAAAGGAGGAACATACTCACTTAACATTTTAGATGAACAGGTAGTAAGCAATCCCTTAGTTGAAATGTTGTCTTTTATTCCGATCGGCAATCCAGCAAGGGCAGAAAGACTCTCTCCCTTAACCCTTTTTTCATCTACTTCCTGTGCTTTTTTGAGTGCATTTTCCTTATCAAGCGTAACATAAGCCTGAACCTTGTCTTCAACACTTCTTATACGTTCAAAAACAGCTTCAGTCAGTTCTTTTGAGCTTATTTCTTTACTGCTGAGTTTTTGTGACAACTCATATCCGCTTAAGTTATAAAGTTCCATTTAATCCTGCCTCCTATTCTACTGTCTTAGGAACGACAAGACATCCTGCCGTTACATGCGGAGCATTTTTAGTAAGCTCATCACGAGAGTATTTGTTTGTTTCCGCTATATCTTCTCTCAAAGTCATAGGGCTTGACGGGTCAAGCAAAGGCTCATCTTCAACGTCAGGAAGATTTTCTACCATCTCTACAATTCCTAACATATCCTTTTCAAATTTTTGGATTTTTTCTTCTTCAATATAAAGCCTTGAAAGCTTAGCAATGTGTTTAATGTCAATTCCCATTATACATCCTCCTAATACAAATTTATGAAAGTTAAAATAAGTTACTTTGTCATTTTTAAAAACTCAGATTCGTCTATTATTTTGACGCCCAAAGACTGTGCCTTTGTAAGCTTGCTGCCTGCGTCCTCACCGGCAATTACAAAGTCCGTATTTTTAGAAACACTACCCGAAGCTTTACCGCCGAAGCTCTCAATTATTTTTTTAGCCTCGCTTCGTTTTAAAGTAGGCAGAGTTCCCGTCAAAACAAAAGTTTTTCCCTCAAACCTATTGTCTTTTCTTTGCAAATTATAGACAGTATTTAAACCATATTCCTTAAAGCGATTCAAAAGCTCCGCAACATGAGGCTCTTTAAGCGTTCGGTAAACATTCTGCGCCATTATCTCACCAAAGCCATCAATCTCCAGTATTTCGTCCTCACTTGAATTCATAATGTTGTTAAGCGAACCGAATCTCTCGCATAAAAGCTTAGCTGCGGCAGTTCCGATATTTCTAATACCCAGTCCTACAATAAGACGGTCAAGCGTATTTTCTTTTGATTTTTCAATTGATTTTATGAGGTTATCAGCTGATTTATCCTTAAAGTTTTCAAGAGAAAGTAAATCTTCCTTCTTTAATAAATATAAATCTGCGACAGATTTAATCAGTCTGTTTGAAATGAGTGTTTCCACAATAGCAGGTCCTAAGCCATCAATGTTCATAGCGGATTTTGAAGCAAAGTGAACAATACTGCGAAATATCTGTGCAGGACAGTCTACATTTGGACATCTTAATGCGCTTTCTCCCTCTTCACGAATTGTTGCGGCATTACATACAGGACAAAACAACGGAAGTGTATAAGTTCCGACACTTTGTTTTTTAAACACATTTACAACCTCTGGAATTATATCGCCTGCTTTTCTTACGGTAATTATATCGCCTATATTTACCCCTTTTTCATTAATTAAATCCTGATTGTGAAGTGTTGCTCTTGAAACAGTTGTTCCGGCAAGCAAAATAGGTTCAAAAATCGCTACAGGAGTAATTACACCTGTTCTTCCTACGTTTATTTCAATATCAAGCAGCTTTGTCGTCTTTTCTTCCGGTGGAAATTTATAAGCAACTGCCCATTTGGGTGTTTTAGCGGTCGAACCTAAGCGTTCCCTTTGTGAAAGACTGTCAACTTTTATTACAACTCCGTCTATGTCATACGGTAAAGTAAACCTTTTATCCCCTATTTCGTTTATTCGGTTTGAAATACTTTCTTTTTTATCAGTTTTAAAATAACCCGGAATAGTTTTAAATCCCTGCTCTTTTAAAAATTCGAGAGTTTCATAATGCGAAGTAAACTCTCTACCATCACATTGTTGGATATTAAAGCAAAAAATATCGAGCTTTCTTTGTGCAGCAATTTTACTGTCCTTTTGTCTTAAAGAACCTGCCGCAGCATTTCTTGGATTTTTAAACGGCTGTTCGCCATTCTCAATCTGTATTCTTGATAGATTTTCAAAGACCGACCTTGGCATATAAACCTCTCCTCTTACCTCAAGAAAAGGCAAGGAATCGTTTATAGCAAGCGGAATTGAAAAAATTGTTTTAAGATTTTGTGTTACATCTTCTCCTACAAATCCATCGCCTCTTGTTGAACCTCTTGTAAATATTCCGTTTACATATTCTAGACTGACTGACAATCCGTCAATTTTAGGTTCAACAACAAATTCAGCATCCGAAAATTCATTTCTAACTCTGTCAAAGAAGTCATTAACCTGTGATATATTGAAAACATCCTGCAAACTTGCCATTTGTACACTATGTGAAACCTTCTCAAAGCCCTGTACAGCTTCGCCGCCAACACGCTGAGTCGGTGAATCAGCTCTTAAAAACTCAGGATATTTATCTTCCAGCTCTTTAAGCTCGTTGTTCATCATATCATATTCATAATCTGATATAGATGGATTATCAAGTACATAGTATTGATAACTATATGAGTTCAGTACTTTAACAAGATGGTCTATTCTTTTTTTTGCTTGTGCATTAGTCATGAATTTTATACCTCTAACACAAATATAATTGCAGTAACAAATATAGTATAACACATTTTATGTAGTTTTACCAGTATTTTATGTAATTTTTTCTTCATGAGATATTCCTGCATACATTTGCGGCGTATCGCCTACTATAACTGTTTCAGATAACACATACTCGGTGCTGAACGGAAAAGAAAAATTGCCCGATGGCGTCACGGCAAGTATTTCAAGATCAACGCTGACATAAACTCTGTGAACAGTTTGGTTTATTCCGGCAGAATAAAAATCACTTAAAATATCTAAGTTAACGCTTCCCTCTTTTTGAAAATATATGTTTATCGAAGGTCCGAAACCGCTTAATAGATTGCTTGAGAAAACAGTTCCAAGCTTGATCTCACAGCTTTGATTTTTAGCATCGTCAAGCCGGTTGCTGACAGTTTCCGTAAGCAAATGCTTGAAACTATTCACCTCGTCAGACTTTACCTCAATTGAAACAATCTTATCATCACTGTAATTCTTTTTTACAAACTCATATGTATTATATTTATCAAGACATTCGCCAACAGAGCTGTTTATAATTTCCTCGGCATAGCTCATGCTTTTTATTTGTGCTATTTCCTTAGTTTTGCCCTTAATAAGTTTTTCAACTACAAACAATATCATAAGCGAAAGCACTAACAGAATTAAAATAAAAGCCTTAAGCTTTGTATGTTTTTTCTTTTTACGAGCACGCATAACTAATCCCTCCTCCGAATAATCTATTATATTCAGAGGAGGGATAATTGTTAATTATTAAGGCAACAACTAAATAAACTCTTTTACTGTTTTTACAATATTTTCAGAAGAAAGTCCGAATTCCTTCAAAAGATCAACAGCAGGACCGGAGTGTCCAAACTCATCGTTTACGCCGATTTTCTTAACAGGCACAGGATAATTTTCACTTAAAACATCGCATACAGCTGAGCCTAAACCGCCGATTACGCTATGCTCTTCAACAGTAACAATCTTACCTGTTTCTTTTGCAGCCTTGATAATAATATCTTTATCGATCGGCTTGATAGTATGAATGTTGATAACTCTTGCATTAATTCCGTCTTTCTTGAGTTCCTTTGCAGCGTCCAGCGCCTCAGAAACCATAAGACCTGTTGCGACAATAGTAATATCATCGCCATTTACAAGCTCAATTCCTTTTCCAAGCTCGAACTTATATGTTTCTTTATCGTTAAAAATAGGTGCAGCCAGTCTTCCAAAACGAAGATAAACCGGTCCGTCATGTAAAATAGCAGCTTCAACAGCAGCTCTCGCTTCAACATCATCAGCAGGATTGATAATTGTCATTCCCGGAATTGTTCTCATGAGTGCTATATCTTCGTTGCACTGGTGAGTCGCTCCGTCCTCTCCTACAGAAATACCTGCATGAGTAGCTCCGATTTTTACATTCAAGTGCGGATAACCGATAGAATTTCTGACAATTTCATAAGCTCTTCCTGCTGCAAACATAGCAAATGTAGAAGCAAAAGGAATTTTTCCTGTTGCTGCCATACCGGCTGCCACGCCCATCATATCAGCCTCTGCGATACCGCAGTCAAAAAATCTTTCAGGATATTTTTTCTTAAACACACCTGTTTTTGTAGCAGCTGCTAAATCTGCATCAAAAACATAGAGATTTTCATATTTTTCGCCAAGTTCAGCTAATGCTTCTCCGTAGCTCTCTCTTGTAGCCTTTTTAATTACGTCTGCCATATTCTATCCCTCCAGTCCTTTTAAAGCTTCTTCAAGCTCGTTCATTGCTTGCTCATACTGTTCAGCGTTTGGAGCAGAACCGTGCCAAGAAACCTGATTTTCCATGAATGAAACACCTTTTCCCTTTGTACTCTTTTGTACAATTACAACAGGCTTACCTTCAACAGTATCTGCCTCTGTAAATGCAGCGTCAAGCGAATCAAAGTCATGTGCGTCAGCTTCAATAACGTGCCAGCCAAATGCTTTGAATTTATCACAAATCGGATAAGGTGACATAACAGTATCAATAGGGCCGTCAATCTGCAATCCGTTGTTATCAACAACAGCCACGAGGTTGTCAAGCTTATAGTGAGCTGCAAACATTGCCGCCTCCCAAACCTGTCCTTCTTCTATTTCTCCGTCACCCAAAACGGTATATACCTTGTAAGAATCTTTTGAAATTTTTCCGCTTAAAGCCATTCCGGCAGCAACAGAAATTCCCTGTCCCAAGGATCCTGATGACATATCAACGCCCGGAATATGAATACAGGGATGTCCCTGAAGCAGTGCACCAATGTGTCTTAAGCTTTTAAGTTCCTCCAGATCAAAGAAGCCCTTATTAGCAAGAGTTGAGTAAAGAGCAGGAGCAGTGTGCCCTTTTGATAGAACAAATCTATCTCTTTTTTCATCCTCAGCGTTCTTAGGATCTACATTCATCTTGTTAAAATACAGATATGTGAGTGTATCAGCAATTGAAAGTGATCCTCCCGGATGTCCGGACTTAGCATTATAAACGCCGGTTAAAATTCCCATTCTAATTTTGCAAGCCTGAATCTCAAGCTGTTTTTTCAAATTAGCGTCCATTAAAATTTACCTCCGTCAATTAATATTAGAAAATATAAAATCTATTACTGCCGCAATAGCATTTTCATCATTTGATTCTTTCAGCACTATATCCGCTGCGAGTTTTGTTTCTTCGGTCGCATTGCTCGGACAAATGCCAACATCTGCATATTTAAGCATTTCTATATCGTTATTATAGTCCCCAACACAAACTATTGTATAATCTGATAAGTTACATATTTCACGAAGCTTTGAAACTGCAGTTCCCTTTGAATTGCCCAGTGGCAGAATTTCATAAAAGAACTTGTCGCTCCTTACAAAATCAACTCCCTCAAATCCTCTTGACGCAACATATTTTTGAACTTCGTCAATATTTTCGGCTGTGTCAGCAAATAAGACCTTGTACCATGGTTCGTAAATTTCATCTAACGAAACATGATCCGGGTTAGATTTGCAGATTTTCGTGTGATATGCTTCCATATCATTAAACTGAACAATTTTTATATTTGACTCAACGAGTATTTCACAGCCAAGATTAGGAAATTTCTTAAGAATATCTACAACCATTGGCTTAGTTATATCAGGCACAAATCTGTCATATAATGATTTTTTATTTTCAAAATCATAGACCATTCCGCCGTTAAACATAATCATCGGGAAGTTGCATTTAAAATAATCAAAATAAAGAGTTACTGCTTGATATGCTCTTCCTGTTGCAATCGTAAACTTTCCGCCGGCTTGCTGAAACCGCTTTACAGCTTCAAGGTTTTTTTCACTCGGAACCTTTTTAGAATTCAAAAAAGTTCCGTCCATATCAGTAATCAACAAAACCTTATTTATGTCCTCAAACATAATCTATTTTATCCTTTTCAATACATTTAAAAAATATTCGGGAAGCGGAGAATTAAATTCCAAATACTTTCCGTTTGGATGAATAAATCCAAGTGTTTTTGCGTGAAGACATTGACCGTCAAGTCCTTTAAACGGTTTCGAATAAACGTCATCACCAAGAACCGGATGACCTATATACTTTGAATGCACTCTGATCTGATGCGTTCTTCCGGTTTCTAAAATAAATCTAACAAGCGAATAACTGCTAAATTCCTCCAAAACCTCATATCTTGTAATGGCTTCTTTGGAATTTTCCTGAGTTACGCACATTTTCTTGCGATCACTTTTACTTCTCCCGATAGGTGCGTTAATTGTTCCGGTCGGTTCTTTAAAATGTCCCAAGCAAACAGCGCAATATTCCCTTTTAAACGTATGCTCTTTAATCTGCTCAGCAAGAAAGTTGTGAGCTTTATCGTTTTTGGCAACCATTAAAAGTCCGCTTGTATTTTTATCAATTCTATGCACAATACCCGGACGTATAACACCGTTTATTGATGAAAGATTATCACCGCAATGATACATAAGAGCATTAACAAGCGTTCCTGAATAATTTCCCGGTGCGGGATGAACAACCATACCCTTAGGCTTATCGACAACAAGCAAATCATCATCCTGATAAACAATACTAATAGGAATGTTTTCAGGGCTTACATCAAGCTCAACAGGATCAGGAATATTTACAACCACCTTATCTCCTGTTTTCAGTTTATAATTTTTAGCAACTGTATTATTTGAAACCAAAACATTCTTATCTTCTATTAGCTTTTGAATAAAAGAGCGTGTCTTATCCTTGAGTTTAAGCGAAAGAAATTTATCAATTCTCATGCAGCTGTCATTTGATAAAGCCAAAAACTCATATGTTTCCATCTTGTATGCTGTCCTTTTTTTCACGCTTGGTCTTAATGTCGCTTAAAATAATCCATAAACAAAAAACAAGTGCACCGATTACAACGCAAATATCGGCAAAATTAAAAACAGGAAACGAAATGAAATCAAGGTTTATAAAGTCGATGACTTCTTTAATTCTGACTCTGTCGATAAGGTTCCCGATTCCGCCGCTTATTATCATAATTAATGATATGATTCCAACAGGTGATTTAATTTTACCTTTTAAAATAAAGTAAAAGGCAATAACTATAGCAATAACAGCAATAGCAATCAGCAGATATGTCTTTCCTTCAAGAATGCTCCAAGCAGCTCCTCTGTTTCTTACATGTGTTATTGAAAAAACATCAAAGCTTCCAATCGAAAAAGAAAAGCCAATATCGCCAACACTTAAATATGAAGCTACCAAGGCCTTGGTTATTTGGTCAATCGCCACAAGTAAAACCAGCACTATAGCAGATACAACTATCATTTTGCCTCCTGATTAAACATAAGTTGCCGAAATTAATACGACAACTTATGAAGAAAATTTATTTTACAACACTAGCACATCTAGCACATAGAGTCGGATGATCATGGTCATGTCCGATATCATCAGAATAAATCCAACATCTCTCGCACTTTTCTCCTGACGCTTTCTTAACGCTCAGAGAAACACCATCCATATCTCCTTTGAATTCACCCTCACCCTTCAAGACATTAACACGGGAAACAATGAAAACTTCCGGAAGAAGCTGCTTTACAGCATTGATTTTATCAAACAAATCTCCGTCAGCATAAATCTCTACGTCTGCCTCAAGTGATTTACCGATTATCTTTTCATTTCTCTTGATCTCAAGAGCTTTTTTCACCTCGTCACGAAGATCATAAATTAAATTCCACTTATCCTTAAATTCCTCAGAAACAGAAATTCCCGACTTTTCAGGCATATCATTAAGGAAAATACTCTTTGTATTATCTTTAGAGGAATGTGGAATATATCCCCAAATCTCATCAGCTGTGAAAGACAAAATAGGTGCAACTAAGCGGGAAATTGCAGACAGAACCTTATACATAACTGTCTGTGCTGCTCTTCTTAAAGTGCTGTCGGATTTTTCACAATACAATCTGTCCTTTAAAATATCAAGGTAGAAGTTTGACATATCAGTAACACAGAAATTGTGAATAGCATGAAAAACAATATGATAATCAAATGCGCTGTAAGCTAAATTTACTTTATCAATAAGCTCATCAAGCTTAAGTAATGCCCATTTATCAAGGTCGCAAAGCTCATCAAGTGAAACAGCATCCTTATCAATATCAAAGTCACCGATATTTCCTAGAATAAACCTTGCAGTATTTCTTATCTTTTTATATGCATCAGAAAGCTGTGATAAGATATCCTTAGAAATTCTTATATCAGAATGATAATCACTCGAAGCAACCCAAAGTCTTAAAATATCTGCACCGTATTTTTCGGTAATCTCACTCGGCTCAATTCCGTTTCCAAGCGATTTATGCATAGTTTTACCCTGTCCGTCAACAACCCATCCGTGTGTACAAACAGCCTTATATGGCGCTCTGCCGTTGCAGACAACACTTGTTAAAAGCGATGACTGGAACCAACCTCTGTACTGGTCGGCGCCCTCAAGATAAAGGTCAGCAGGACTTGAAAGTTCATCACGCTCGTCCAAAACAGCACTGTGAGTTACGCCGCTGTCAAACCAAACGTCCATGATATCCATTTCTTTCTCAAATTCGCTGCATCCGCAATCGCACTTAACACTGTCAGGAATAAATTCAGAAAGCTCCTTTGTATACCATGCGTCAGAGCCCTCTTTTCTAAACAGCTCGGAAATAGCATTAATTGTTTCTTCTGTAACGATTGGTTTATGACAATCCTTACAGTAAATAATAGGAATAGGTACTCCCCATGTTCTTTGACGTGAAATACACCAATCGGAACGATCCATAACCATTCCTTTAATTCTATCCTCGCCCCAGCCAGGGATCCATTCAACATCTTCTATTGCTTTTACAGCATCCTCTTTAAAGTCATTTACTGAACAGAACCATTGCTCCGTAGCACGGAATAAAACAGGTGATTTACATCTCCAACAGTGCGGATATTGGTGCTCGATTTTTTCAAGTGCAAATAAAGCGCCTATGTCCTCTAAGTGCTGAGCGATAACCTTGTTTGCTTCATCGGTTTTAAGTCCTTCAAACATTCCGGAATCCTTGGTCAAAACGCCCTTACCGTCTACGCCGACAACAATTCCTATATCATCATAATTTTTACATACCTCAAAGTCCTCAACACCGTAACCCGGAGCTGTATGTACACAACCCGTTCCGCTTTCAAGTGTAACGTGATCACCTATAATTATCGGTGAAGGACGATTCATAAACGGATGCTCGGTTTTGATTCCTTCAAGCTCCTTGCCAAGGAATGTACCCTCGCATGTATAATCAGTAATTCCTGCTGCCTCCATAGTTTGAGGTACAAGATACTGTGCCATTACATAGTTTTCACCGTTTGAAGCCTTAACAACTGTATAATCATATTCCGGTCCTAAGCATATAGCTAAATTTCCCGGAAGAGTCCATGTTGTGGTTGTCCATATAACAAAATATGTTTTATCAAGATCTATATTAAGTGAAGAGAAGATTCCCTTATCATCCGATACTTTGAACTTAACATAAATTGAATGGCACGGATCATCTGAATATTCAATTTCAGCTTCTGCAAGCGCTGTCTGACACTCCGGGCACCAATACACAGGCTTCAAGCCTTTATATATATATCCGCGTTTTGCCATTTCGCCGAAAACTTTAACCTGTCTTGCTTCAAATTCAGGTCTTAAAGTGAGGTATGGATTATCAAAATCGCCCAACACTCCGAGACGCTTAAACTGATTTTTTTGATTCTCGACAAACGAAAGTGCAAATTCCTTACAATGCTTTCTTAGCTCTGTAGCTGGAATAGCACCGTTCTCAACTCCTATTGATTTCATAGCTTTAAGTTCAATAGGAAGACCGTGCGTATCCCATCCCGGAACATACGGAGAACAATACCCACTCATATTTTTATATTTTACAATAATGTCTTTAAGAACTTTATTAAGTGCAGTTCCGAGGTGTATATCACCGTTTGCGTATGGAGGTCCGTCGTGTAAAATATAAGTCGGCTTTCCATCGTTGTTTTTTACCATTTCATAATAAAGTCGTTGCTCATCCCACTTTGAAAGCATTTCCGGCTCTCTTTGAGGAAGATTTCCTCTCATAGGAAAATCTGTCTTAGGTAAATTCAAAGTCTTGTTGTAGTCCTGTGCCATTTAGCGTTTTCTCCCTTTGATTTAGTTATTTTTTCCAAACTTCAAATCGTCGAAGTGTATATCCTCCGGTGAATATGTATTGCCCTCATAATGGAAATTATCTTCCGTTTTTTCAGGCTGTGAATTTTTGATTTCTTCAGCAGCTTTGATGATAGCCTTGCTCTCTTCAAGCTTTCTTGCTTCATCTTCCTTCTGCTGAATAATCTTTTCAATTTCATCCCCGGAAATTTCCGGAAGCTCAGCAATAAGCTTTAACTGCTTATTGTAAAGCTCAATAAGCTTAGCTTTAAACCTTGTAACCTCAAGCTTAAGCTTTTCAAGGTTCTCCGCTTCCTGCTCTGCCTGAAGCTTAGTAGCTTTGATTCTGTGTTCCGTTTTCTCAGTGTTCTCTTTAATTATCTTCTCGCACTTTGCCTTGTGCTCACGAACGATCCTATCACATTGCTCAGCGCTTTCTCTGGAAACTCTTTCCTGCTCCGACTTAGCGTCATTAATCATCTTTTCAGACTTTTCCTGTGCTTCGCTGAGAACCTGATGAGCCTGTTTTTGAGCACCTAAAAGAGCTTCTTTAATAGCTTCTTCATCATTTCGGTAATCATTGATTTTCTCTACAAGCTTTATAATCTTTTCGTCGCTTTCCTCGTTCTCTGCAAGCAAAGATGCAACAAGCTTTGAAACCTCAAGAAGATAAGCATCGACATCTTCAGGCTTGTAACCAAATGTACCTTTTTCAAAACGCTTTTCAGCAATATCCTTTGGACTAAGCATTATAATGTCCTCCTAATTAAATTTCTTTATAATAACTATAACACGGTTTTTACGAGTAAAACCACAATTTTTGACGAATGTATATTTTCCGTATCCTCTGATAGAGAAAGTCTGACCTTCGCTTAGCTGATATGACGGAGCGTTTACAAGACGATAGTCAATATTAACACCGGTATTTTTTATAAGCAAAGACGCTTTTTCACGGCTTATACCTACGGCAAGCGATACGATACAATCCAGTCTAAGCTGCGAAACAGTTCCTTTAATCTCTGTGAATGTTTGAAGCGGTACTATCTCTTCATCGTTTCCCACGGATATCTTAACGCCTATTCTTCCTATCTTTTTAATATCGCTGAGAATAAGACTGCTGACATTTTCATCCGCATAAACAACACTTTTTCCGTCGCCGACAATTATGTCACCAATAGTATCCCTTTTGATGTTAAGCGACATAAGACTTCCTAAAAAATCTCTGTGAACAAGCCTATCCTCTCTCCGATAAGAAAAAGTAAAAGGAACTATACCGAACTTTGTTTCATCAGGTTGCTCATAATCAGGAAAAACACCAAGCTTTACTCTTGATGCACCGTCATAGCCGCCGAAAAAAACATAGTTGTCACACTTTAAAGACAAAAGGACTTCTTTAGCCAAAGCTTGCTGTCTTGCGTCAAGAAAATGAGAAAAACACGCAAAGTATTTCTCTTCCGCCCGCTTTGCCAAATCACAGACACGGTGAATAAATATCTCATCTTCATCACTCAGATTACCGAGAAACGAAAATCTTTTATCATACATTTATATTAGAAACTATAACCGTTATTTTCAAGCTCGCTCATTAGGTCAACACCGGAAAATCCTACATTTCTCGGCATGATAGCAAATGTTTTCTGAGCCATCATCTTAATATCTGCTCCGTTTGCGTATGCAACTCCTGACAAAAAGTCGAGAATTCTCTTAGCATCCTCAGGTTTTACAGTTTCAAGGTTTAATAAAACTGTTTTCTGAGCGTTTAGATCGTCGCCGATTCCTTTAACCTCATTAAAATCAGCCGGTCTTGCAAGCACGATCTGAAGGGTTGTTGTTGCGGCAATCTTAACCTCTCTGTTTCTCTTATCAGATACAGGATCGAAAGTCTGATCCGCTGTGTCGTATACAGGAGAAAGCTCCTCTGCATCATCTGTGCCAACGAATAAATTTTTAAAGCTTTGCATTACACTCATTTTGAAACCTCCACATATTTTCTAGCTCCGAAGAGCTTTGTTCCTATTCTTACAAGATTAGATCCGTACTTTACAGCCTTCTCATAATCCCCTGACATTCCAACTGATAATATATCCATATCGACATTCGGAATGTTTTTGTCTTTCAATTCGTTAAATGTTTCATAAAGAGAACCGTATATTCTATCATCGGAATTTATCGGAGGAATTGCCATAATACCTTTTATTTTTACAGCAGGAAGATTTGAAATCTCACTTGCTAAGGCATAAACCTCATTCTTCAAAACTCCGCTTTTAGATACTTCCTCTCCGATATTTACTTCAAGAAGAATATCCATGATCTTATTATTCTTTAAAGCTTGTCTGTTTATTTCTGACGCAAGCTTCATTGAATCAACAGATTGAATAAGCGAAACATCATTTATGATATATTTAACCTTATTTGTCTGCAAGTGTCCGATAAAGTGGACATCGCAGGGCTTGTAAAAATCCTTCTTTGAAAGATATTCCTGAACCCTGTTTTCTCCGAGCAAATGTATGCCGCAGTCAATTGCAGCATTGACAATTTCGGGAGCGACAGTTTTTGTCACCGCCAAAATTTTTACATCTGTTTGCTCTTTAGAATACTTTATCCTTGCATTCTGTATATTATAACATATTTCGTTATAGTTTTCAATAATAAAATTATAATTGTTATTATTA
>CABUAH010000045.1 GCA_902489475.1 uncultured Oscillospiraceae bacterium | reverse complement strand
GGGGATGCTTTGCAAGTGAAAGCGTCCCCTCTTTTGATTAACAACAAGGTTTTTCTATAAAAAATATAACTTAAAATCAACACTATCATTGCGCCTTTGGGGAAAGGTATGCTATTTTGCCGTGACGTCAAATCAAGTGCGAATGGTCCTTTACAGAGTTGAAATCCAATTTAGAATTAAGATTTAAAACCATAAATTTCGTCGGGGGGGGGGAAGTCAACCGAAAGTAAGAAAATAAAAGTGCTGGGGGGGTAGTATTTTATCAATTTTAAGTATTATTTTAAGCGTGAAAACTCCATGTTCATTTTTAGCTGAAAAAGTTCCGTCGTATTTTTTTACAATTCTTTTTATGTTTGCAATGCCGATCCCATGGCGAAGCTTATCTCTTTTTGAAGTTTCAAAATCAATATAGGGAAGATTTGACGGATTTGTGATTTTTATGTACTGAAAATTGTGTTGGGTATAAGCCAGCACTTTTATTTTCTTACTTTCGGTTGACTTGTTACAAGCTTCTATTGAATTATCAAGTGCGTTGGAAAGAAGGGTGCATAAATCAACTGAATCTATTAAGTTTGATATTTGACAATTTGATTCAATGGTTGCGCCGATTTTGTTGGCATAAGTTTTTTTGTCTGTCAAAATTGCGTCGCAAACGGGATTGCCTGTAAGAATATAATCTCGTCCAAGGTTTTGAAATTCGTAAAGCTGTTCAATATATTCTGTTGCCTTTAGAACCTCACCGGATTTTAAAAGCGCATGGATGCAGTGAATATGGTTTAAATAATCGTGGTTAAAGCTTTTAAGCTCGCTGTTGATCATTTCAATTTCACGGTATTGCTTGCACTGCATTCTATACTGTTTTTTTAGTAATGATCTGCGTTTCAAAACAGCGAGTTTTAAAAAACTGCATGAAACGATTACGCTTATAATGATAACCGATAATATAATTAATATCATTAAAACAGACTTTAAATCTGAGCCGCTTTTTACAAGCAGCCCTTTTTCCCAAAGCCAACCGGCACACACATTTACAATGAGAAGCAGTATTAACAAAGGTATGTATTTGTACCTGATAAACATTGTTGAAAAGATACCGTGACAGGCTTCTTTGACGTCGCTCTTAAAATAAGTAAGCAATAAAACAATAATAATAATTTGCATAGTTAGTGAAGTTATGCTCAAAATTTTGAAAGCTGAATATTTACTTTTGGCAAATAAAAGACAAAATATGCTTGTCAAAGTATTTTGGACAAGTATATTTGCAGCTGAATAATATATGAATGTTAAAACACCGAACCTTGCAGCATTAAAACGGCAAAGGGTATATGAATTAAACAAAATGATTATTAAGGATATAGAATATATGCTGAAAAATATAATCATTTGATTCCTCCTGAAACTTGTTTGCTGTATATTATAGTATTTAAACCGAAATACTGTTTTAGATTTTTGAAACATATGCATTAATTATATCTTAAAATGGTAAAAACGACAATGTTCGTATGACGTGAAAAATGTAATTATCTGCCAATTAAAACTGCGTAAGATTTTTATAGCAGTGCTAAAGTTCAATGCGCTGTAGCTGAATTATAGATATTGACAAGTAAAATTATTTATGTTAAACTTGATTCGTACCAATAGTAGGCTTTGTAAACACCTTATCAAAGCAATATATTCAGAAAGGAGTTGTCAGTAATGAGAGTAAAGGTGGTTAAATCTTAAAATTTAATAATTTTGACAAACTTCTTTTGATATGACATATGTAAGTATTAGGACATCTCAAAATGAGAAGTCCTTTTTTTGTTTGAAAAATGGTTTTGGCTGCCTCAACCGACAGTTGAAAAGTTATTTCAACAAATAAGTTATTTACATATTTTTTTCTATGTGGTTTAATTGTATTAAATAGAAAAAATTAATGTCATATTATTAAGGGGAGAAAGGGAGCAGTATGCAAAAGACAAAAAAAGAAAATAAAAATCGATCGGTCATCGCAAATGTTATATATGCATATAAGCTTGTTTTAAAATGCAGAAAATCGCTTGCATTTGCCTGCCTTACGTTTGCGGCGGCAGGAGCGGTAGTCGGATATGTATGGGAATTTGCGGTAAAGTTTATAATTGACGATATTGAGAGCGGAAGGGATGTTCAAAGCGTTATTTTAACAGTTTTAACGGCAGGAATAATAATGGCTGTTTTGTCTGTTATAATTGATTGTTCGGAGCAGTATTTTCAAACTGTCGGACAGTATGTAATGTTTCATTACCGAAGAAAATACAACCGTAAATTCATGAGAATGGACTACGAGAAGCTTGAAGATCCTGCTATGCTCGACAAGGCGGAAAAGGCAGAAAAAGGCTGCAGCTGGGGCGGCGGAATATTACAGGGCTTTTATATGTCAATGTTTTTCCTAAGGAATTTGATTATTGCTGTGATAGCAGCAGTAGTTGTTGCAACGCTCAATCCATGGCTTTTGCTTGTATTCTCGGCAACAGGGGTAATAAAAGCTGTTATGCAGATTAGAACAAAGGTTGAGGATAAGCGTGAGTGCTGGGATAAGATGGCACCGTTTAACAGAAAGATAAGATACCTCGGACAGGTTCAAAGCGATTTTTCATATGCTAAGGATATTCGGCTTTTTAATATGCGTGGTTTCTTGAAGTCCAAGCATGAAAGTGTAAACGCCGCAGCGCACAAGCTGTTTTTGGGGCATAAAAACCGCTGGCTCAAATGGGAAATGAAAAACTATTTAGCGGATTTTGCGGAAATGGCGATTCAGTACGGATACTTGGTTTACTCTCTTTTCTTCGGTGACTTGCCGATAGGAAACTTTGTGCTTTATGCTGCCGTTATGGGTAACTATTCCAGGAGCATACGATATATGTTTGACAATTTTGCAGAGCTTAAATACCGATCCATGGAAATTGACGATTATCGTGCTTTTGTTGACGAGGAAGAATTGACAAACGTGCAAAGAACTGAATTTTTGCCGATACCGAAAGCAGACAATTATGTTATAGAGTTTAAGAATGTTTCTTTCAAGTATAACGGAGCGAAGGTGTATGCACTTAAAGACATAAATATACGGCTTGAAACCGGAAAGAGTCTTGCGATCGTAGGACTTAACGGAGCGGGAAAAACAACTTTTATAAAGCTTTTATGCCGCCTTTATGATGTCAGCGAGGGCGAGATATTGCTTAACGGGGTTAATGTTTTAAACTACGATCGGGACGAATACTTTAAGCTTTTCTCACCTGTTTTTCAAAACGTAGAGCTTTTTGCGCTGAGCTTGGGAGAAAATACGGCAATGACCGATTTATCCGGAGTGGATAGGAATAAAGCTGCCGAGTCTATAATAAGCTCAGGACTTAAAGAAAAATACGATTTGCTTCCTAAAAAGCTTGATACTCAGGTTTTAAAGAACATATACGATGACGGAGTTGACTTTTCAGGAGGAGAAAAGCAAAAGCTCGCTCTTGCAAGAGCTTTGTATAAGAATGCACCGATTATGCTTCTTGACGAACCGACAGCGGCTCTTGATCCAATTGCAGAATACAAGCTTTACAAATCATTTGACAAGATTGTCGGCGGAAAAATGGCAGTATATATTTCACATAGACTTTCAAGCACACGTTTTTGCGATGAAATTGCAATGTTTATGGACGGCAGACTTGTTGAGAGAGGAACTCATTCGGAGCTTTTGAAAAAGGGCGGAGAGTATTCATCGCTTTTTGAGGTTCAGGCACAGTATTATAAAGAACGTGAGCAAAGAGCAGCTGACGGAATGGAGGAGGTGCTTGTAAATGGCTGATAAAAACCGAAACGCAACTGATTTCAAGACGATGCTTATCTCAATAAAATACTTTTATAAAATAATCTGGAAAAAATTTAAGAGCTATATCATTTACAATGCTTTCTCTGCAGTTTTTTCTGCTTTAGCGCCTATCTATATGATTTTTCTCCCAAAGCTTTTGATAGACGAGTTTCAGGGAGATAGGAATTTTACAAAAATGGCGGTTATAACGGCGGTTTTTGTTGTTTTGTACATATTGACAAATGCTGCCAATTCGTTTTGTACACAGCAGTACCAAAAGGTAGTGGATAAATTTAACCGATACTTTGGAGAGCAGCATAAACAGAAATGTGCAAGCATGGATTTTGAAAAGACTGAGGACCCAGAGATTTTGGACCTTTCACAAAAGGCTCAGAACGGACTTAACTGGTACGGCGGGGTCGATGGATTTATGCGCCGAATTTCCAACATAATTTCAGGTATGATTCAGGTCGTAACAACGGCGGCAATACTCCTTACCGGTTCTGTTTGGGTACTGCTTATCGTTGTAACGTACATTGCAATAAGCTTTTTCTTAACTAAAAAACGCTCGAAGCTGGAGTTTGATTTAAACGGAGCTTTTGATGTTTTAGACAGAAAGTCAAGCTATAATTTCTGGCAGACGTACGACTTTAAGTACGGTAAAGACATACGCCTATACGATGCTTCAAAAATGCTTGACGAAAACTGCCGTCAAATAAATAATGATTGTTATAAGCTTGAGCTTAAATACCGCAAAAAAATCATGGGAGTTTTATCGGTCATGTCGGTTGCGGGAGCTTTAAAAAATGTCGGAATGTATTTGATCTTAGGTATCATGGCAATTAAAAAGCTTATTACGCTCGGAAACTTTTCACTTTATTCTTCCTCAGCTCTAACGGCTTCAGATTCGCTGAATACCATAGTTTCGGAATTCGGATGGCTTACTGTTACATCAAATTACCTTTATAACTATGTTAGGTTTATGGGAATAAACACTGACACTGCTTTTGGAAATGAAAAGGTAAATATGAACAGCGACCATGAGATTGAGTTTAAGGATGTTTGGTTTAAATATCCGAGGTCTGAGAAGTATATTTTAAAGGGCGTTAATATTAAGCTAAAAAAAGGCGAAAAGCTTTCGATTGTCGGACTTAACGGAGCCGGAAAAACAACATTTATAAAGCTTTTATGCCGGCTTTACAAGGTGGATAAGGGCGAAATTCTAATTGACGGTAAAAATATAAATGAGTATGATTTCGACGAATATTCAAGGCTGTTTTCAGTAGTTTTTCAGGATTATAAGCTGTTTGCGTTTTCGTTTAAAGAAAATATAGCTGTAAGCGAAGAGTCTGACGAAGAGAGAGTTTTAGAGCTTTGCCGAAAGGTGGGACTTTCAGAGAAGATAAACGATATGCCAAACGGCATGGATACAATAATGTTTAAACAGTTTGACGAATCGGGAGTTGAACCGTCTGGCGGAGAACAGCAAAAGATGAGTATTGCCCGTGCGCTTTATAAGGACGCACCTATCGTTATTTTAGACGAGCCGACGGCAGCGCTTGATCCGATTGCAGAATATGAAATCTACAGACAGTTTAATGAAATAGTTAACGGAAAAACTGCCATTTATATTTCACACCGCTTATCCTCCTGCAAGTTCTGTGACAAAATTGCTGTATTTAAAGACGGAGTGATTAAAGAATACGGACATCACAGCGAGCTGCTTGAAATTCCTAACGGCGAGTATAAAAGAATGTTTGACGCACAGGCAAAGTATTATATAAACACAGACGCAGTTTAAAGAAATAATAATTTAATTAGTGCAGATGAATGAAATCCAGGTTCATCTGCATTTTTCAATAAGGGGCAGCACCCCGTCATTTAACAAGTGAACGAGTGGCAAAGCCGCTTAGGGTTTCATAAAGGGGTCAAAATCCCTTTATGAAAGACGTAAATGAGCCCCGCCTTTTAGGCGGGGCTCATTCGTTCGCGGTTATTTATTCACAAAAATAGAAAGCTCTCATATTATATATCAAGGACGGCGAAAACCGTTGTCCGAAATACTTTTACAGGAGGATACATATATGAGTGAAACAAATTCATGCGACGGATTCAAAAGCAGCGTCTGCATTGAAGTTATGAGAGTTTTCGATTCCTGCAGCGATAAAGATTGTCTTGAGGATTTAGAGGTTGTTTTCACCTCACCGTGTGACATAGAAGCGGTTGAATCGGCAAGCTTTATTAAATGTAAAGGCGTTCAGGTGGTAAATACTGTTTTCGGAATTGAGCCTGTTCCGTTTAACAGAGGTTTCTATTCGGTGGATATTACCTATACGTTTTCTGTTGATATAGAAGTGTTTGAGGGAACAGCGTGCGCTTCTAAAACAGTAACCGGAAAGACTTCGTTCTCTAAAAAGGTAATATTGTTCGGAAGCGACGGAAATACAAGAAGATTTTCATCTGATGACGCTCAAAACGGCACAGCTTCGTCAGGCTGCTGTTATTCGTCCTTGCCAAAGGCATCGGTAACTGTTGTAGATCCGATCCTTTTGGACTGTAGGCTTGTGACAAGATTTAAAAATCCGGGCTGCTGTGACAGCTGTGACAGCTCTTGCTGCAACGCATCTCAGGAAAGCATAATTCCTTCGTCAAAGGGCTGTTCAAAGGCAGTGTATGTTACAATCGGACTCTTTTCAATCGTTGAGCTTTCAAGATATGTAACGCTTATGGTACCTGCGGCAGATTACTGCGTACCGAGTAAGGAGTGTTCAACAAACACGGATTCTCCATGCGAGCTGTTTGAGAAAATAAAATTCCCGACAAACGAATTCTTTCCGAGATCGCTTGAAGAGTCGGAGCTTGATTCAGATTGTGTGAAAAGAGCCGAGGCAAGTGCGGCGAATGCAAATTCTGTCGTAAATGAGACAACTCAGCAGGTTTCGGGCGAACAGTAAAATTAACTTGAAAATTATCCCCTGATTTTCAAGTGCTGCTGACTAAAGATACGCAGCTTTGTCAAGAATAGTTTTATCAAAAGCTAAAAACAGGAGTGTGTTAAAATGTCCATTCACAGGGGAGAAATTTATTATGCGGATTTAAGCCCGGTGGTAGGCTCAGAACAGGGCGGAGTAAGACCGGTACTTATTGTTCAAAATGATGTTGGAAATAAGCATAGCCCTACGGTTATCGCTGCTGCAATAACAAGTCAAAATTCAAAAGCAAGGCTTCCAACTCATATCGCAGTAGGAGGAAAAACCTGCGGACTTCAAAAGGATTCGGTCGTGCTTCTGGAACAGATACGAACGCTTGATAAGAAACGTCTTCGGGAAAGAATGGGAGAACTTGACCAAACCTCAATGAACAAGGTGGACAGTGCGCTGTCAATAAGCTTTGGGTTGGGATAGAGAGATGCGGCGTACTTAAAAGTTGTTGTTGACATTTTTTGTGAAATAAACTATAATAAATTTATTGGCTTAACAGCAAGAGTAGTTTTAATACATTTTTTCAGAGAGCGCAGGGAAGGTGCGACTGCGTAAAATGATTTTAATGAAGTGCGGCTGCCAGCCGAAGCGGTGAACAGCGGTTTAACAATCGCCGAGTATCCGTTTCCGTAATTCCGCGTTAAGGGTTAAACTATTGCCTGAAAAAGATAGATAAAGGCGATTTTTGAGTGATTTCGGAGTGGAACCGTAGTTGAAAATTAACTGCCTCCAAAAGCGTGAGTAATTGCGCTTTTGGGGCTTTTTTGTTTTGGAGGACATAGTGTTATGAAGCTTTTTGATTTTATAGAAAAAATAATAAAAACTGTTAAAGACGAGATTCAATCGGTGAAGGAAAAAGATCCTGCCGCAAGGTCCAGCCTTGAAATTTTGGTGAACTATTCGGGACTTCATGCGGTGCTTTTTCACAGAGTAGCCCATTGGTTTTATAAAAAGAAGTTTTTCTTTGTGGCAAGAATTATTTCTCAGATCTCTAGGTTTATTACTGGGATTGAAATTCACCCCGGAGCAAAAATCGGAAAAGGACTTCTTATAGACCATGGAAGCGGAGTTGTTATCGGAGAAACCGCTGAGATAGGAGATAACTGTCTTATTTATCAGGGAGTTACGCTTGGAGGAACGGGTAAGGAATGCGGAAAAAGACACCCGACGCTGGGAAACAACGTAATGGTTGGAGCGGGTGCAAGGATTTTAGGACCGTTTAAGGTTGGAGATAACGCAAAAATAGCTTCTAACGCAGTTGTTTTGGAGGAGGTACCTGCAAATGCAACGGCGGTAGGAGTTCCTGCAAGAATAGTAAGAGTAAAGGGTAAAAGAGTACAGGATTTGGATCAGGTTCATATCCCCGATCCGATTTCACAGGAGATGTGCAGACAGCGCATTATAATTGAGAAATTGGAAGCTGAGCTTGAAAGACTGAAAAAAGCAAATGAGGATGATAAATAATGAAGATATATAATACGCTCACAAGGCAAAAAGAAGAGCTTAAGCCGATTAACGGCAAAAAAATAGGGATTTATGTATGCGGACCGACGGTATATAATTATATACATATCGGAAATGCAAGACCTATCTGTGTGTTTGATGTATTCAGAAGATTCTTAAAGTATGAGGGATATGATGTAAAATATGTCCAGAACTATACTGATGTTAACGACAAAATAATAAAACAGGCAGAAGTTGAAGATTCAACGCCTGAAAAGATTGCCGAAAAATATATTGCAGAGTTTGAATACGATGCACATGGATTAAATGTTTTAGATCCGGATGTTAGACCAAAGGTTTCAAAGTATATGGGCAAGATAATAGCTCTTATAAAAACTCTTGTTGACAAGGGATACGCTTATCAAGCAGGCTCAGATGTGTACTACCGTACAAGAAAGTTTAAGGACTACGGAAAGCTTTCAAGACAGCCTTTGGACGAGCTTGTAGCAGGCGCAAGAGTTGAGATAAATGATCTGAAGGAAGATCCGCTTGACTTTGCACTCTGGAAGGGAGCGGGCGATGATGAACAGCACTGGGATTCGCCGTGGGGAAAAGGACGTCCCGGATGGCATATAGAATGTTCGGCAATGGCAAGGGATACGCTCGGCGACACAATAGATGTTCACTGCGGAGGATTTGATCTTATTTTTCCGCATCATGAAAATGAAATCGCACAGTCTGAGGCTGCAACGGGTGTTCAATTTGCGAACTACTGGATGCACAACGGACATATAAACATTGATAATAAGAAAATGTCAAAGTCGAAAGGAAACTTTTTCTTAACCAGAGATGCTGCCGAAAAATACGGATATGAAACGATAAGGTATCTTATGATTCAGGCGCATTACAGAATGCCTATGAATTATACCCCTGAGCTTTTGGAATCCTGCAAGGCTTCGCTTGAAAGACTTTACAACTTAAAGTCTGCTCTTAAAATGGCTGTTCAAAATTCAAAGGACGGGACTGTAAGAGAAGAGCTTTTGGGTATTTTGAAGGATAAAAAGCAAAAGTTTGTTGACGCTCTTTCGGATGACCTCAATACGGCGGATGCTCTTTCTGTAATTTTTGAGCTTACCAGAGAAATTAACATCTATTTAAAGGACGGATGTACAAAGCAGGAGGCAACGGGGGCTTTAAAAGTGTTTGAAGAGCTTACCGGTGTTTTGGGACTTCTTTATAATGAAAAAAGCGAGGAAATACCAACTGAGGTAGTTAGACTTGTTAACGAGCGTAAGGAAGCTAGAAAAGCAAAGGATTTTGCTCTTGCCGATAAGCTTAGAGATGAAATATCTGCTCTCGGTTATGTTGTTGAAGAAACCCGTCAGGGAACAAAGATATATAAAAAATAAGGAGAAAGAATATGGCAGAAAAAAACAGTTCGCCAAACCCAATGTTAAAACCATCGTTCATTAAGTTTTTTAAAATTTCCTTAATAGCTGTAGTCGTTCTTGCGGTAGTCTATATTTATGCATCGTGTGGGAAGGACGACTCTGTGGACTATTCTAAAAGTGATTTTGTTCAGTTGACAGAACCGTCGATTGATACGGATGTAGTTGTTTTTGAAACAACCGAGGGTACGTTTAAGGCTGTTTTGTATGAAGACGAAGCACCGGAATATGTTAAGTACTTTAAAAGCCTTGTAAACGACAAATATTTTGACGGCACTTATGTTTGCACGATAATTAAAAATCAGGACGGCTTGAAAGCAGGTTTTATTGGCGGAAGCAAGACAAGTGACGGAACTACTGCTGAGGACTCTAATACCGAATTTACAGATCTTGAAGTTTCGCAAAACCTTCTCCCAATAAAGGGTGCAATCGGTTCTTTGTGTACTGAGGAAGGACTTTTCACTCCTGCAAAGGCAGGAAGTGTTGTTACATTTATGAATGACGTTGTAATTTCCAAAGAACTGAAGAAATCTATAAAAGAGCTTGAGGATTCAAACGGAATGAAAGAAGTAAGCGATATATTCTTAGATCACGGCGGCGTTCCTAATCTTATGAATCAGTATACTCTTTTCGGACAGGTGTTTGACGGATGGGAAGTATACGATAAGATTTGCAACACGGAAATTGTCGATGAGGACAAGCCTGACGATGACGAGGACAAAAATTATCAGCCTGTTTCAGAAATTAAATTTGAAAAAGTTTACCTTTCTACATACGGAAAGGAATCAAGCGGAGAGTATTTAATTCCCGAAAAAACTGAACCTGTTACAGTCGGCAAGAATGAGAAGTAAATCGGATTTGGTTGATTTATATACAAATCATGCTTTTTTAAGCAATTAATTTGTATTGACAAATTTAAAATAATGATGTATAATATCAAAAGTCGGTAGCTTTTGCCGAGTAATTAAATAATTTTTGACAAAGAAGTCGAGGCATCTTTTTTAAGATGTTTCGGCTTTTTATTGTTTTTTTGCAATATATATAATTTGTAATTTATAAGCACTGAAAGCACTGAGCTTTTACGCTTGACAGAAAGGGTGAGTGTGATGGGAAACACAGGGAACAAGCAGATCAAAGGCCTTTATTCTCCAAAGTTTGAGCATGACAACTGCGGTATCGGAGCAGTTGTCAACATTAAAGGCATAAAAAGCCATGATACGGTTGAGAATGCTTTGACAATCGTTGAAACGCTTGAACACAGAGCGGGAAAGGACGCTGAAGGAAAAACGGGTGACGGAGTAGGTATTCTTTTACAGATTTCTCATAAGTTTTTCAAAAAAGCTGCTAAGAATGATTTGGGAATTAATCTTACGAGTGAAAGAGATTATGCAGTTGGAATGTTTTTCTTTCCGCAAAACGAGCTTGCAAGAAATCAGGCAAAGAAGATGTTTGAGATTATTGCTTCAAAAGAGGGGCTTGAGGTTTTAGGCTGGAGAAATGTTCCGTCACGTCCTGAGGTTTTAGGACAAAGAGCGGTAGAATGTATGCCTTTTATCATGCAATGCTTTATTAAAAAACCGAGAGATGTAAAAAAAGGTCTTGATTTTGACAGAAAGCTTTACGTTGCAAGACGTGTTTTTGAGCAGTCGAACGAGGACACTTATGTGGTTTCACTTTCAAGCAGAACTATTGTATATAAGGGAATGTTCTTGGTAGGTGATTTGAGAAACTTCTTTTTGGATTTGCAGGATGAGGATTATGAGTCTGCAATCGCTATGGTTCATTCAAGGTTTTCTACCAACACAAATCCAAGCTGGCAGCGTGCACATCCAAACCGTATGATGGTTCATAACGGAGAGATAAACACAATAAGAGGAAATGCAGATAAAATGCTCGCCCGTGAAGAAACTATGAAGTCTGAGCATTTAAAAGGTGATATCGACAAGGTTATCCCTGTTGTAAATACCGAGGGTTCTGACTCTGCTATGCTTGATAACACCCTTGAATTTTTGGTTATGAGCGGAATGGAGCTTCCATTGGCGGTTATGATTACAATTCCTGAGCCTTGGGACAACAATGCAACAATGTCGCAAAAGAAAAAGGATTTTTATCAATATTATGCAACAATGATGGAGCCTTGGGACGGCCCTGCTTCAATTTTGTTTTCTGACGGAGATATTATGGGAGCTGTGCTTGACAGAAACGGTCTTCGCCCATCAAGATATTATATCACGGACGACGGATGCCTTATCCTTTCGTCAGAGGTAGGCGCATTGCCGATAAGTCCTGAAAAAATTGTTTCCAAGGAAAGACTTCGTCCGGGAAAAATGCTTTTGGTAGATACGGTTGAGGGACGTCTTATCGACGATGATGAGCTTAAGGAGAGATACGCTTCAAAGCAGCCGTACGGTGAATGGCTTGACAGCAATCTCGTAAATCTAAAGGACTTGAAAATCCCTAACGCAAAGGTAGAGGAACATTCTTACGACGACAGACAGCGCTTGCAGAAAGCGTTTGGTTACACATACGAAGAAATTATGACGTCAATTTTGCCTATGGCGAAAAACGGAAGCGAATCTATCGCCGCAATGGGAACTGACAGCCCGCTTGCCGTTTTGTCAAAAGAGCCACAGCCGTTGTTTAACTATTTTAAACAACTCTTTGCACAGGTCACAAATCCGCCTATCGACGCTATAAGGGAGGAAATTGTTACATCAACAACAATTTACATAGGTGAGGACGGAAATATATTAGAGGAAAAGCCTGAAAACTGTAAGGTTATGAAAATACACAATCCAATACTTACCTCGACTGATATACTTAAAATCAAAAGTATGCACATACCCGGCTTTAAGGTTGCGGTTATACCTATTCTCTATTATAAGAATACAAGGCTTTCAAAGGCTGTAAACAGATTGTTTATAGAAGCCGATAAGGCTTATAACGAAGGTGCAAATATTCTCATTTTATCGGACAGAGGGGTTGACGAAAACCATCTTGCAATTCCATCTCTTCTGGCGGTATCGGCATTGCATCAGCATCTTGTTGTAACAAAGCGGAGAACCTCCTTGGCAATGATCCTTGAAAGCGGTGAGCCGAGAGAAGTACATCATTTCGCAACGCTTTTGGGATACGGTGCAAGTGCGATAAATCCGTATCTTGCACAGGAAACTATCCACGAGCTTATAAATGATGATCTTTTGGATAAGGATTATTATGCGGCTGTTGACGATTACAATTCTGCAGTTTTGCACGGAATCGTAAAAATTGCTTCTAAGATGGGAATATCAACCATACAGTCATACCAAGGCTCTCAGATTTTTGAGGCGATCGGCATAAGCGAGGGCGTAATAGATAAGTATTTCACAGGAACTGTCAGCAGAATCGGCGGAATAACAATAAAGGATATTGAGGATAGTGTCGATAAGCTCCATACAAGTGCTTTTGATCCGCTCGGACTTGGCACAAACCCTGAAATAGAGTCCCGTGGAAGCCACAAAGTAAGAAGCGGAAAGGAAGAGCATCTTTATAATCCGCAGACAATTTATCTTCTTCAGCAGGCTTCAAGAACAGGCAATTACGAAACCTATAAAAAGTATTCAAACATGATTTCTGAGGAGCTTGATCCCGTTAATATCAGAGGGCTTATGGACTTTAATTATGCTGAAAATCCGATAGATATTAATGAGGTTGAAAGTGCAGAGTCTATTGTCAGAAGATTTAAAACAGGAGCTATGTCATACGGTTCTATTTCCCAAGAGGCTCATGAAACTCTTGCGATTGCAATGAACAGACTTCACGGAAAGTCTAATTCGGGCGAGGGCGGAGAGAGCATAGAAAGGCTTTTGACAAAGGGACAGGAAATTGATAAATGCTCTGCAATAAAGCAGGTAGCTTCGGGAAGATTCGGCGTTACATCGAGATACTTAATATCCGCTGATGAGATACAAATTAAGATGGCACAGGGTGCAAAGCCGGGAGAGGGAGGACATCTTCCGGGTAAAAAAGTATATCCTTGGATCGCAAAGACAAGGCATTCAACACCGGGAGTATCGCTTATTTCTCCGCCGCCTCATCACGATATCTATTCCATTGAGGATTTAGCACAGCTTATTTATGACCTTAAAAACGCAAACAGAAATGCCAGAATTTCCGTTAAGCTTGTATCCGAGTGCGGAGTAGGTACAGTTGCCGCAGGTGTTGCAAAAGCAGGAGCAGGATGTATACTTATCTCCGGATATGACGGCGGAACGGGAGCTGCTCCGAGAAACTCAATTTACAACGCAGGACTTCCTTGGGAGCTTGGGCTTGCCGAGGCTCATCAGACGCTTATTCAAAACGGACTTAGAAATAAGGTTGTTGTCGAAACGGACGGAAAGCTTATGAACGGACGAGATGTTGCCGTTGCGGCGATACTCGGTGCAGAGGAGTTTGGCTTTGCGACAGCTCCGCTTGTAACTCTCGGTTGTGCAATGATGAGAGTGTGCAATCTTGACACTTGTCCGTTCGGAGTAGCAACTCAAAATCCTGAGCTTCGTAAGAGATTTATGGGTAAGCCTGAATATGTGGTAAACTTTATGATGTTTGTTGCCGAGGAGCTTCGTGAATATATGGCAAAACTGGGAGTTAAAACAGTTGACGAGCTTGTCGGAAGAATTGATCTTCTAAGGCCAAGAGAGGGACTTTCCGGCACAGCGGCAGAGGTTGATCTTTCAAATATTTTAAATTCGGATTTCGCATCTAAGAAAATTGAATACGGCAAAAAGTCACTTTATGACTTTAAGCTTTCCGAAACGCTTGACGAAAAGGTTTTGCTTAAGGAATTTGAATCGGCTATTAAAAAGGGTGAAAAGAAAACAGTAACGGTAAATGTTAAAAATACAGACAGAACATTCGGCACAAGCTTTGGTTCTGAAATCACAAAGAAATATCAGGATACGCTTGAGGATGACACATTCAGAGTAATATGTAACGGATCAGGCGGACAGAGCTTCGGAGCATTTATTCCCAAGGGACTGACGCTTGAACTTATCGGAGATTCAAATGACTATTTCGGAAAAGGACTTTCCGGTGGTAAGCTTTCTGTATATCCTCCAAAGGAATCTACATTTAAGGCAGAGGATAACATAATTATCGGAAATGTTGCTCTTTACGGTGCGACAAGCGGAAAAGCGTTTATCAACGGTGTTGCAGGAGAGAGATTCTGCGTAAGAAATTCGGGAGCAATAGCAGTTGTCGAGGGAGTCGGCGATCACGGATGTGAATACATGACAGGCGGAAGAGTCGTTGTAATAGGTAAAACAGGCAAAAACTTTGCTGCCGGAATGTCAGGTGGAATAGCTTATGTCTTGGACGAGGACAGAGATTTATATACAAAGCTCAACAAGGAAATGGTGCTTTTCTCGGAAGTAACTGAGAAATATGATATTATTGAGCTTCGTGAGCTTATTAAAGAACACGTTTTGGAAACAGGATCTGAAAAGGGAAGAGCGATACTTGAGAGCTTTGAAGAATATTTGCCTAAGTTTAAGAAGATCATTCCTCATGACTACAAGAAAATGATGACAGCTATCGTTTCTATGGAAGAGAAAGGTCTTTCAAGCGACCAAGCTCAGATCGAAGCATTTTATCAGATTGTAAATAATAAGTAAGGAGGGGATTGAAATGGGAAAGCCAACAGGATTTATGGATTATGAACGTGAGGATGCACAGGCATACTCGGTTTTAGAACGTATTAAAAATTTTGATGAGTTCCACACTCCTCTTACAAAACAGGAACAGGAAAAACAGGGCGCAAGATGCATGGAATGCGGAGTGCCGTTCTGTCAGTCCGGCTTGATCATAGGCGGTGCTGTATCGGGATGCCCGCTTAACAATCTTATACCGGAGTGGAATGATTTAATATTCAAGGGAGCTTGGGAGCAGGCGTACAACAGACTTAAAATAACAAACAATTTTCCTGAATTTACCTCAAGGGTTTGTCCGGCACTTTGTGAAAAGGCTTGTACCTGCGGAGTAGACGGAGATGCGGTTACTGTTAAAGCAAATGAATATGCAATAATTGAAAACGCATATGATATGGGATATGCATCAGCTAAAATCCCTAAGGTAAGAACAGGGAAAAAGATTGCGGTTATAGGCTCAGGTCCTGCTGGACTTGCAGCAGCGGATCAGTTGAACCAGAGAGGTCACAGTGTAACGGTTTTTGAGCGTTCTGACAGAGTGGGTGGACTGCTGATGTATGGAATTCCAAATATGAAGCTTGAAAAACATATAATTGACCGCAAGATTGATATTATGAAGGAAGAGGGAATAGAGTTTAAGACCTGTGCTGACGTAGGAAAAAACATCAAGGCGACAGATCTTTTAAAAGAGTACGATAGAATAGTTTTGGCTTGCGGTGCGTCAAATCCACGTGATATAAAGGTTTCGGGAAGAGATGCCGAGGGAATTTATTTTGCAGTTGACTTTTTAACATCTACAACTAAGTCGCTTTTGGATAACGATCTAAAGGACGGAACTTATGTAAGCGCTAATGGCAAAAGGGTTTTAATCATAGGCGGAGGAGATACGGGAAATGATTGTGTCGGAACAAGTATTCGTCATGGGGCAAAAAGCGTTTTACAGCTTGAAATGATGCCAAAGCTCCCGGATACAAGAGCCGAGAACAATCCTTGGCCTGAGTGGCCGAGAGTCTGCAAGACGGACTACGGTCAGGAGGAAGTTATCGAGCTTTTCGGAACAGACCCAAGAACTTATCAGACGACTGTAAAGGAATTTATCAAGGATAAAAAGGGCAAAGTAAAGGGAGCAAAACTTGTCAAGCTCAAGGCTGAAAAGGATAAAAAGACAGGACGATTGGCAATGAAAGAGATTGACGGCTCGGAGTACGAGATTGAAACTGATCTTGTATTGATTGCCGCAGGCTTTACAGGCGCACAAAGCTATATTACAAAGGCTTTCGGAGTCTCAACAGATGCGAGAACCAACGTAGCTTCAGCTGAGGGAACGCATAAAACAAATGTTGACAGAGTTTTTGTATGCGGCGATATGCATATCGGACAGTCACTGGTAGTTCGTGCTATCAGAGAGGGAAGAGATGCTGCAAAAGAAGTTGACGAAAGCCTCATGGGATATACAAATCTTTGATTTCTTATTGTGAGAGAATTATTATAAGTACAAATCCCCGGCATAGCCGGGGATTTGTGCTGTCAAAAGCATATCAAATTGAGCCACTTGTTTTTATGTGTTTATACAGAATTGATTAAAATGTGCAACTGTACAAAAAAATTCCCCACAAATGATTTTTGGTATGATATACTATGGTTATAATAATTCATTTTAAGGAGTGGAATTTATGAAAAAACTAAAGATCGTTAACAAAGAACTTGATAAAGAGTTTAGAAAAATCAGGAAATCAAATAGTGATGATTATTCTATTATCTTGCAGCAACAAGAAATGCTAGTAGATTATTATACCAAAAACAAAGATGATATTGAAATAGAAGCCTTGCTTGAGAAATAT
>CABUAH010000044.1 GCA_902489475.1 uncultured Oscillospiraceae bacterium | reverse complement strand
CGAGGAGAAACCGCCTACCGTTAAGCAGACACCCTTGTGATTATAATAGCACAAGGGTGATTTTTTGTCAAATTATGTCGAATAAATTGTCCGTTGTCAATTATATAATTCCGAATTCCTAATTCCGACTTCCGAATTAATTGCGCATTAAGCATTATAAATTACGAATCATTCTCCATTGTCAATTAAATTTACCCCTTTGCATCATACCAGCTTTTTCCCTCGTTCACATCAGCTATCAACGGCACTGCAAGAGAAGCGGCATTTTTCATTTCATACGATAATATTTCAGCCGCTTTGTCTTTATCCTTTTCACTCGCTTCAATTATAAGCTCATCGTGAACCTGTAAAATAAGCTTTGCGTCAAGCTGTTCCTCTTTGAGCCGCCTGTAAACTCGTATCATAGCTATTTTTATTATGTCGGCAGCAGTTCCCTGAATCGGCGCATTCATCGCTGCTCTCTTTCCGAATGCCTGAACCATTTTATTTTTAGCAACAAGCTCGGGAATATATCTTCTTCTGCCGTAAATTGTAGTAACATATCCCGTCTTGAGCGCATCTTCTACGGTTTTCTCCATATATTGTTTTACACCCGGATATGTTGCATGGTACTGGTCAATATACCTTTTTGCCTCGGCTACCGAAACACCTAAATCGTTTGAAAGAGAGAATGCGCCTATTCCGTATATTATTCCGAAATTTACTACTTTTGCAGTTCTTCTCATTTCATCTGTTACAAAATCTATAGGCATATCAAAAACCTTACTTGCAGTCATCGCATGAAAATCCTTTCCGGACAAAAATGAGCTTATAAGATTTTCGTCACCGCAAGCATGAGCCAGTATTCTAAGCTCGATCTGGCTGTAATCCGCATCTAAAAGCGTATAACCGTCTTTGGCGATAAAAAATTTTCTCATCATTCGCCCAAGCTCTTTTCTGACCGGAATGTTTTGCATATTAGGATCACTCGATGAAATTCTTCCTGTTCTCGTTTCGGTCTGATTAAAGAAGGAGTGAACTCTTCCGTCCTCTCTTATAACCTTTAAAAGTCCTTCAACATAGGTTGAACTTAGCTTTGTAAGCGTTCTGTACTCCAAAATCAAAGAGATTATCGGATGCTTTCCTCGAAGTTCTTCCAAAACCTCTGCGCTTGTGGAATATCCGCTTTTGGTTTTCTTCTTAAACGGAAGTCCTAAATCTTCAAAGAGGACCTCACCAAGCTGCTTTGGACTTGCAATATTAAATTCCTTTCCCGCAAGCTCAAAAATCCGGCTTTTCAAAACACTTATGTTCTGCGAAAGTTCGTCGCCAAATGCCTTTATTCCATCTGCATCGGTTTCAACCCCAATGTTCTCCATGCTCGCCAAAACTTCACAAAGAGGAATCTCAATATTGTACAGAACTTCGTCAAGTCCTTTTTCGCTTATCTCTCTTTTAAGTCTTTCGCATAAATCTTCAAGCGAAGCTATATCCTCGTAATTCGATACATCCTTTCTATAAGGAGTATTGTACGACAGGCACAAATTCATAACGCTGTAGCCGCTTGCCTGCGAATTTAACAGATACCCCGCAAGGTCAGCAATAAATACAATGTTTTTAAGTTCCGTTTCGTTTTTCATACAAAGCTTATAAGGTTCTTTGCCCTCGAAGCAAGCCTTTTTGCAATCGCTCTTAAAAAACTCAAGCATGAGCTTTTCGTCTGTGGTATAAAAAATAATACCCTGTGCCGAAATATCCAGCCTTTCAGGCGAATAGATAAAGTATGCTGTTTTACCTTTTTCAAAATGCGAAAAATCCTGTTTTTCAAGCTCTTTTATCTCGGCAGCCTTTAAGTTGTCAGGCAAAATCATATCAGGCTCCGGCTCTGCTGATGCGATCTCCTGTAAATCAAGTTTTTCTATAAGCTTGAACATCTCATATTTCGCCAAAACTCCGTATAGTCTTTGTTCGTCAACCTTACCCTGTAAATAATATTTTGTATCCTTTTCAATCGGAGCGTCAAGGACAATAGTGCCGAGCCACCTGCTGTGATAAGCATCGTCCTTTCCATTTATAAGCTTTTGCTTTAGGTTCTCTCTTATGCTGCCCTCATCAATCACATCGTAAAGCTTATCGACTGAACCGTATTCTCGGATCAAAGAAAGTGCTGTTTTTTCTCCTATCCCCGCAACTCCCTTTATGTTGTCGGAGCTGTCACCTTGAAGCGCTTTAACATCTATAAGCTGTATCGGATCGAGTCCGTAATCCTCTTTGATTTTGTCTGGAGTGTATATTATAGTTTCCTTTGTTTTTGCAAGATAAACCGTAACGCTATCGTTTACAAGCTGTAAAGAATCCCTGTCGCCGGTTAAAATCACGCACTCTTCGCCGCTTTGGCTCAAAAGATGAGAAACGCTTCCTAAAATATCGTCGGCTTCATATCCCTCTGTTTCAAGCACCTTAGTTCCCAAAAGCGTAAGGATTTCCTTTACAACAGGCATCTGAACCCTAAGCTCCTCAGGCATACCTTTTCTGTTAGCCTTATAGGTCTCGTCCTCCTTGTGACGGAAGGTCGGCGCATGAACGTCAAATGCCGCTACAACTCCGTCTGGCTTTACCTCTTTAATCGTTTTAAGGTATATATTCATAAACCCTGTAAGCGCATTTGTATAAAAGCCTTTTGTGTTTGTCAAAAGCCTTATTCCGTAAAAAGCCCTGTTCATCATGCTGTTTCCGTCGATAGCTAAAATTTTCATATTATTCCTCCCGACAAGGTTGTTTGATAATGGGGTTACATTAATGATTCTTGTAATCCGTACATTTGCTTCATTTCTTCGCTGTACTCGCCGTTTTCATCATACACAAAAAGCCCTTTTTCTACCGTCATAAACGGCTTTGCTCCCTTTTTCCCCTCGGCGAGCATAAGCCAAGGCGTACCGCCCTTTTCCTTTGAAACAAATCTTATTCTCTTAGGCTCAATTCCGTTTTCTCTCATAGCGCACAAAACATCGCAAAGACGCTCCGGACGGTTGGTAATGCAAAGCCTTCCGCCAAATTTAAGGTTTTTTGAAGCGGCACGGCAAACATCGTCTATTGTGCAAAGCGTTTCATGACGTGCTATCTTATCCGCCTTTGTTTCACTTATTATTCCTGTTCCGGAAATCTTATACGGCGGATTACAGGTTATAAGGTCGAGTTCCTCGTTCGATTTAAAATCCTTTATGTCACCGTGAAACAGAAAAAGCTTTTCAAGCTTTGACTTTTGCCTGCTCTCCTCAAGTTGACAAAATGCCTTGTCCTGAATCTCTGCCGCATATATTTTCAGGGGCGAATAAAACTTTTCAAGCAAAAGCGCTACGATTCCGTTTCCGCTGCAAAAATCACAGACAATATCCTTTTTTCTGGCATTTGAAAAGTATGCAAGCAAAAAAGCGTCCGTCCCGAAACGATGGTCTTTTGATACACATACCGAAAGCTCGTCATTTAACCTTTCAAATTTAAAATCGCTGTAATTCATTTAACCTCTCCGTTTTTCAAAATCTCATCGCTGATACGGTAAAGATCGTCAAGCCTTGAAAGCCCTCCGCATTCGCCCCTCAGCTTAGCGGCATTAGGCAAGCCCTTTATGTACCAAGCTATATTTTTTCTTGCTTCTTTCATTCCCTGCCGCTCGCCTTTGTACTCGACAATTTTTTTTGTATGTAAAATCATCGTATCCACTCGTTCTTGGAGTGGCGGCGGACAAAGCTCGACTCCGTCAAAGAAACTGTTTATCTCATCAAATACAAACGGGTTCCCATAGCTTGCTCTTCCAAGCGTTACAAAGTCGCAGCCCGTTTGCTGATACATTTTATCAGCATCGCTTCCGCACTTTATATCTCCGTTTCCGATAACAGGAATCTTAACGCTTGATTTTACGTCTTTTATAACCGACCAATCAGCAGCTCCCGAATACATCTGTGCCTTTGTTCTTGCATGAACAGTGATCGCCGCCGCTCCAGCCTGCTCAAGTCTTTTGGCAAGCTCAGGAGCATTAATGCTTTCCTCATCCCAGCCCGATCGTATCTTTACCGTTACAGGAACATTTACCGCCCTTACTGTTTCAAAAACCATTTTCTCAGCAGTTTTCGGATTTTTCATAAGCGCCGAGCCTGCTCCGTTGCCGGCAATTTTCGGAACGGGACATCCCATGTTTATATCAATTATATCCGGCGAAAACTTGAGTATCATCTCAGCGGCTTTTGCCATAAAAATCGGATCTTCTCCGAAAAGCTGAAGCGCCATAGGTCGCTCAAAATCGGTTATCTCGCAAAGCTTCGGCGTTTTCTTATCTCCGTAAACAAGCCCCTTAGACGAGATCATTTCGCTTGTAAGATAAGCGCAGCCGTGTGTCTTGCACATTTCCCTGTACGCTCTGTCGGCGACCGACGCCATAGGTGCAAGAGCTGCATTACCTTTTATAATAACATTTCCGATCTTAATTTCTCTCATGCCGTTTTGCATTCTCCCTGATTAACTCAATGTCTATTCCAAACTTTTCAAAAACTGTTTTTGCAAAGCTTACAGATGACGGAAGGGCTTCTTTGATTTTATATTTTCTCTCACCGGTTTGCTCATCGACTGTCATAACAATACTTTTAAGCGCTGAGCGCACGTCCTTATCCAAGTTCATCTCATCGCACAAAAATGCTAAATCAGTAAGGTGAGTTGCAAAAATCCCCCTTACGCCGATTATGGCAAAAATCCTTACAAGCTCGCTTGCGATTTCAACGCACTCCTTCGGCGTTGTCGACTGGATCGACTCGTTCATCAAAATCCAGCTGTTTTTAGTAATAGTTTTGCTTATCTCTTTAAATTCCTTTATCTCAGTTGTAAAACGTGAAGAATTGATACCAACCTCTTCCTCTTTGGGAAAATTCGTATAAATGTAGTCGCAAAGAGAGATTTTACAGCCTTTTGCAGGAGCATAAAGTCCTGCCTGACACAACACCTGACAAATTCCTATCGCTCTTACAAATGTTGTTTTTCCACCGTTGTTTGCGCCAGTCAGTATATAAAAACGAGCAGAATCGTCAAATATAATATCATTTCTGACTATTAAATCATCGCCCTTTTTGTTATGCTCTATTCCGGTTATTCTCTTATAAAATGCAACATCAAAAAGGCCCTTTGCCTCAAATATTCTATCCTCAGACGGCAAAATTTCTGGACGGCACATTTCAATGCCTCTTGCCTGTACCGCTTCGATAAAACGAACTACTCCGTCATAAAAATCAAGCTGAGTTTCTAACGCATATATCTCATTGAAGCCTATCGCCTTATAAGACACCAATGCATCGGAAAGCGTTCTTAAATACTTATCCGTTATTTTTTCAAGCTCATCAAAAATCGCCTTATCGATTTCGTTTAAGTCTGTATCTCTGTTTATCGACTTTCTCGGAATATATTTTGTATAAAGCTTTCCCTTGACCGTCTGTTCCGGAAACTCTGCTCCTCTGTATATTATTTTGTCAAAAACGCTGGGCTTGACTCCTGCCGGCTTTGTGGAATAACCGACTATTCCGGCTGAAACAGGAAGCATCTCCTCGTCAAAATTAATAGCAACTGTAACGCTTCTTATTCTGTTGTCAAGAGCTGCATGAAGCTCTGCCATACATTGCTTTAAAAACGTATAGTCATCCGAGAAATATATCTTCTCAAAATGTGAAAAGAGCTTGTTTATAGCCTCTGATTTTATATTTTGCTTGTTTTGCTCAAAAAACTCACGAAGTCTGTCAATACAGCCTATATAACAGTCGAGTGCGTTTATCTGTCCGTTGAGCGCCGTAAAGCTTTGAACCGAATCGATATTGTGAATGTTTGTTCTGTCGTTTGTAAGCATTTCACTTATAGTTTCGTAAAGAACCGGCATAAGCTTTTTTACGTTTAAAAAATCCTCTAAAGCGTCCTGACGATACTTAATGATTTCTGCATCGTCGCATAGCTCAGTTAAAATCTTTTGGCAAAAATATTGATTTCTCGGACAAAAAAGCTCGCATAGTGAGGATATTTCAAGATTTGAGATATAATCCTCAGGCAGCTTTGAAAGCGAAAAGCTCCGCTCGACCATAAGCCGTTTCTTCTCCTCATTTGGGTAAATCAGGTCAATTATAGGTCTTACTTCTTCTATGCGTTTTTGAGCAGTCATAGGCTTTCCTCCTTAATACCCCAATTCTTCACCTACAAGTATTACTTTTATTCTTCCCTTATGTCTTTGTCTTGCGCTTACTACATAATTGCAGCAAACCCTGCCGTCACTTTTACAGCCGGTCGGCATATCACCGTTAATTCCTATACATTCGCCGGTCTTTAAACAGTAAGTCTGACAGTCAAGCCTTTTCGTATTGCATGGCGCTGCTATTGTTTTTACTCTTTTTACCGCCTCGTCAAGATTTTTTACTATCTTATTATAACCGACAATCATCACTACCGATTTCGGACCGTAACAAATTGCCGCAACTCTGTTTGAATTTCCGTCAACATTATAGAGTTCACCGTTTAAAGTAACGGCGTTTGATGAACAAAAATAGCTGTCAGCGAAAAAGCTTTTTCTGTAAAGCTCTTCGGTTTCCTCTCGTGTCTGACATTTTGAGCGATCAAGTACGTTATAATCCCCCGACATAAGCATATCCATAACTCCCGACTGCTTTATTGACTGTGAGCCGCCGAACGAAATTGTTTCACCTGTTTTAATCAGGCTTCTTGCGATCTCTACCGCTTCATCGCTGTTTTTTGCAATAAAAGCCGAAATGTTGTTTTCCTCAAGCGCTTTTTTTGCGTTCTCCATAAGTTCTAAAATTCCCTCATTCATCGTGGTATATCCTCCTAAAATCAGTTTTCATATTGTCTTTCAAAAAGCTCATTTATAAGCGTTTTCAAGCCTTTGTTTTCAGGCCTTTTAAGATTCGGATCGCTTTCAAAAATTATCTTTGCTTCCTCCTGAGCATCCTTTAAAACCTCTATATCCTCAGACATATCTGCAATTTTAAGCTTTGGAAGTCCATGCTGCTTTGAACCGAAAAAATCTCCCGGTCCACGCATCTTGAGATCCTGTCTTGAAAGCTCAAAGCCGTCTGAAACCTCGGACATTATCTTAAGCCGCTTTTTACAATCCTCGGTAGGATTATCTGTCACTAAAATGCAGTATGACTGCTCGCTGCCACGTCCAACTCTTCCCCTCAGCTGATGCAGCTGAGAAAGTCCGAACCGCTCTGAGTTTTCTATCATAATAGCCGTTGCATTCGAAACATCTACTCCTACTTCAACTACTGTGGTTGATACCAAAACGTCTATCTCTCCGAATTTAAAGCGAGTCATTATTTTTTCCTTTTCAGCCGATTTCATCTTACCGTGCAAAAGTCCTATAGTATATCCCGAAAAATCATCAACCGCCAAGTTTTCTGCATACGCTTTAACGCTTTTCAGCCCCGACTCATTTTCTTCTATCATAGGGCAGACAATATATGCCTGATGCCCTTTGTCAAGCTCTTTTTTTATAAAGCCGTATGCCCTCTTACGGAGCTTTCCCGTAACAGCATAGGTTTGTATTTTCTGCCGTCCTTTGGGAAGCTCGTTTAGAACCGATATATCGAGATCTCCGTAAATCATAAGTGCAAGCGTTCTCGGAATCGGAGTTGCCGACATAACAAGCACATGAGGATTAATTCCTTTTTTAGAAAGAGATGCTCTTTGATCAACTCCAAATCGATGCTGTTCATCAGTAATTACAAACGCCAAATCACAAAAACTTACGCTTTGTTGATAAAGCGCCTGAGTACCTACTATAACATCTATCTCGCCGTCTTGAATTTTTTGATACATCTCACCTTTTTGCTTCGGAGTAAGAGAGCCTACTAAAAGTCCGACATTAACACCTAATGGCTCTAAAAAGGTCTTAAAGGTTTCATAATGCTGAGATGCTAAAATCTCTGTCGGTGCCATTAAAGCCGTCTGCTTTTTGTTTTTGAATACAAAATAGCTCACTGCTGCCGCAACCGCAGTTTTGCCGCTTCCGACATCTCCCTGCAAAAGCCTGTTCATCGGAAAATCCTTTTTCATATCAAAAATGCATTCGTCAATAGACTTCCTCTGACACTCGGTAAATGAGAACGGAAGGCTTTTATAAAAGTCATCAATATCGGCGTTTGCAAGCCTGTTCGGAGTTTGCTCTCTGTTTCTCCCCTTAAGCATTAACATTCCGAGTCCGAGCGTTAAAAGCTCATCAAAAACAAGACGTCTTTTCGCCGTATTAAAGCTGTAATTATCTTTAGGAAAATGAATATTATAAAGCGCATACGGCAAAGAACAAAGCTCATGCTTTTTTAATATACTGCTTGGGACAGGCTCATAAATTCTGCCGTTTAAAAGTGAAAGCGCACTTTTTATATTCTCTCTGACAAGGCTTTGCGTAATCCCCTCTGTCATAGGATAAACCGGCTGCATATTTGCACCAGCATCTATTTTAAATATCGTCGGAGAACTCATTTCTTTTCTTATCATGTTTCCCGAAATCTTTCCGTAAAGGATAATAGGCTCGCCTAAGATAAGAGAGTTAAAGAGATACTCACTGTTATAAATTATTAAAGTTAAGTCCTCCTCATCATCGGTAAATACTGCCTTAAATATTGTCATTCCCTTTCTTATTCTCGCAGGAGGCAGCTTTTTTACTACCCGTCCTGCAACAGCATAAGTTTCTCCGATTTGAGTATCCTTTATCATTGTCGGGGAGGTAAGATCAATATAATTTCTCGGAAAATGATACAGCAGATCTTTTACAGTTTTAACAGAAAGCTTTTTATAGTTTTCTGCACGCTTTGGACCTACGCCTTTTAAATAGGTTACGTTGTCGTTTAACTCCAGCTGCATTTTCTCCACTCCCCGTAAAATATATTTTAATTTATTTTACCATAAAGAGATAAAAAAAACAATCATAAAAAAATCCGCAGAGAAAACGCTTGAATTTCCTCTGCGGAAGAATTTAATTTTCAGTTGTCAATTGATTAATTCCGAATTGAAATGTTCTTGACAAAAGCTAAAGATATGCTATAATATAAGTGAAAAGGGAGCCTGCGATAAGCGGTTTCTCCCGAGTTTTAGGTTGGAAATAACCGCTAACTCCGGAAAAAGTTTAGGCGGTTATTTCTTTATTTTATAAAAACAAAGACTCTATTTTTTGCTGTAAAATATGAAGCAACATAGAGAGATAACGCTTATAATTACACTAGCGAATAAAAACAAATCCGAATATGTAACCATGGTTATCACCTCCCTTGCGGGAGAAACCGCCTACCGTTAATGCAGACACCCTTGTGACTATATTATCACAAGGGTTGTTTTTTGTCAAATTATGTCGAAGAAATTGCCCGTTTCCATTATCAATTATCAATCGTCAATTACTTAACCGCAAACAAATTAGTTTCCCATGCAGGGTAATACGGAAAGTGGCGCATATAAAGCTTATAATCGGGATTAAGCCTTAAAATCTCAAGCGGCAAATCAAACATATCCAAAAGCTTATGATAAACTGCAACGCAAAGCTTCGGTGAGTAAGTTTTAATTGTTTTCTCACTTCCTCTTAAAGCGCTTTTTTCCTCTCCCTCGACATCGTATTTTATGTAATCTGCTCTGCCCGATCCCAAAAGTGAATCGACGCTTATGGCTTTAGTCAAAACACCTTTTTGCTCGATTTTCGCCTGACGTCCGCCGCCCTTTGTAAAGTAAAGCTCTCCGTCGCTCTCCCATGCAGCAGCATTTATAGCTTCTGCGTTGTCAAGCACACTTAAATACTCGCTCAGCTTTCTGAAATTGCGTCCGTTCGGCTCTACAGCATATATTCTCTCATAACCGTTTGCAAAGGACAAATATTCCTTAACAGTATCTCCCGTATACGCTCCGAGATCAACATAAATCTCTTTTCCGCTTGGCTTCAAAATGTTCAAATAAGCCTCATCAGGTATTGTTTCACAGGATTTCAAATAGCTTATATCACCTGTAATTTTGTATTTTAAAACATTTTTAAAAACAAGTCTTGACGTTTCATCGTAAAGTCTTTCATAAACTAAACAAGCCTTATCAAGGTTTTGCTCCAAGGTTTCCTTTAAAAACGGCTCTCCGCCGTATACCGCCGTATCGGGCATAATAAGCTCATGTGACAAAGCTATACGGTCTATTTTATCAATTAATTCTTTATATCCTGCGGCAAAAGCCAAAACAATTACGAAATCATCGTTTTGTGCCTCGACCTCGGACAGCTTTTGAACCTTATAGCCCAAAAAGCTGTGTCCTCTCACAAACTCATCGCTAGCAAAAATTCCACTTACATCTATACCGAAGCGCTCAAACTGCTTCATAAGCTTTAAACAGCCGTCACCCATTCCGTAAATGTATATGGGCTTGTCCGCATTTTTAAGTCTTTCCCATGAGGACTCCAAAGATAAAAACTCATCTAAACAAAGCATTTTTAAACCCTCGCATATACAACTGAGCCGTCAGCAGATATAAGCTTAAAACCGTATTTTGAAATAAACTCATCAAATCCGGTTGTCCACCAATCGTTTTTCTTTGGCACAAAAATGTAATTCGGAATATTATCGGGATTTAAAGAATAATACTTATCGAGTCTTTCAAGAGTAATGTCCGATTCTCCCGAAAGCCATGCCGAATATGCACCTATTTTAAGATCGCCCTCCACCAGATAATACCAAACCGTTTTTGTAGCATACAACACTCTGCCTTCATTGCCGTCAAGCCATCTGAGAGATGAAAGCTCGCTCATATAATTACTCTTTGTAGACGGTGTTACTTTTAATCCCTTATACGGTCCTTGATCTATAACTGCTGTAAGCTGAGAGTTTTCAGAAGATGACCAGAATTTATGATTAATTTTAGAATGCATCATAAGTGAAAACTGTAAAATTACAATCGCAAAAACAATAATATATCCTGATGAAAAGTGACTTTTGCTCTTTTCATATTTTTCCTCAAGCAAAGCGTCGTGAATTAAAATTATGCTTCCGACACCTGCAGCAACAGACATCGCCGATATGATATAAAAGCCTTGGTTTGATGAAAAATAAATGCACATTGTATATAAAAGCGAGCCGATAAACATAAACATAAACACTCGCTTATTTTTATTTTTGGTCACAAGATAAGCAACCAGTCCAACCAACACCAAAGGAAACATTATAAAGTTATAAGTTTTCGTCGTTAAAAGCGGTGCAAGCTCAAACAGCATACAAATCGAAATTGCACATGACAAAGCTATATAAAATACTCTTTTACTGTAACGCTTTCTATCAAAAACCAAAGAAATTAAAATTACAGCATACGAAGAAAAGTATATAATTCCCCAGTTAAATGCGTTGTAAATACTCTTAAAATATCCAAAAATTCCGTCCAAAATCGGCTTTGAAACATGCTCGGGATCATCAAAAATATTCGGCAGCGCATCTATAAACTCCCTTAAAGATACCCTGGAAAGAATAAATGTAAAAAGAATGACTGCAAGCAATGCCGAGCCAAGGGTAAAAATAATCCACGAAATAAAACAATTTTTTGACTTCTTTACTATTGAAAAAACTATTACACCTACTGTAAAAACGGCATATGCTGCTAATAGATAAGGACTGCACAAAACCGCTCCGGCAAAAAGAAGTCCGCTTACAAAATATGCTTTTTTACTTCTAGCTGTCGATAAGATAACGCCCGTAAGCGTTACCAGCATAAGCCCCATTGTATTATAGCTCAAAGCTAAAATATCATACGGTGTAAACATAAAAAACATAAGCGATGCCAATACCCCAAAGAGCTTATAATCTCTTAAGCGTATATAAATCACCGCTGCTGAAAGAGCCTGAAAAAAGATATAAATATATCTGAAATGCAAGACTATTCCATCGTTTGTAAAGAACAAACTACGAAGCGCCATAATAGGATACACTAAAAGAGCTGAAAACTGAGATCCGTGCCATTCATCGAAAACAAAAATGTCTCCGTCCAAAAGTCTTTTGGGAATTGTAAGATAAAATGCTTCGTCCTGCCCTTGAATTTCAAGTGGAGCTTTATAGATATAAAGCAACAGTATTCCCACAAAACCTATTACATACAAAATATCGCAATTTGTCTTATCACGAAAATATTTTTCGTAAATTTTGTTCATAAACTTTCCTTTATTACATATGCTCAGGACAAGTAATTTTAAGCATATCCAAAATGTTTTTAATCACCTGTTTTACCGCAAGGCAAAGCGAAATTCTTCCCTTCATCAGACTCACATCATCGCACTTTACCCTGCAAGACGAATAAAATTTATGATAAAGCGTTGCCGTTTCGACAACATATCTTGTTATCTTTGACGGATCATAATCCCTTGCCGATTCCAAAACACAGTCAGGAAGACCTGCCAAGTGCTTTATAAGCTCCTTTTCTTCAGGTGATGTCAACAGCTTTGCAGAGTTTTCGTCAAACTTGCCGACTTCAATCTTGTCATCTTCAAGATTTTTAAGTATCGAACAAATCCTTGCGTGTGCATACTGAACATAATAAACAGGATTTTGGCTTGACTCACTTATAGCTAAGTCTATGTCAAAATCAAAATGAGAATCCGGTTCACGGAGATTAAAGAAAAATCTTGCGGCGTCAATCGGAATTTCATCAAGAAGAGTTGACAATGTTATCGCCTTTCCGGAACGCTTTGAAAGCTTATATCTCTCGCCGTCCCGCACAAGGTTTACCATCTGCATTATCACCATATCAAGCTTACCTGTGTCAACTCCGAGTGCTGCCATAGCCGCTTTCATTCTCGGAATATAGCCGTGGTGATCAGCACCTAAAATATCTATCGCTTTATCATATTCTCTTGTCACAAGCTTATTGTAGTGATACGCAATGTCAGGAACAAAATATGTAGGAATTCCGTTTTCCCTTACTAAAACCCTGTCCTTTTCATCACCAAGCTCAGACGATTTAAACCAAAGCGCACCGTCCTGTTCATAGGTATATCCGCTGTTTTTAAGCTTGTCCAAAATATCCAAAACAGCACCGCTTTTGTGAAGTTCGCTTTCTTTAAACCATGTATCATATTTAATTCTGTATTTACCGAGATCCCGCTCAAGCCCCTCAATATTTTTCGGAAGCGCAAAATCGCAAAGAGCCTGTCGTCTTACCTCAGGATCTGCGTCAACAAACTTATCGCCGTTTAATTCAGCAAACGCCTTTGCGTGATTCACAATATCCTCTCCGTGATATGCGTCCTCCGGCATTTCTATTCCGTCCTTATAAAGAGCTAAGTATCTGCATTCAAGGCTGGTTTTGAATTTTTCTATTTGGTTTCCTGCATCGTTTACATAAAACTCTCTTGAAACCTCATAACCTGCCTTTTCCATAACTGAAGCTAAACAGTCGCCTATCGCTCCGCCCCTTGCGTTGCCTATATGCATAGGTCCTGTAGGATTTGCGGAAACAAATTCTATCAAAACCTTTTTACCCTTTCCAAAATCCGTTTTTCCGTATTCTTCACCCGATGAGATAATGCTTTCTACCGTTTTTGAAAACCAATCGGGAGAAAAGAAAAAGTTAATAAATCCGGGCCCTGCGATCTCTATTTTTTCATAATAGCTTCCCTGAAGCTCTGCTGCTTCGGCAATCAGCATAGCTATATCCCTCGGAGATTTCTTAAACACCCTTGCGCAAATCAAGGCAAAGTTTGATGACATATCTCCGTTTTTGCTGTCCGCCGGTATCTCGACATTAAAATCCGGTATATCGGCGTTTTGAAGCTTACCGTCCTTAAAAAGTTTATTAACCGCATTTACAATTATATCGCTAACCTGTTTTTTTGCTTCGCTTATCATGTTCATGTCTTTCAATTCCTCAGCTTTCTTTTACGTTTATTGAAACCTCATAATTCCCCAGCAAACTTGCATCAACATCAATTACATATTTAAAGAACAAATCTCCGCCGTTGTCACAGAGCGTTGACCGTATCTCACCCGTTTGTACTCCCATTTGTATCGAACCGTAAGGAGTTCCGTAATTACAGTAATGCTTTTTGTTCTTGTCGATTACAAGTCTGCTCTCAGCAGCCCCTGTTCTGTCCAAAACAATTTTTTCCTCTCCCATTACTGTAAGCGTCGTCAAGCATCCGTCAAATCCCGTCGCTTCGGTTTCCTCATATTTAATTATATATCCGCCATCCGTTTTTAAAAAGCTTCCGCCGGTAATAATTTCTATTTCCTCGCTGTCATGTCCGTCGAATTGTTTTGTCTTAAAGGTTATTAAAACATTCTTTTCTTCCATTTATCAATTCCTCTTATTACTTTACTTCAATACGCATCTTGAAATGCTGAGATTATTACTTTCTCCCAAAAAGGTTTCTACATTCTCGGAAAACAACTCAACGCTATCTGTACAATACAATTCAATCTTTCCTGGTTCTTGTCTTTTTGATAAAAGGTCCTTATTTTCTAAAATCCGTTTAGCAAACTTTGACGCTTCATCTCCGGGTGATATAAGCGATACACCGTCACCCAAAATTTTTCTGAAAAATTTCTTTAAGTGCGGATAGTGGGTACATCCCATTATGAGTGTATCTATTTGCTCGTCCTTCATAACACTTAGATAATCCTCAGCGATCGCTGTTGTTATCGGATTATCCTCGTCTGTATATCCGTTTTCAACAAGCGGCACAAACATCGGACAAGCCTTTGTAACAACGCTGATATCCAAATCAATATCCTTTATTGCCCGCTCATATGCCTTCGATTTTATTGTTGCACTCGTTCCTATAACGCCGATTTTTTTGTTCCTTGTACACCTTACCGCTTCGTCAACAGCAGGGTAAACCACACCGGTATAAAGCATTCCGTCTTCAAAAACCGGTCTTTTCATCATTACTGACGATACTGTTCCGCAGGCAACTATAACCATCTTAACATTATGCTCCTGCAAAAATCTTGCGTCCTCAACAGCATAGCTGTACACCGTTTCCTCCGACCTTGTGCCGTAAGGAATTCTTGCGGTATCTCCGAGGTATATTATATTTTCATTAGGTAAAATGCGTTTTAGCTCAGCAACGCTCGTAAGTCCTCCGACTCCCGAATCAAAAACGCCGATAGCACGATCTCTCATTACTTTTCTCCTATGTATATTATCTGTCAAGCGCAAGGCTTATAAGCATATCCTCCTGTTCGCTTGGAGAAAGTCCGTAATGCTCCATAAGCTGAGGATACATACTTATTTTTGTATGCCCCGGAAGTGTGTTTATCTCGTTTAAATATATTTCTCCGTTTTTAAGATAGAAAAAGTCAACACGGGAAAGCCCGGAACATCCAAGCGCCTTATACGCATTTATTGCAATGTTCCTGATTTCTTCAATCTTTTCATCGGGAATATTTTTTGCCGGGATATACGTTTTGCTCTCTTCGTTTTGATACTTGGCTTCATAATCGTAAAACTCATTTGCCGCCGCAATTTCACCTACTGTAGAAGCAAAAGGCGAAGTGTTTCCCATAACTGCACATTCGCACTCTATCCCGTCGATTCCCTCTTCAACAACAACCTTTTTGTCATGGGCAAACGCCGTTTTAATTCCGTTTTTAAGCTCGGACTTATCGCTTACCTTAGAAATTCCTACCGATGATCCGCAATTCGCAGGCTTTACAAAAATAGGATATTTAAGCTCCTTATCAATTCTTTCGATGTATTCGTCAAGCAAGTCTATCTCGGATTCCTTTATTGTAATCCATTTTGCCGTTTTAATTCCGTTCGCCTCAAGAATTACATGAGTCATATCCTTATCCATGCAGTTTGCCGAGGACAAAAGGTCGCATCCTACAAACGGAATTCCTGCCAGTTCAAAAAGCCCCTGAACTGTTCCGTCCTCGCCGTTTTTTCCGTGCAATGCAGGAAAAACAACGTCAACTCTTATATGCTGAACCATTCCGTCATCCATTAAAGCCAAAAAACCTTTGTGTAAAGGGTCAGGACTTAAAACGCACGAAACATTGTCGGGATTTGTTTCCCAGCGTCCTTTTTCAATTGAATCAACATCTCCCTGATACAAAAGCCATCTGCCTTTTTTTGTGATTCCAACCGTTATTACCTCGTATTTATCTTTCGGTATGTTTCTGATTATATTTGAAGCCGAAATCAGCGAAATCTCATGCTCATTCGATGCTCCTCCGAACAAAACAGCTACCCTTATTTTTGACACAATAACACCCTCTCAATACTTTTGTATATTTTCAATTCATTAAAAAAATATACTCATACACTGTATATTTTAACACAAACAAATATCAATTGCAACCGATAAAAGCATTAAAATCAAATAATAGCTCCGCAAGCTATCTTTTTGCCCGAATCCCCCGACGGCTGGGTCTTAAAATCATCAGGCATCGAATGAATTATTACGGTTCTTCCTCTGATCTCACTGACAGAAAATCTGTCCGTTAAAAACGCACTGAAGGCATACCCCTTGTTTGAAAAAAGCGGAGGCATATCTCCTGCGTGGTAAGGATGCTCACATCCATCGGGATTGTAATGCCCCAATGTGTCCGCAAAAGGATCTTCACTATTCCCCGTACAGCTTTTACCGCTGTGGATATGAAATCCCAATACAGGCGAAGCACATTCTTTATCATTATCAGGAAGTCCGTTCACTTCGCTAACAACTAAAACTCCATACATTGTTTGATAAAAATAAACATTTCCGAAAACAGACGGATATTCCTTACTGCCTTTAATAACCGCTCTTGCGTTCGGACGACGCATAAGCACCGGTAAAAAGCTTTGAAGTCTGCTTACATTATTTTGACGCATAAAAAATCACTCCTTAAAAATTCACAATACCATTATATGGTGATTCAAGCAAAGTGGTTAAATAACGCTTAATTAATTCTTAATGCGTAATGCGTAATTAACAAACTGAAACAAACTTTTAGATATAAAACACATTTTTGCCATTACCGACAATGAGCTAACTCTAACATAAAATATTCCGTTTAATACAAATCTGCTGAGCAAACCATTTTGTAAAAGAAAAAAGCCACGCTATTGCGTGACTTAAATCATATGGTGCCTCCGGACGGAATCGAACTCATCGTAACCTGTCGCTCTGCGACAGCTCGGGGATTTTCAGTCACCGCATATGAATGCAAAGCATTCATATTATTACCGACTGAGCAACCCATTTTATAAAAGAAAAAAGCCACGCTATTGCGTGACTTAAATCGTATGGTGCCTCCGGACGGAATCGAACCATCGACACGGGGATTTTCAGTCCCCTGCTCTACC
>CABUAH010000043.1 GCA_902489475.1 uncultured Oscillospiraceae bacterium | reverse complement strand
TCTGTAGCTCAGTCGGTAGAGCAGGGGACTGAAAATCCCCGTGTCGATGGTTCGATTCCGTCCGGAGGCACCAGTTTTCCGGTGTTTGTTATTGCTCATTTGGTAGTTGATTGTCGCTGCGTACCAACCGTGCGGTGACTGAAAATCCCCGAGCTGTCGCAAAGCGACAGGTAATGCTGAACAAGCGACCGCCGCCAGTGGCGGAAGCAGGGAGCTTGCGAAGGGAAAAAATAAGGAGCATAGCAAAGCCGAATAGGCAAGCGATGCGACTATATTTATGACCGCAGAGTTTGATTCCGTCCGGAGGCACCATTTAGAATATTTTGAATATACTATCATATATTAAATAATAAGGCGCTATAGCCAAGTGGTAAGGCGTAGGTCTGCAACACCTTGATCCCCGGTTCAAATCCGGGTGGCGCCTCCAAAAAATAACGTCGTTTGGACAATAGGTTTAAACGACGTTTTTTTATTAAAAAGTATTATTTGATTAATAAAAAGAAAGAGCTTTATATAAAATAAAGGAGGATTAGAATGAGTGAGATGAAGAAAAAAATGCATACAGGTGAGCTTTATCTGCCTGGTGACGATGAGATTATGAATTATCAGATGAAATGCCTTGACAGACTATATGAATTTAACATGACTCGCCCTATTGAGAATGAAAAACGCAGTGAGCTATTAAAAGAGATGTTTGCTGAAATTGGGGAGAACTGTTATATCGAGCCGCCGTTTCATTCAAATTTCGGAGGCGCACATGTGCATTTCGGAAAAAACATCTATGCAAATTTTAATTTAACCTGTGTTGATGACACTCATATATATGTCGGCGATTATACAATGATCGGTCCGAATGTTACTATTGCAACCGCAGGTCATCCTATTCTGCCAAAGCTTCGTGAGGCAGCTTATCAGTATAATGCGCCGGTACACATCGGAAAAAATTGCTGGTTGGGAGCAGGAGCAATAATTCTTCCGGGCATCACTATTGGGGATAACGTGGTAGTCGGAGCAGGAAGTGTTGTTACAAAAGACTTGCCGTCTAATGTCGTGGCAGTCGGAAATCCTTGTAAGGTCCTGCGTGAAGTTAATGAACATGACGAGGAGTATTATTTTAAAAATAAAAAGATAGACTACAAAAATCTGTAAGGAGCGCAAAGCTAATCTTATTTGTAAAACTAAGCTCGTAAGAGAGGATGTTTGAGAGTTGTTTTCATATATATTTTTATTATTGCCGCTAGTATTGTTGGCTTTGTTTTCAGTCTCAATTATTTGGTATTACAAGCTATGGAAAAGCTTTAACTTGCCAAGGTGGGTGTACTGGGTAATTCAGCTTGTTTTGGCAGCAGTTTTTGTTTATGCAATGGGATTTAGAAATTACACACCGCAATTTATAAATAAGAAAGTAATTTTGTTTATATCAGCCGTGTATTTTGTTTGCATAGCATATTCTTCTGTGATATGTATAGTGTTAAAGCTGGTGTCGGTTATTTTCGGAAAAATTTCTCCAAACAGTAGAATGACTAAAGTATTAAAAGGAAGAAGAATTTTGCCGGCTGTCGCACTGTGCTGTACAATTTTGCTTGGTATTGCAGGTTACGTCAATATGGGAATTCTTCGTGAGAAGGATATAACGGTTGAGATTGATAAGCAGTCTGTAAACGACAGTATCACCGCAGTTATGATCTCCGATACTCACATTGGAACTGGTCTTTATGCAGATCAGCTGGACGAGCTGGTTGATAAAATAAACGGTATGAAGCCTGATGTGATTTTTATGGTCGGAGATATTATTGATGAATCTACAACAGACGCTGATAAAAAGGAAATGGTTTCGGAATTTTCACGGCTAAAAAGCAAATACGGTACATACTTTGCATTCGGCAATCACGAGCTGTATATAACAGACCCCAAAATATCCCGGTATTTTGAAGAATCAGGAATCACTATTTTGCGTGACGAAGTTTCTGTAATTGCAGACGATATAACAGTTATAGGAAGAATGGATCACCATGAAAATCCGGAGCCGGTTGATGAGATTATAAAGAGCAATAATGTTGATATTTCAAAGCCTTTGATTGTTCTTACCCATGAACCGCTTGAACTTGAAGAAATTTCAAAGTCAGGTGTTGATTTGTCATTCAGCGGACATACTCACGGCGAGCAATTTCCATTTACTCGTCCCTTTGTTGCAATGGCAAACGATATGGTTTACGGACAGGAAAAGTTTAATGATATGACAGCTTACACAAGCTCAGGTGTAGGAGGCTGGGGAATGCACTACAAGCTTCCGTCCTCAAGTGAAATTGTTAAAGCACAAATCTTCTTTGACTAGCGTAAAATCAAAACTTATTTTACCCCAAAGTTTTCAAGCTTTGGGGATTTTTATTTGCTTTTTCGATTGACGTAAATTCGGATATATGCTATGCTGTTATTGAAAAGAAATGCATCGGCAGCTTAGCTGTCACAAGATACACACAAAAAGTTTATATAATTGATATGAATAATAAAGGAACGGAGGACATAATTATGCCGACACTTTTAATTGTAGATGATGAGAAAAAAATCCGTGATGTAGTAAGGGAATATGCTGAGTTTGACGGCTTTGACGTTATTGAAGCACAAGATGGAATGGAAGCTGTGTCAAAAGCGAACGAAAACGATATTGATATAATTGTAATGGATATAATGATGCCCAGACTGGATGGCTTTTCAGCCTGTAAAGAGATAAGAAAGACAAAAAGCACTCCTATTATAATGCTGTCCGCAAGGGGCGAGGAATACGATAAGCTTTTCGGATTCGAGCTTGGAATTGACGATTATGTCGTAAAGCCTTTTTCACCGAAAGAGCTTATAGCAAGAATACGTGCTGTCATGAAGCGTTCGTCATTCGGTGCGTCCGGCGAGGAAGAGGTCATAACCTATAAGGGACTTACAATTAATTTTACTGCCCGTGAGGTTTTGGTGAACGGAGAAAAAGCTCAGATGACGCCTAAGGAGTATGATCTGTTGTTTTACCTTGTAAGGAACATGAACATTGCTCTTTCAAGAGACAAGCTTTTAGAGGAAGTCTGGGGATATGACTTTTACGGGGATGACAGAACGGTTGACACACATATAAAAATGCTCAGAAACAGTCTAGGAGAATACAGGAATCTTATAGTGACTTTGAGAGGAATGGGATATAAGTTTGAAAAAATCTGCTGATACACCTAGCTTTTTTACAAGCGTGAAAAATGCGTTCAGCCCGAAAAATCATAGCTTAAGCACAATAATCTGTATGTACTTTACATTGTCATCTATAGTTATAATGCTGCTTATGTGGGCAATACAATTTTTCTTTTTGTCAAGCTATTATAGAGCATCAAAAATAAATATTGCGGAAGAAATATGTGCGGATGTTGAAAGGGAAATTTCAAACCCCAATATCTCCGACTATATATCCGGACTTGCATTTAAAAACGGAGTATGTATAGTAATTACAGATATATCGGGAAATATATGTTATATCGAGAATAACTTGGGAAGATATTCTTTTCTTTATGATGATGTTTATAAGAAGTACGGGAAAAGTATGTATATGCTTAGGTCGGAGCTTATAAACAAAGGCGATAAGTTTGCAACTGAATTTTACAAAAATACGCATTTTGACAGTGATGAGCTCATATGCGCTATGAGGATTGATGAAAACACAGAGGAAAGTTTTGTGGTTTATGTTGAAACAACGATCGAACCTGTTACCTCGGCTTTGACGCTTTTTAAGAAAAATCTGTTTTTTGTAACAATAATAATTGTTGAAATAAGCTTTATATTTGCAATAATTATTTCAAGGAAAATTTCAAAGCCTATCTCTCGTATAACTACGACAGCCAAAAAGTTCGGTCAGGGAGATATGGACGTTGTGTTTAGCGGAGATGATTATAAGGAGACGTCCGAGCTTGCTGAAACCTTGAATAACGCCAAGGACGAGATTTCAAAGGTATCAAATCTGAGAAAAGATCTTATCGCAAACGTATCCCATGATTTAAGGACACCGCTTACTATGATTAAAGCGTATGCGGAAATGATTAGGGATTTGTCCGGTGATAATCCCAAAAAACGAGCGGAACATATAGATGTTATCATAGAAGAATCTGATCGGCTTACAGCGCTTGTTAATAATATGCTTGAGCTGTCGAAGCTTGAAAGCTCAAATGCTGAGCTTAATCTTTCTAAGTTTAGCGTGCACAAGTTTTTAGACGACGTATTAAAAAGATATACTTTGCTAATAGAGCGTGACGGATATAATATAGAGGTTATTAAGTCTGAGGATAAGCTTGTTTTAGCTGATTTCGATAAGATGTCACAGGTTCTTTATAACTTAGTGAACAATGCCATAAACTATTCCGGCGACAGCAAGGATATTCAAATTAAGCAGATAAACAAGGGTTCGTCAGTGCGAATTGAGATTATAGATCATGGAGTCGGAATTCCTAAGGATATGCTTCCGATTATATTCGACAGATATTACAGGGGAAACAAAACTCAAAGAGAGGTTGTAGGAAGCGGAATCGGGCTTTCTATTGTAAAGGGCATTCTTAAAAGTCATGAAATTCCTTTTGGCGTGATGAGTGAAGAGGGAAAAGGGTCTGTATTTTGGTTTGAGTTCACAGAAGCCAAGGACTTTGATAAGAACGAAAATATTTCCGGGGAAATAAAAAAGAAGCGCTCAAAACAAAGTAAAAACAGATAGGAGTAGTTATGAAGCTTTTATTTATAGGGGATGTTGTAGGAGATAGAGGAATAGATTTTTTAGAGGAAAAAATCTATTCGTTAAAGAAAGAGTATTCTCCGGATGTAATAGTTGTAAACGGAGAGAATGCCGCTAACGGTAACGGAGTTACTGAGCATTCTTTAAAACGCCTTATTTCGCTTGGAGCGGATGTTATTACAACAGGTAATCATGCTTTTTCAAAACGTGACAGCGTAGAGCTTTTTGACAGCTATGATTTTTTACTTCGCCCGGCAAATTATCCTGAAGAAGTTATCGGAAAGGGAGTATGTGTGCTGGATTTGGGTAAAGCAAGCGTTGCCATAATAAACCTTCAAGGTACGGTATATCTCGATTCGCTTGATAATCCGTTTTTGACAGCTGACAGGCTTATGTCCTCGCTTGAAACCAAAAATATATTTGTTGACTTTCATGCTGAAGCAACAGCGGAGAAAAAGGCAATGGGAAATTATCTGAGAGGAAGAGTTACTGCTGTTATGGGAACACATACTCATGTTCAAACTTCCGATGAAACAATACTTAAAGAGGGTACGGCATATATAACCGATGTCGGAATGACAGGTGCAGAGGACTCTGTATTAGGAGTTGAGAGCGACATTGCAACAAGAAAACTTGTAACTCATTATCCTGTAAGATTTGAAATAAGCAAAAACCCTCAATTTTTAAACGCAATAGTAATAGAATTTGACGAACATTCGGGAAAAGCAACAAAAATTGAACGCATAATTAAGCGATAATTCACAAAAAGTGAGTCTGACTGTTGACATTTTCTATAGGATTTGTTAAAATGTATATAGACAAAAGTTATTATACTGATCTTGACATTCGACGCACTACTAATTCATTAATATTTGGATATTCAGCGGAGGTATTAAGATGGAAGTACTTAAGGTTTCATCACACTCCTCTCCTAACTCTGTTGCCGGTGCAATTGCCGGTATCTTGAGAGAGTCGAATTCGGTCGAGGTTCAGGCAGTAGGAGCAGGAGCTGCAAATCAGGCTATCAAAGCAATAGCCATAGCAAGAGGGTATTTAGCACCCGTGGGAATTGATCTGGTATGTATTCCGTCATTTGCGAACATTACAATTGACGGTGAAGAACGAACAGCGTTAAGGCTTGTTTGCGAGAACAGATAAATTTGATTATATAGTATTTTTCTATTTCATCCTTTCATACTAAAAGAAGAAGCGGCATATAAAATTGCCGCTTCTTCTTTGTTTATCAAATAATTTTAATTAAAACTTATGGTCTTAATAAGCTCATATGCTCTGTCAGACGCCGCATTTAGCATATCATTTGTAATAAGGCTGGTTGTACTTGCTGCTTTATTAACGAATCCCTCATTTACAACAAAGCTGTGTGTTTTTATTAAAAGCTCTTTGTCCACAGTGTAAGATTGCTTTATAGAAGCAGCTTTTAAACTTGGTTTTATAACCTTTGTCCAAAGCTCAAGCTCTACAGCATTATTGTCAAATCCGCAAAGCTCGTCCCATTTTGCAAAGTTTAGTTCATCCTTAGAAACACCCTTTGCAAGCATTTTATCAAATAAAACAGGCTGTGCCGTTTGATCCCAAGCGATATCAGTTATTAGATGTACAACAAAGCCTTTAAAAAAGTCGGAGTCTTTTTCACTTAAATCCTTATTATCCTTTACAAACCTTGAAATATTATCAATCCATTCGTTATAGTCAGCGCTTCTCAAATGTGCGGAATATCTTAGTTCCTTTGAAGCCTTACCAAAAATGTTTACAGCATCGGGCGAGATTGCACCTAAATAAAATTGACCGCAGTCGCATACTTTAAGATCATCTTTTAGATTGTCTGCAATAAAAAGATGAATCATCGTTGAAGGCATTACATATCCTCCAATGATTTCAGAGCTTTGATTTCGTCTTTGTTCACCGATATTCTTGAGTCTTTTAAAACTGCAACATCGTCTTTGTGATAGGTGTTTACAGCTTCTGTTTCGGTGTTTTTAACTCTGAGCTTTCCTGTAAGTAGATTTACGTCCTCAACAACGCCGTTTCCTTCAGGAGTTTTTACAAGTGCGCCGGCTTTTGGGGTTACCTTTAAAAGCTCCTCATAGCAATCCTGCTCGTATTTTAAACAGCACATTAGCCTTCCGCAGGTTCCGCTGATTTTTGTAGGATTAAGCGATAAGCTTTGTTCTTTGGCCATTTTAATGGATACGGGCTGAAAATCTCCCAAAAAAGTCTTACAGCAAAACGGACGTCCGCATATTCCAAGACCTCCTAAAAGCTTTGCTTCGTCACGAACACCGATTTGTCTAAGCTCAATTCTTGTTCTGAAAACACTTGCGAGGTCTTTAACAAGCTCTCTGAAATCAACTCGGTTGTCGGCGGTAAAATAAAACAAAAGCTTATTGTTGTCGAAAGTACATTCAACATCAATTAGATTCATTTCGAGTCCGTGTTTTAGAATTTTCTGCTCGCAAACCTTAAAAGCTTCCTTTTCTTTTTTTCGGTTAAGCTCAATAGTTTCTAAATCCTTAGCAGTTGCTTTTCTTATAACGCTTTTAAGGGGAGAGTTGATTTCACTGTCGGAAATCTCCTTAAGCTCCATCGCAACTTCACCGCATTCAATTCCTCTTGCGGTTTCGACAATTACCTTGTCACCGATAGCTGTTTCAAGTCCGTTTGGAGAGAAGTAATAAACCTTTCCGATACTTTTAAATTTTACACCGATTACTTCAGCCATAATAAAAACCTTTCTTTAAAAAATGTGTGGGAAGATCCCTTATATAACCTAAGCGCAGATGTCCCCCGCCTCTAAAGCGGCGGATTCCATTTCAGAATTTCAGTGGGAGTAATAATCTCCCACTGAAATTCTGAGGAGCTAACGCTCCCAGCACTGGTTGCAATCGGGTGCTGCGCTCTGCTCTTTGCAAGCAAAGCAGAGTGTTGCTCCGATTTAAAAACTAAAACAAAATTTCTGCAATCTCAGCCGTTAAGGAAGCGGCAGTGATAGACAAATTTGCATATCCCTGAATTTTTGCTCTCGTGAAAGTGATTTTGTCGTGTATTTTCACGATCATTTCACAGGTGAATTTTGCAGCAAGCGCTTTTGCTCCTTCGTTGTAGGAACACATAGAAGCGTTTGCGCCGGTTGAATACTCTAAAGCAGAGCCAAGTATTTGAAGAATAATATCTAAAACATTGTCTGCCTGAATTCTTGAATTAAGTTCAGATAATGTTTTTAAAAGCTCATATTCATTTTTTTGGCAAACAGCGTCTATAATTGCTCTGGCAATAACAACGCTGTCAAAAACATCTCCGCCTTTTAGATATTCGATTTGTCTGCCGATATTTCCTGGGAAGGCAGACTGCGCTTTTTGAGCGTCTTGTTCGCTGAATCCGTTTTGAATAAGATAATGCTTAGCTTCTTCCTCGCTGACAGCACTCATTTCAAAGCAGAAAACTCTTGAAAGAACAGTTTCTAAAACGCTTTGCTTATTTTCTGCAGTAAGAATAAAGACGGTTTCGCCGGGCGGCTCTTCAAAAATCTTTAATAGAGCGTTTTGACATTCCCCGCCCAGCTTTTCGGCGTCTGCAATAATATACACCTTTTTCCCTGACTCGTTTGGGGAAATATATGCGTCAGAAGTAATAGGACGAATATCCTCTTTAACTCGGTAAAGACCTGATTTTGATGAGGGAGTTACGAAAATGATATCAGGGTGATTTGAATGCATTGCCGTTAAACAGCTCCTGCATTTTCCGCAAGGCTTTCCGCTTCGGCTTTCACAGTTAAGGGCAGCCGCTATATATTTAGCCATTGTTTTTTTACCGAGTCCCTTTTCCCCGCAAATCAAAATTGAGGGAATCATTCTGTCTTTAGAAATCATAGAGGAAAGCTTGTCTTTAGCATATTCGTTTCCGAAAATATCGAATCTGTCCATAAAAACCTCTCAGTAAAATCCCAAAATCGCATCTGTTACATTTTAGCTTATAAACTAAAAATTCTTAGTTATTATTTTACCACACTTACATTTAAAATGCCATACCTTTTTAGAATTTTTATTGCATTTTCATCAAAAACTTCTCCTGTACATATTATGGGTATGCACGGGGGACAAACTGTTTTTGTTTGTGAGCATATGCGTCCCTTAGCAAGGTCAATACTTATATCTTCAGAGTCTGCAAAAAATGCATCACGCATATTTAGCCTTTGAACTTTTTCGGAAATAATCAGTTTAGTTTCTTCAAAACAGTTTGGACCTATTCTGCCGACAGCTTCTTTAAATGCCGAGAGGGTTTTAATGTAATCGTCCTCTCCGTTCAATGCGGAGAACATCATAACAAGAACAGCTTCATCATAATATTCCGAAACAACATTTTTTTCTCTTAAGAATCTGTAAAGCTCATATGCATTTATATTGGAATTAACAGCGTCGATTGCAATTTTAAACGGTTCTCTTGAAATGTTAATAAATCCAAGACTCAAAAGTTCGGACTTAAGTCTTTCAACCATTAAAGCCGTTTCGTTGAATCTTCTTATTTCATCGTTTATAATTTTGTTTGCAAAGTCAAGAGAAGCCATTATCATATAAGAAGGCGATGTAGTAGCGAAAACACTCATAACGCTTTTTGCGTTTTTGATAAAAGTTTCGTTTGTGTTTTTGTTTATGTGAAGATATGCTCCTCCCGTCATTACCGGAAGCGTTTTGTGTGCAGAGTCACAGCACATATCAGCACCCTGCGAGATAGGATGAAGATCAGGCGCAAGAAATTTAAGATAAGCGCCGTGTGCGTTGTCAACAATCAGATAAGCCCCGTGTTTTTTACAAACCTCTGACATAGCTTTAATATCTAAAATATTTCCGAGATAATCAGGACTTGTGACATAAACAGCCTTTATTCTTGTTTTCTTTAAAGCTTTGTCAATTGTTTTGGCTGTGTAATCTCCGCTGCAAATGCTTGTCAGCTTGCCGTCTGGATAGATCCATGTAACTTCCATATCTGATAAAATGCAAGCATTTAAAAAGGAAACGTGTGCATTTCTTGCAGCGAGGATACGGGTTACACCTGCTTTTTTTAAAAGCGCTATCATTGTTTTGATACAAAGGGAAGAACCCTCAGTCGAATAAAGTGTAGCACCCGTGTTAAAGAGAATAGATGCATTTATTTCACTTTCTTTTATAATTCCGCTCGGCGAAAATAAAAAATCAGCTCCGTCAATTTCAGTTATGTCGAATCCAAAGGGAATGTTTATTTTGCCTTTGCTGCCCGGCATATGAAGACGCACGGGGTTTTCCTTGTCATATTGTTTTAAGAAATCATAAATAGGTGTTTTCATAAATGTTCCTCAGAAATAAGTGTAATATTTTAGAATGTTAAAAATCTTTTCCTTTGCACGCTTGATCGTCCTTGAAACAGTTGAACGATTTACGCCGTATTTTTCAGCAATTTCAGAAATTTTCATTTCATGCTTATAATATAAAATGATATAGCTTTTTTGAGTTTTTGTCAAATCGTTGTTAATTACTAAGTACAAGGCTCTTTTCATTGCTTTGTGCTTGTCCATAACTTCTTCATCGTCACTTGTTTCTTCAGCAATACTTTTAAACAGATCAACAGGATAAAAAACTCTTTTCATCAGCAAGCGTTCCCTCTGTAAATCTGAGCTATTTCCAAAAGCTCATCGTCAGTCAGATATTTTGCAATGTCCTTAGAATCCCTTAAAAGCTCAAGCCGTTCTGTTGTAAGAAGATCGATCCTTGCAGTAAGCTTTTTAATTTCGTTAACATCAAAACAGCAGCGTCTTGTTTCCTTAAGAATGTGAATTCGTTCAAAAAGTCTTTTAGCGTCTTTTAAATAGTTAAGATAGAGTTCTTTCAATGTCTTTTTCCTTTCAAGTTATTTCAACGGGTAAAGAACAAATGTTCTTTGTAAGTATTATGATAGCATTATTAACAATAATGTCAATAGAATTTCTGAAAAAAATCGGTGAGTGGGAAAATTTTTGTACTAAGGCTATTGACAATCGTTTTTTCATTTGATATAATAACAATACACTTTCCAATTCGGGGGTAAAAAATGGACAAGAAAAAACTTGACCGAATATCAGAACTCGCAAGAATCAGTAAAGAGAGAGAACTGAGCGAGGATGAACGCAAAGAACAAAAGACATTGAGAGACGAATACAGACGAGGCTTTGTAAGAGATCTTACAAATCAGCTTGAAAGCGCAAGAATTTTGAATCCTGACGGGACAATAACAAATGTAAAGGATTTAAAAAAGGGGAAGACTTTAAGCTAGTTTGCGGTATTTGTCTTATTACTTACATAGCCCAATCTTAAACAAAGCGGATGCTTTATGAAAGGTTAGGGTTTTTATTATGGCAGGATTGTCAAAGCAAAAGCAAAAACTGCTTCTTTTAAGGGAGCTTTTAGAGAGAGAAACTGATGATAAGCATTCTCTTACGGTAGCACAGATTATATCAAAGCTTGAAGGAATGGGAATTAAAGCTGAGAGAAAAACCGTCTATGATGACATAGCAACTTTACAGGATTTCGGACTTGATGTTACCTGTCAAAAGGATGGACATTCAAATGCATATGCTGTTTCATCGAGGGACTTTGAGCTTGAGGAATTGTTTGTTTTGGTTGATGCAGTTTCCTCTTGCAGGTTTTTGACTATAAAGAAGTCGAACGAGCTTATCGATAAGATAAAGGGACTGACGTCAAAGTATCTTTCCGAAGGCTTAAAGAGAAGCATTTACATTGAAAATCGACCCAGAAGCTCAAATGAAACGGTATATTACAATATCAATTTTATTCACAGTGCAATCAATGAGCGAAAGAAGATATGCTTTAAGTATTTTACATACAATGATAAGTGCAAAGAGGTTTTAAAGCATAAGGAAGATTATATTGTTTCTCCGCTTCATCTGGTATGGGAAAACGATAACTACTATTTTATAGCACATAGTGTTGTTGACGGTGAGAGTGTAATAAAAACATATCGTGTTGACAGGATGAAGGAAGTTAAGGTTATAAACGAAGAGATTGACTCGCTTTCAGGCGATGAGATTCAGTTTGCAAAAAGCCTCAGGGCAACCTTTTCTATGTACGGCGGAAGAGAAGAAGAGATTATTCTTGCGGTAAAGCCGAATGTATTTAATGCAATAATCGATAAATTCGGAAAAGGCGTTCATTTTAATGTCGCTGATGACGATTATTATACTGTAAAGCTTACCGTAAATATTAGCCCAACTTTTTGGGGTTGGCTTTTCGGCTTCGGTCAGGACGCTAAGGTTGTCGCTCCAAAATCAGTTGTAAACGAGGCGAAAGCACAAATTGAAAAAATTATGCAGGGATATGTTAAATAATATCAAACAGCATTTACGGGGAATGTTTGATTATAGGGGAAAACTTACTCTTCGATTTTTAAAATGGGTAATTATAAGCGTATTTGTCGGTGCAGTTATGAGTGTTGTCGGCGGAGCGTTCAGAATTATGCTTGACAGCGTTACAAATTTTCGCCAGAGTCATACGTTTATAATATATTTTCTGCCGATTGCAGGACTTTTCATAGTTTTTTGCTATCAGGCGCTGGGATTTAAGCATGATAAAGGAACGAATCTTGTTTTGATGGCAGTAAGGGATAACGAAAAGCTTACGCTTAAAACAATGCTCCTTATTTTTTCAAGTACTATTATCACGCATCTTTTCGGTGGTTCTGCCGGAAGAGAGGGTGCTGCGCTTCAAATAGGAGGCTCTTTTGCAGCACCTTTGGGGAGAGCTTTAAAGCTTGATGAAAAGGATCAGCGTATAATTACAATGTGCGGAATGAGCGCAGGATTTTCTTCTATTTTCGGAACTCCTATTACAAGCGCCGTTTTTTCAATGGAAGTTACAAGCGTGGGAATTATGCATTACTCAGCGCTTGTTCCAAGTGTTTTGGCGGCGGTTGTTGCAAATTCGCTTACTTCTTTTTTCAATATCCCATCTGTGGGATTTTCCGGAATAAGCATACCGAAAACAAGCCTTTTTACTATCTTAAAAATAATCTTACTGGCAGTTCTATGTGCTTTGCTTGCAGAAATATTTGTTATAGTTTTAAAGGCGTTTCATCATGTTTTTCAAAAAATATCAAGCAATAAATATATACGAATTCTCATAGGCTCTGCGGTTATAATAGTTCTTACGCTTATTGTCGGTTCACAGACATATAACGGAGCGGGAATGGATATGGTAAAAGCTTCGTTTTCAGAAAGTGTCGGCGCACAGCATTTTATTTTAAAGCTTATTTTTACAGGCATTACACTTGGCTGTGGCTTTAAGGGCGGAGAAATTGTACCTGCTTTTTTCGTCGGCGCAACATTCGGCAATTTTATGTCTCAGTTTTTGGGGCTGGATTATTCTTTCGGAGCGTCAATAGGCTTGATCGCGGTATTTTGCGGAGTTACAAACTGTCCTTTAACGTCGTTGTTCATGAGTCTTGAGCTTTTCGGAATGGGTGGGATCGTACTTTATGCGATTGCCTGTGCGGTATCGTATATGCTTTCCGGCTATAGAGGACTTTACAACTCTCAAAAGATAGTTTATTCCAAAACAAAAACGGAGTTTATCAATAAGAGAATTAACAGCTAAATTTGTTAATAAGCAGTTTTCTGCTTGAGCGTTGTCGACAACGCTCCCCATGGGACAAACGCACTCACTTCGATAGCTTCGCCTATCTCGTTCTGCGTTTTTCCCTTGAGGATTCTCCCTTTTCGTCGGAAATCAGCTCATACCGCCGATTTCCTCTTAAGGTGTCGCTGCGTCGGCGCATGTCCGCCTACGCGACAATATTTTAAAGTGTGCTTTTTCTACAGACTGAAGCAGTTTTCTGCTTTACTTTTTACTTTGATTCGGCTTGCCAATAGGCAGGTCGTTTCTTTTTTTAGTGCTTCATCGTATAGATATGCCCTTGAAAAATGATGGTAAAAGTGTTACAATTAATTGAGGTGTTTTTATGGATGAAATAGTTGCCCTAAATAAAATGATAGAAGAATCAAATAATATTGTTTTCTTCGGGGGCGCCGGAGTTTCGACTGAAAGCGGCGTGCCTGATTTTAGAAGCACCGATGGACTTTATAATCAGAAATATGACTATCCGCCTGAGATAATGCTGTCACACAGCTTCTACAAATCTAATCCCAAAGAGTTTTTTAAGTTTTATAAGGATAAGCTTCTGATTGAAGGGGTAAAGCCTAATAAGGCGCACTTGAAGCTTAGTGAGCTTGAGCAGAAAGGAAAGCTGAGTGCAGTAATAACTCAAAATATTGACGGACTTCATCAGGCGGCGGGAAGCAAGAATGTTTTTGAACTTCACGGAAGTGTTTTGCGTAACTTTTGTGAAGACTGCGGTGAGTTTTATGATTTTGACTATATGAAGAATTCAAAAGAAATACCGAGGTGTGAAAAGTGTTCAGGCATTATAAAGCCCGATGTTGTTTTATACGAAGAGGGGCTTGATGAGAACACAATAAACGGAGCGATTTCGGCTATTGAGTCTGCTGATATGCTTATAATAGGCGGCACAAGCCTTGTCGTATATCCTGCCGCAGGATTGATCAGATATTTTAAAGGGAAATACATGGTGCTTATTAACCGAGATGAAACTCAAGTCGATTCAAAGTGCAATCTAGTTATACGAGATAAAATAGGCGAGGTAATGAGTAAGATTAATTTGTAATTCGCAATTCCAATTGACAATTGATAATGGACAATGGACAATTTAATTCGGAATGCGGAATTAGGAATTCGGAATTATGGGTGTAAAAGACTACCTTTGATTAACGGAAAGTGATATGAAAGCAGATAGTATTAGAACTCACAAACCGGCAAACAAGTAGGTCAGCGAAGTTTCCTTGTTATTAATACTTTCAGTATAATCAAAATTCTCCTTTTTCACAATCTCCAAAAACAGAGGGCAAGGGGATACAGTGTTGGAAAAGGAGTTTCAGAGGGAAAACAAAGGAGAAGGGGGAGTCCCTCTGCTTTTGGTGGGTTTTATTTTCCTTCCACTCTTCTTAGGTTGTCCCTTTGCAAGAAACCAGAATAATTCGTAATTATATAATTGACAATTGACAATGGAAAATGGACAATGTTTAATTCGTAATGCGTAATTAATAAGTTGAAACAAACTTTGAGATAATAAAGTATATTCCCATGCATTACCGCAGCAGTTTGAAGAAAACTAAAAACCAACCTAAGACAAAAAATTAAGGCAAACAAAAATAAAAGGGTGATTTTCCCTTATTGAAGAGAGTTGAAATATATGAAAATAATGGCAGTAGATTACGGAGATGCGAGAACAGGTCTTGCCGTATGTGACAGGACTGAATTTTTAGCGTCACCTATTGGAACAATAGAAGAGCGTAACTTTGATATACTTGTAGCAAAGGTAGCGCATATGGCAAATCAGTATGAGGTCGGAGAGATAGTTGTCGGACTTCCTTTGAACATGAACGGAAGCTTTGGACCGAGGGCTGAGGTTTGCAGGAATTTCGCCAATGCTCTGAATGAGATGACTAATATACCTGTGAATATGTGGGATGAGCGTTCGACAACTGTTTCCGCTCACGGTATTTTAAACGAAACAAATGTCAGAGGTAAAAAGAGAAAGGCAGTTGTTGACACGGTTGCAGCGACAATTATTTTAGAAAGCTACCTTGATTACAGACGCAAGAAGAAAGAAAGGGGAGAAGGATAATGCCTGCAAAATTCGGACCTGCGGGAAACAGCGAGAGCTTTTCCAAAACATACAAATCATCAACCGATGCTCCGTTTTTTTTGAAAGAAATGGGACTTGACGCATACGAGTATCAGTGCGGAAGAGGTGTTAAGGTAACAGATAAAACTGCCGCTGATTTGAGACAGAAGGCAAACGAATGCGAAATTTCTCTCTCTTTACATGCTCCGTATTTTATTTCTCTTTCTTCAGTTGAGGAGGAAAAGCGTGACAACAGCATAAACTATATATTGCAAAGCTGTGATGCGGCGAAACGTATTGGTGCCGAGCGGATAGTTATTCATTCCGGCTCTTGTGCAAAGCTTTCGAGAACGGTGGCTCTTGAGCTTGCAAAAGATACGCTTTTGCGTGCCAAAAAAACGGCAATAGAACAAGGCTTTAAAGATATTGTATTTTGTCCTGAAACAATGGGAAAAGTAAATCAACTGGGAAATTTAGATGAAGTGCTTGAGCTATGCCGCTTAGATGATACATTTTTGCCGACAATAGATTTCGGTCATCTAAATGCAAGAGAATTTGGATATATTAAGGGTAAGGCAGAATATGAGAGTATGCTTGAAAAGGTTGAAAATACACTTGGAAGCGATAGACTCAAGATTTTTCACAGCCATTTTTCAAAGATTATGTTTACAGTTCCCGGCGGTGAAAAAAAGCATCTTACTTTTAACGATAATCAGGGATACGGACCTGATTTTGAGCCATTGATGGAAATAGTTGCAAAGAAAAACTTGTCACCGACATTTATCTGTGAAAGTGCAGGCACACAGGCGGAGGACGCACTGGCTATGAAGCAGTATTATCTTTCCTGTGAGAAATAATTTTGTGAATCTTCAACATTTAACGGAGGAATGTATGAAAAAAGTTTTAGTTATACACGGACCGAATCTGAATTTGCTCGGAGAAAGAGAGCCGGGGATTTACGGAAATGATTCGTTTGAAAGTATTAACGAAGAGATAATTCAAAACGCAAAGGAAAAGGGTCTTGAATGCGAAATATTTCAGTCTAACCATGAAGGAGCGATAATTGATAAGCTTCACGAGGCGAGAAAAATTTTTGACGGAATTGTATTAAACGCAGGTGCATACACTCATTACAGCTATGCCATAAGAGATGCAATCGCTGCCATAAAGATTCCCGTGGTGGAGGTTCACTTAAGTGATATTCATGCAAGAGAGGGCTTCAGGGCAAATTCGGTAATTAAGGAAGTTTGTATAAAACAAATTTCAGGCCACGGGAAGAAAAGCTATTTTCTGGGGCTTGACGCACTGCTGGAATATAATTAATTCGAATTCGGAGGGCGGAATTCCGAATTCCAATTGACAATTGATAATGGAAAATGGACAATGTTTAATTCGGAATTCGAAATTCGTAATGCGTAATTAATAAGTTGAAGCAAACTTTGAGATAATATAATGCATTCTAGCACATTACCGTTAGGAACTATTTCGCACATCAGTATATAAACTTTTGCCAAATCCGAATGCGTGTAGGATTTGGCTCTCTTGTAACCTTATCAACCACTTTCTCCAAAAGCAGAGGGCAAGGGGATAAGGCGTTGGAAAAGGAGTTTCAGAGGGAAAACAAAGGAGAAAGGGAAGCCCCTCTGCTTTTGGTGGGTTTTATTATCCTGCCCCTTCTCCTAGGTTTGCCCTCTGATAAGCAAAGAGAACATAACACATAGGCGACTATATTTCTGACCGTAAAACAGATGGAAAACCAAGTGAGAACGAATTTTTTCAAAACTCTGGGGAAACTCTTTACTTTTATAGAGTTTTGTTAGTG
>CABUAH010000042.1 GCA_902489475.1 uncultured Oscillospiraceae bacterium | reverse complement strand
TATTATTAAGTATCTTTACATAGCGTTTTAAATATGTTAAAATATAATGGAAATTTGTGTGAATAACAAAGGTGTATTTCAGACCGATAAAGACGCTTTATTTTAGATTTTGGAGGTTAATATGATTTATACGCAAACAGATGTGCTTCAATATGTCAGAGAAAATGATGTGAAATTTGTAAAGCTTCAGTTTTCTGATATTTTTGGATTTCAGAAGAATATATCGATAAACAGCTCTGAGCTTGACCGTGCGTTTTCAAAGGGCTTTTCTATTGATGCTTCTTATCATTACGGACTTTTAGGATGCGAGGAAAATCTTTTGCTGATGCCTGATGCATCGACACTTTCAATCCTTCCGTGGCGTCCGCATCAAGGTGGAGTAGCAAGGCTTCTCTGCGAGGTTAAAAACTCTGACGGAAGCGATTTTACTGCGAACAGCCGAGCAATACTCAACAAAGCTGTAAGTGCGGCCAAGAAAAAGGGAATTACCTTTAAAATAAAGACCTCCTGCGAGTTTTATCTGTTTGAAAACGACGATGAGGGGAATCCGACAAAAATATCTCATGACAACGCAGGATTTATGGATGTTGCACCGCTTGACAGGGGTGAGAATATAAGGAGAGAGATTTGTCTTGCGCTTGAACAAATGGATTTTTCTCCTGAATCGTCATGTCATGAGGCAGGACCGGGTCATAATGAAATAGATTTTCAGTACGCATCTCCGCTTAGTGCGGCAGATAATTTTATAACCTTTAAGTCGGTCGTAAAGAATATTTCGGATCTAAACGGTCTTTATGCAACATTTATGCCGAAGCCGTTTGATGATAAGCCGGGAAGCGGACTCCATATAGGCATAAAGCTTTACAAAAACGGAAAGAACATTTTTAATGTATATCAGCCGAAGAGTGATACGATTCAGGAAAATATCATTGCGGGAATTTTAAACCGAATAAAGGAAATGACTTTGTTTGCAAGCACTACGATAAACAGCTATAAGCGTTTCGGTAAGTTTAATGTTCCTAAGTATATTTCATGGAGTACAAAGAACACCGCTCAGCTTTTAAAGGTTTCGGTGGCAGCGGACAAAAGTGCGAAGATAATTCTGCGTTCACCGGACTGTGCCTGCAACCCGTATATTGTTTTGGCACTTATTATCTATGCTTGTCTTGAGGGAATTGAGAATAAAGAACGGCTTCAAAGCTTTGACGGCGGATGCGATGAAAACAGTCTTGAAATGATGCCCGCAAGCATTACCGAGGCGGCGAAGGTTGCTAAAAACAGTGATTTTATAAAGAAATATATTAATGATGATATAATAGAAGCTTATTGTCGGGCTGCAAATGAACAGCAGCAAAAGTATGATCTCGCTGATGATAAAGATGAATTTGAAACGGAGAATTACTTTTTAAAGCTTTGATCTCAGCATATACGCATAACAAAAATCTGGAGGTGGTGCTTGGTGGAGAGCGTGCTGATTGTATCAAGTAATGATAAAGCTATAACTGCAATCGCTCCGATGCTTAAAGATTTTGGACATTTAGGCATTTCGATGGCGAAAAGCTCTTCCGAGGCAAAACGTGCATTGCTGTCAAACGAGTACAACCTTGTTGTGATAAATGCACCCCTGAGCGATGAGTACGGTTTTGAGCTTGCAGGAGCTGTTTTAAGTAATTCGATGTCAAGTTGTCTTTTTATAGTTAAGTCGGAGCATTTTGAAAGTGCAAGCGCAAAGCTTGAGGCTATCGGAGGGCTGTGCATTTCAAAGCCTGTAAACAGACTTATGTTTATTCAGTCTTTAAGGTGGATAAATGCAACGAGAAACCGCCTTCTCGGACTGAAAAAAGAAAACATAAAGCTTCAGAACAAAATGGAAGAAATGCGTATTGTAAATAGAGCAAAGTTTGCGCTTATGCAGTATTTAAGCTTCGATGAGGCTCAGGCTCATAGGTATATCGAAAAACAGGCGATGGATAAACGGGTGACAAAATATCAGATTGCTTCTCAAATAATTAAAACGTATGAAAATTAACAGTTTCTTTACAGACAATCGATTGAAAATATAGTATAATTAATAAGATAACATCATGAAATAGTGAAATTAAGGTAAGAAAGGGGATTTTCTCGTGCAAAAAGCATATCTCATACTTGAAAACGGGACTATTTTCGAGGGCAAAAGTTTTGGAAAAAGCGGTGAGACTGTTGGAGAAATCGTTTTCACAACGGCCATGACCGGCTATTTGGAAACCTTAACCGATCCCAGCTATTACGGACAGATAGTTGTTCAGACATTTCCGCTTATCGGAAATTACGGAGTTATTCCTTCTGATTTTGAAAGTGTTTGTCCGCACGTTAAGGGTTATATTGTTAGAGATTGGTGTCAAGAGCCTTCAAACTTCCGTTGTGAGGGTGACCTTGACACTTTTTTAAAGCAGTCAGGAATTGTAGGCCTTTACGGAATTGATACCAGAGCGCTCACAAAAATCGTTCGTGAATCGGGTGTTATGAACGGAAAGATCGTTATGGAGGGTACAACCGATTTCGGGCTGACTGAGCTTAAAAATTATAAGATAGTAGGCGCTGTTGAAAATACAACCTGCAAGGAAGAAACGGTTATGCCTGCTGTCGGAGAAACAAAAAGAAGAGTTTGCCTTATGGACTACGGTGCAAAGGCTAACATTTGCAGAGAGCTTCAAAAGAGAGGCTGTGAGGTAACTGTCCTTCCTGCAAGCACATCGGCTAAAAGAGTAAGTGAGCTTGCTCCTGACGGAATAATGCTTTCAAACGGACCGGGAGATCCTGCTGAAAATATTGAGATAATTGAGCAGCTCAAGGAGATGTGCACATTTAATATCCCGATCTTCGGAATTTGTTTGGGACATCAGCTTTTAGCACTCTCTCAGGGCGCAAAAACTGAAAAGCTTAAGTATGGACACAGAGGAGCGAATCAGCCGGCATCATATAAGGATACGGGAAGGGTGTATATCACTAGCCAGAATCACGGCTATGCGGTTGTTTCAAGCACACTTCCTGACGGTGCTGATGAAAGCTTTTTTAACGCTAATGACGGAACCTGCGAGGGAGTTGAGTATACATATATGCCTGCATTTTCCGTGCAGTTCCATCCGGAAGCTTGCGGAGGACCGCTTGATACAGGATTTTTGTTCGATAAATTTATCGATATGATAGATAAGAACAAGCAGTAGACAACTAACAGGAATATTTTTTTGAGAAAGGAACTGAAATTATGCCTTTAAATAAAGATCTTAAAAGAGTTCTTGTAATCGGTTCTGGTCCTATTGTAATCGGACAGGCAGCGGAGTTTGACTATGCGGGAACTCAGGCTTGCAGGGCTCTTAAGGAAGAGGGACTGGAGGTAATACTTATAAACTCCAACCCTGCTACAATCATGACCGACAAGGCTATGGCGGATAAAATATATATCGAGCCGCTTACTCTTGAAACAGTTAAGAGAGTTATAAAAAAAGAGCGTCCGGACAGCTTGCTTTCAACGCTCGGCGGACAGACGGGTCTTACTCTTTCTATGGAGCTCGCAAAGGAGGGCTTCCTTGATAAGTATGGTGTCAAGCTTTTGGGTGCAAGACCTGAAACTATAGATAAAGCCGAGGACAGACAGATGTTCAAGGACACTATGGAGTCTATCGGTCAGCCATGCATTCCTTCAAAGGTTGTAACGACAGTTGAAGATGCAGTTGAATTTGCAAACGAAGAAGGAATAGGATATCCGCTTATTATACGTCCTGCATTCACACTCGGAGGAACAGGAGGCGGAATCGTAAACAACGAAACAGAGCTTCGTGACATAACAAGAAACGGACTTTACTTATCTCCAATTACGCAGGTTTTAGTTGAAAAGTGTATTGCGGGCTGGAAAGAGATAGAGTTTGAGGTGATGAGAGACAGTAAGGGAAATGTCATTACCGTATGTTCCATGGAAAACTTCGACCCTGTCGGAGTGCATACGGGAGATTCGATAGTTATCGCTCCTACCGTTACACTCGCCGACAAGGAATATCAAATGCTTCGTTCGGCAGCACTTAAAATCATTGATACGTTAGAGGTTGAGGGAGGCTGTAACTGTCAGTTTGCACTTAATCCCGATTCATTTGAATATGCTGTAATCGAAGTAAATCCGAGAGTTTCACGTTCGTCTGCTCTGGCGTCAAAGGCAACCGGCTATCCTATTGCTAAAGTCGCTGCAAAGATCGCTATAGGATATACGCTTGATGAGATTAAAAATGCGGTTACAGGAAAGACCTATGCCTGCTTTGAACCTGCACTTGACTATGTAGTTGTAAAGCTTCCTAAGTGGCCGTTCGATAAGTTTGTTTATGCTAAACGTACTCTTGGTACTCAGATGAAGGCAACAGGCGAGGTTATGGCGATAGGAACGACCTTTGAACAGGCTATTATGAAGGCTGTAAGAGGTGCTGAGATAGGACATGACAGCATTATAAGCGAACCGCTTTTGTCGCTTTCCGATGAAGAGATCAAGGAAAGACTTAAAGTATGTAACGATGAGCGCTTGTTTGTTGTGTATGAGAATTTAAGAAGAGGAGTTACTCCTGAATACATTCACGATATCACAAAAATAGATATATGGTTCTTATATAAGCTTTTAAAGCTCATAGATACTGAAAAAGAGTTGAGAAAAGGAGTTTTAACAGACGAACTTTATATTAAAGCTAAAAAGCAGGGATATCTTGATAAGGTTATAAAAGAACTCTCCGGATGTGAGATCGAAAATCCTAAACACGCTTCTTTTAAAATGGTAGATACCTGTGCTGCTGAGTTTGCTGCTCAAACGCCGTATTTCTATTCTACATATGATGCTGAGGACGAGGCTTCAAAGCATATTGCCGCAGGTGGATCTGAAAACAAAACTGTTATAGTTTTCGGTTCAGGCCCTATAAGAATCGGACAGGGAATCGAGTTTGACTATGCATCGGTTCAATGCGTTTGGGCGCTTAAACGTCAGGGCTTTGATGTTGTAATTGTAAACAACAACCCGGAAACTGTTTCGACCGACTTTGATACTGCTGACAGACTTTATTTTGAACCACTTACAAATGAAGATGTAATGAACATTATAAATGTTGAAAAGCCTTACGGAGTTGTAGTTGCATTCGGCGGACAGACAGCTATCAAGCTTACAAAGCATATGGCTTCAAACGGAGTTAACATTTTAGGAACTCCTCCTGACAGCATTGACGCAGCAGAGGACAGAGAGCGTTTTGACGAGCTGTTGGAGCTTCATAAGATCAAGCGTCCTCAGGGCTTTACGGTTATGACTACCGAAGAAGCGCTTGAGGTTGCAAATAAAATTCACTATCCTGTTTTGATGCGTCCGTCATACGTTTTGGGCGGACAGAATATGATCATTGCCTTTAACGATGACGATATCAGGGAGTATATGGCTATCATTTTGGCGCAGGAAATCGAAAATCCTATTTTGATAGACAAATACCTCATGGGACCGGAGCTTGAAGTCGATGCAATATGCGATGGGGAAGATATATTGATTCCCGGAATAATGGAACACGTTGAGAGAGCAGGAATCCATTCCGGTGACTCTATTGCTGTTTACCCTGCATGGAATCTTCCGGATGAAATGGTAAACAGAATTGTTGAGTGTTCAAAGAATCTTGCGGTATCTCTTAAAACAAAGGGACTTGTAAACATTCAGTATCTTATTTACCATGGAGAGCTTTATGTAATTGAGGTTAATCCACGTTCGTCAAGAACTATTCCGTACATATCAAAGGTTACGGGAGTTCCTATGGTTGAGCTTGCAACAAGAGCAATGCTCGGTGAAAAGCTTTCGGATATGGGATACGGAACGGGACTTTATCCTCATTCTCCTTATACGGCTGTTAAAGTACCTGTATTCTCTTTTGAAAAGCTTATAGATGTAGATAACCATTTGGGACCTGAGATGAAGTCGACCGGCGAGGTTTTGGCGTTGGCGAATACTTTGGAAGAAGCTTTATATAAAGGTCTTATTGCGGCAGGCTATACTCTTGAGAAAAACGGCGGAGTGTTTATAACAGTAAGAGATTCGGATAAGCCTGAAATATCTGAGGTTGCAAAGAAGTTCTTGGATCTCGGCTTTAAGATCTATGCTACAAGAGGAACTGCAAAAACTCTTGAGGAAAACGGAATCGAGGCTCAGGTAGTCGATAAGATCCATGAGGGCGAGAATAATACGCTTAAGCTTATAGAAAGCGGAGACATTCAATATGTTATTTCAACATCTTCCAAGGGAAGACTTCCGTCAAGAGATAGCGTAAAGATAAGAAGAAAAACTGTTGACAGAAATATACCGTGTCTAACGTCGATTGATACTGCAAACGCTATTGTTTCATCAATCAAGAGCAAATACTCCGAACAGTCTACAGAGCTTGTTGATATAAACGATATGAGGACTGAGAAGCAGACCTTTAAGTTCTCAAAAATGCACGGCTGCGGTAACGATTACATTTATTTTAATTGCTTTGATCAAAGAATCGACAATCCGGAGGGACTTTCTATAAGACTTTCCGACCGTCATTTCGGAATCGGCGGCGACGGAGTAATTTTGATCTGTAAATCTAAGGTTGCTGACGGAAAAATGAGAATGTTTAATCTCGACGGCAGTGAAGGAAAGATGTGCGGAAACGGAATAAGATGCGTTGCAAAATTTATGAGAGATAATGGGCTTGTCGACAAAGATAAGTTCACTATTGAAACGCTAAGCGGAATTATAGGTGTTGAGCTTATGCGTCATTACGGAGAGGTAGTAGGCGCAAGAGTTGATATGGGTAAAGCCGTTTTAGATCCAAAGCAGATTCCTGTTAATCTTGAGGGCGAAAAAATAATAAATAAGCCTGCTGTGATCGGTGACAGGGAATGGAATATTACCTGTGTTTCTATGGGAAATCCTCACTGCGTAACCTTTGTAAAAAATGTCGATACTTTCGAGCTTGAAAAGTATGGACCTGAATTTGAAAATAATGAGCTTTTCCCTGAAAGAGTGAATGCTGAATTTGTTCAGACAGTTGACCGAAACACTCTTAAGATGAGAGTTTGGGAAAGAGGAAGCGGAGAAACATGGGCTTGCGGAACGGGAGCTTGTGCAAGTGTTGTTGCGGCTTGTGAAAACGGATACTGCAACAAGGACGAGAACATTACCGTAAAGCTTATCGGAGGAGAATTAACAGTGAGATATACCTCAGACGGAGAAGTGTATCTTACCGGAAATGCTGTAAACGTATTCGATGGAGAAGTAATAATATAGCAACAATGAAAGGATGATAAGAATGCCATCAATCAACGAGAATTTTTTGAAGCTTGAAAAGAACTACCTTTTTATCAACATTGCAAAAAAGGTAAACGCTTATAAGGAAGCAAATCCGGACGCAGATATCATAAGAATGGGTATCGGTGATGTAACCCAGCCTATTGCAAAATGCGTTGTTGAAGCTATGAAAAAAGGCGCAGATGAAATGGGCGTTAAGGAAACCTTTAAAGGATATGAGGACAGCGGTGCAGGATATGATTTCCTCAAGGAAGCTGTTTCGGGATATTACAAAAGCTTTGGCGTAACAGTTTCTCCTGATGAAATAAGAATCAATGACGGAGCAAAGTCTGACTGTGGAAATATTGTCGATATTTTCGGCGATGACAATACAGTTTTGATAACCGATCCGGCATATCCGGTTTACGTTGATACAAACCTTATGAACGGAAGAAAGGTCATTTATGCCGACTCTAATGAAGAAAACGGCTTTGCGGCAATGCCTGATGAGAACGTACACGCAGATCTTATTTACCTTTGTTCGCCTAACAATCCTACCGGCTCGGCTTATACCAAAGAACAGCTCAAAGTATGGATAGATTATGCTAAAAAGAATAATGCTATAATTATTTATGATGCCGCATACGAAGCATTTATCACGGACGAAAATATTCCGAGAAGTATTTTTGCAATAGAGGGAGCAAGAGAATGCGCTATTGAGATGTGCTCGCTTTCAAAGACCGCAGGCTTTACCGGAATGAGATGCGGTTATACCGTTATTCCTAATGAGCTTACAGTAATTGCAAGTGACGGAACTGAGGTATCAATTTCTCAGCTTTGGGGAAGAAGAGAAGGATCTAAATTTAATGGCGTTTCTTATCCTGTTCAGTGTGCCGCAGCAGCAGTTTTTTCTGAAGAAGGCTTAAAGCAGACTAAGGAAAACATTAAGTATTATCAGCAGAATGCTAAGGTTATTGCAGACGCTATGGACGAAATGGGCATAAAGTATACAGGCGGAAAGAATTCTCCGTACATATGGTTTAAATGTCCGGGCGGCATGGGAAGCTGGGAATTTTTCGATAAGCTTTTGAATGAAGCCAATGTTGTCGGAACTCCCGGAGCAGGATTCGGCAAAAACGGAGAGGGTTGGTTTAGACTTACCGCTTTCGGCGACAGCGAAAGAACGAAGGAAGCTATGGAAAGATTTAAGAAGCTTAAGTTTTAATTATACTAATTCGAATTATTATAATTGACAATGGATAATGGATAATTAATTCGACAAAATTTGACAAAAAGACACCCTTGTGACAATATGGTCACAAGGGTGTCTGCATTAACGGTAGGCGGTTTCTCCCGTAAGGGAGGTGATAACTATGGTTACATACTCGGATATGTATTTATTCGTTAGTATAATTATCAGTGTTATCTCTCTAAGTTACATAATTTTCAGTAACAAAAAGTAGAGTCTTTATTTAATAAAAAATAAAGAAATAACCGCCTAAACTATTCTCCCAGTTGGCGGTTATTCTTTAACAATCAATTTCGGAGAAACCGCTTATCGCAGACTCCCTTTTCATTTATATTATAACATATCTTTTGCTTTTGTCAAGGACAAAAGAATTATCCATTGTCAATTATATCACTTACAAATTACACATTATGCATTGCAGAGTTATTTCTGCTTGACAAATTTTTTTTATATGGTATAATATAAAAAGGGAAGCCTGCTGTAAGCGGCTTACCTCCGAATCGTTATAAAAATAACCGTCCTAAGGTATGTATGGGCGGTTATTTCTTTTTATTATTGCAAACAAGACTTATTATATTTGTTACTAAGATAATCATCGTAAGTATTTCCATAATACTCATGCCGCTCACCTCCGTTTCCGGAGGGAAGATTTAAACCGCCTACCGATAAGCAGACAACCTTTGTAATTATAATAGCATGGTCGAGATATTTTGTCAAATTATGTCGAACAATTTAAGCCACAGGGAACTTTTGAGTTTTTCTCTGTGGCTTTTTAGTTTTACCATTCTTTTTTCTTACTGTTTGTTAGCCCTGCGACATAGTCAATAGAAACATTATAATATTTTGCAAGTAACATTATAACGTCCAGAGGCGGTACCCTTTCACCTTTTTCATATCTTATATAACTGTTTTTGCTTATGAAAGCTATTTTTGCACATTCCTTTTGTGTTAAATCCTTATCTGTTCTTAAATCCAACAATCTTGTATACATCTTATGCCCTCCCTTTGTTATATTATAACAAACTACTCCGTATGGGGTTGACAAATTACTCCATACGGAGTATAATGAAAATGTCGATAGCCGATGTATTACAAACAGACATAAAATATACGTAGAAAAGAAAAAGGAGTATATAATAAATGTTAAAGATACAAAAGAGACCTGAAACTGTCAGCAAGACTTTTAGATTGCCGATAAATGTAGTTAGGAAGCTTGACAGGATAGCGTATATAAATAATCTGTCGCTGAATCAAATTGTAATTCAATGCCTGAATTATGCACTTCGTGAAATTGATATGGTAGACGAGAAGGCTTAAAACAATTGTGTAAAACTGCTTGGAGGAACTAAAATGAATTACATAAGAGAATTGTACTTAGGACACCTAGATCCATCGTATCAACAGTTTAGAGAAGGTTCTAAGTACGGCAAGCTAATGCAGCAGTTGTCGGATGTTTTCGATGAATTATTAAAAATGCTTCATGATGACGGTAAAGAACTTTTGGAAAAAATATTAGATGTGGAATATGATATAAACTATATTACATCCTTTGACAACTATGCAATGGGATTTCGTGACGGTTCAAGACTGATGATAGACATACTGATTGGTAAAAATGATAATCTCAACAGTCAATAAATTACACAGAAAACAGCGCACCGCAAATTTTTATTGCAGTGCGCTGTGATTTTTGTATTAAGTTATATTAATTAAATTTCCATTCTCCATTATCCATTCTCCATTGTCAATTACTGTAATTACGCATTATGAATTAAGAATTAAATAAAGCTTTTGTCAAAAAATAAAGCGATAAAAGCACCTGTTAAAAATACCAGTGAAAACAGAGCAGCTTTAAGCTCGAAAAAGCCTGACAGCTCGGTGCCTAAAATTGCGCCTAAGATAAATACAAAAATTATTCCGAAATATTGAATCGCTTTATTTCGATAATATTTATCCCTTGTTTCAAAAAAGAGATAAAGGTTTTCCGATCCGCTTCGGAGATTTCCTGTACACATAGTAGAAGCAAAAGCTTTTCCGCGAAGATTATGAAACGATTCGTATTGAAGCGCACTTACAAGAGAAATAAGAACTATAGCTAAGGGATTGGTTGATTTTCCGTAGGGAATAAAACAAACCGCCAAAACAATTACAGCTTCAATAACGATTACCATCTGACGCCAGTTCTTTTGACGTGGAGTAAACCTCTTTTTAAGCCATTCTACTATAAAAATGCCGAGAATAAATGTTACTATCGGTATAATGTATGAAAGCGACCTCGAAAAATTTCCCTTTCCGATACTGATTCCAAACAAAACAATGTTTCCTGTCTGTGCATACGCAAAAACACCGCCCCGTGTAATATAGGTGTATGCGTCTATAAAACCTCCTGCGGCAGCCAAAAGCACTCCTATGAGATATGACTGATACATTTCGGTTTCATGTTCGGTTGAAACTTTAAATTTAATTGTTATCACTTCCGTTGTTCATATTGCAAAGCTTAAATGAGAATGGGATAATAAAGGCTCCGACAGAATTTCCTATTGACATAACGATGAGATACAAAAGAACTTTCGGAGATATTGACAGGGAGATCCAAAAATAATACATATTTGCCACGCAGTGTTCAAAAGAGCAGAGTATAAATACTACTACACAAATAAATGTTGCTATGTATTTTTGAAGAGGGCTTGTTCCGTACTTGTAACTATATGCAGCGATATACATTAAAAGTCCGCAGAATATTGCAAGTATAAATATTGACAAAAGATTGTCCGAGAGCTTTATTTCACACATACCCTTCGCTTTCTGCGACAGTGCATCGGATACCCGTGTCAGCCTTAAACAAAGAGCGGTAAGCCCTGTTCCAATCAGGTTGCCGAGCCATATTAGGAACAAATCTACTCCAAATTTCTTCTTGTTTTTTTCTGTTATTAAAAATCCGATTTTTCCGGTGTATAGATTAAATCCAAATGAGAAAATGCAGAATAGACCTATTGCAAAGAGAAGAGAGCCTATATATTTATTGTCAACGGACAGATAAAGAGTTCCGCCTACGCCGATAGAAATTCCTGCTAAAATAGCTTTTATAATAACATCTTTAATATGTGCAATCATCAAACTTGTCCTTTCTTTTAATCGTGACGTGTCATAAACAAAATTCCGAGCGTGTCAGGTCCGCAATGACAGGAAATTGTACAGCTGGCTTTTGTTACATGAATCTCTTTAAATGTGGTATTTTCTTGTAAGTACTGTTTTACTGATTCAATATATGCTTGATCAGTTCCTGAGTGCGTGATAAAAACAATGCTGTCGTCATAATCAGGGTGCTTTGCAAGCGTATCCGCTACATAGCTGAGCAATACCTTATCGTATTTTCCTCTGTATTTTTTTCCGACATTCATTTTTCCGCCGTCGTTATTGTCAACGTTAATTGAAGGCTTGATTCCTAAAAGATTAGCTCCAAATGCAGCGAGCGCAGAGCATCTTCCGCCGGCACGCAAAAACTCAAGAGTGTTTATAACAAAGCTTGCATGAGAGTAGGATGTAAGCGAGCGTAGCTTTTCGGCAATGCTTTTGGCATCTGCTCCGTCTTTTGCCATTTCACACGCTTTTAATACCAAAAGTCCTGTTCCTGTTGAAAGATTTTTAGAATCAACTACATAAACTCCGTCAAATTCTTCTGCGGCAATACAGGCATTTTGGCAAGAAGAAGAGAGCCCCGAGCCAAGGTTTATATGAACAACCTCAAATCCCTCGTCCGTAAACTTTTTGAAATGATTTATATATTCGTCTACATTTATTGCGCTTGTCTTAGGAAGCGCTTTTCTTTCTCGATAAGCAGAATAAAGATCATCAGGCGTAATTGTCACGTTGTCAAGATAATCTTTTCCCTCAAGGTTTATGTGATAGGGAAAATACTGGATGTTCCATTTTTCTCTAAGCTCATCTCCAAGATCACAAGTGCTGTCCGCTGAAATAATAACTTTTTTCATTTTAAATCTCCCCCAAAAAAATTATCGGTTTGATGTATGTCTTATGGTTACATTTTAAACTTTTCGGGATAACTTGTCAAGGAAAAACGAAAATTATTGAGAGCAAGCATTTAAACACATAAAAATGTTTAAATCGGAGCAATGCTCTGCCTTGGACTGCCAAGCTTTTAAAAAAGCTTGACCAAAACTTTTGCTTTGAGCTTTAGACAAATTAAAATGCCCGATTAAAATAACCGGGCATTTTAATAAGGAGTTTTTATGAAATTCTTGAAATTAAGAAATTGTTATTTGCTGAAGACGAAGCCACTTGTCTGTAATAATTAAATATTTAGGAAGAGATTATAAATTTCACTTTTGACTTTTTGTTTTTTCGTCAGCTTTATGCCAAAAACAAACAAGTTTCTTCTTCGCCTTCTTTAAAATAATATGAAGCGTAATGCTTCTTAAAAGGGTTTCTCTTTTCCCTTGCTGCAAGTTTATTCTAAAATTTATAAGTGTGAATAGTATATATATTAGTTGAAAGGTTTGTGAAAATTCAAAAAAAATGCCATTGACAAACAAATGTTCGTGTGGTATCATAAATAAAAAGAACATTTGTTTGATATACAGGAGAGGGAAAATGAAAAGCATATTTGAAGAAAGAGTAATACTTCATGTTGATATAAATAACTGCTATGCGTCAATCGAATGTCGCATGAATCCGTCTTTAAAGGGAAAAGCGGTAGCAGTTTGCGGAAACATTGAGGACAGGCACGGCATAGTTTTGGCTAAAAACGACATGGCTAAAGGAATGGGAGTTAAAACGGGTGAAACCATATGGGAAGCAAGATTAAAATGTCCGGATATTGTTTTGTGCAAGCCACATTACGATTTGTATCTTGAATTTTCAAAGGCGGCAAGAAAAATTTATTCAAATTATACCGATAGGATAGAGCCGTTCGGAATAGACGAAGCTTGGCTCGATATAACGGGGCTTTTCAGAAACGGAAAACAAGCTGACGGAGAGGAAATCGCAAATGAGATCAGAGAGCGTGTAAAGAAAGAGCTTGGGATAACCGTTTCGGTCGGAGTCAGCTTTAACAAGGTTTTTGCAAAGCTTGGCTCTGACCTTAAAAAGCCCGATGCTGTTACGGTTATTTCAAAGGAAAATTATAAGGATAAGGTGTGGAAACTTGACAGCGGGGAGCTTTTGTATGTAGGACGCCGAACAAGGGAGATTTTAAGGCGGAGAGGAATTTTTACGATAGGTGAAATCGCAAATGCAGATGATAAAATGCTTTTGTGTGCTTTGGGAGAAAACGGTTTAAAGCTCAAAAGATTTGCAAGAGGAGATGACAAAAGCAAGGTCGCTTATGACGGTGAAACTGCGCTTTTAAAATCTGTAAGCAATTCTACAACATCTCCGAGAGATTTGTGCAACGATCGTGATGTTAAGGTGGTTTTATATGCGCTCAGCGAAAGTGTTGCATCAAGGCTTAGAAAGATGGAGCTTAAATCAGGAGTGATAACTGTAAACGTGAGGAACAAGCTTCTTCGCACATATTCAAAACAAAGATATACGGGATTTTTTACAAACGATGCCAAGGATATAGCAAGTATTGCGTTTCAGCTTTATAAAGAGTCGATTTCAAAATCAAACGGTCAGCCGATAAGAAGCATAGGCATAAGTGCAGGAGATCTAAAACCGCAGAATTCGTACGAACAACTCACTCTTTTTGAAAGCATAGAGGAGAGCATGAGAAAGAAAAGTCTTAATAATACAGTAGACAAGCTAAGAAAAAGATACGGCGAGTCATGTGTGAGAAGAGGCATAATTTTAAAGGACGATTATTTCAAAAATTTTTCCGCACAAATACAAAACGAAGTGCATCCGGCAGGCTTTATGAAATCAGTGTGAAAATTTTGTGAAATCTGTTGACAATATAAAAAGTTTCCTTATAATGTAATTTATGAAATACGTTCCACGCATATTGAGAAGCTTACAAAATAAGCGTAGTTGGGTTGTATTTATTAACTTGGATTTTTGGAAGGAAGTATAGAAAACAGCATGGACCGCAAAGAAAGAAGAGCAGAAAAGCTTACTGCAAAAATTAATGACGTTTCAAAGATATTTAATGATGAGCTTAACGAGAAGTGTGCTGAAATCGGAATCACTCCGGCAACGAGAAGAATATTATTTTATCTTTCTCCTAATGAGCCGGTAAATCAGCTTTATATCGTAAATAAGACTAGACTTAAAGCACCGACTATTTCTGTATCGCTTGGACGCCTTGAAAAAAAGGATATTATCAAAAGGCAGACCTGTGATATTGACATGAGAAATGTTGACGTTTATTTAAGTGAAAAAGGAAAAAAGATTGATGATCAGATAAAAACTTTTTCGGACGATATTGACGCAAGGATGATGAAGGGCATTACTCAGGAAGAGATCGACTCATGTTTAAATGTTTTGGAAAAGCTTCAAAGGAATATCCTCGGCGATGAGTACGATGATTTTTACGAATAATTTTAAAAACGCTGATTAAACGGTTGTTTATATCGGCGTTTTTTGTTTGTAAGCGGTGATGTATAGGTTAGATGTAACGCTGCAATCATTAAAGGATAAATCGCATGGACCGCATAACTATCCAAACGAGCATCTCAAGCAAAACAGAAAGAAGTTTTATAAAATTGTTTTTATCGGTGTAAGTCCAATAGACGTGAAATTGTCGCAGAAAATTCAGAAATAAAAAATTTTTTTACCCCAAAAGCCCGTAAATACCGAAAAGGTTACCTCGCCGCACCCTTAGTTACAAAAAAGTGCTTACTTTACATTTGAAACTATTGTATGTATAATATAGTTAGAGCCACGGAGAACGGCCGCTGCGGGACTCAAAATTAAAACAAAAACAGATAACCGGGAGGATATTAATATGAACAAGAATACATTTGTAACAGTAAAGCTTGAAAAAGGAGAAATGAACATTTACGATTTTGGGGGAATAAAGCTTCATGCATATAAGACGAACGATTTTATTGACGATGAAGTTTTTATTGTAGAGAAAGAGGGAAAAGCTGTTATTATTGAATCACCGTGCTTTTTAGACAACAACAAGGAGCTTGCTGAATACCTGAAAGATGTTGAGGTAGACGGTATGCTTATAGCCTATCATGGAGCAGGTGCAACATTTATGCCTGATGTTTTGAAGTATGCTACACAAAACGCAGTAGAATATTCTGAAAACGGCGGTGGAAAGGGTCTCATTGATAATTTTACAAATGCATTCGGTGAAATCTTTGACAACTCTATTCACAAAATTACAAATGTAATAGGGGAGGGAAAAATAAAAATCGGTGGTATTGATTTTGTGATAAAACAGACCGCAGAAGCTTTTGATATTGAAATTCCTGAAATCAATGCTGTGTATACTCATATGCTCGGTCATGACTGCCACTCGATTGTCGCAGGAGCAGCACATGCAGAAGGTATTATATCTGAGCTTAAGAATTATATTTTGAAAGGCTACGATTTGATTTTGACTTCTCACTACACACCGGAGGATTTGAAGGATGCTCAAACAAAGATTGATTATCTCGAAAATCTTAAAAAAATTGCAAAAAATTGTTCAGATGCTGGCAGCTTTAAAGCAGAAGTGCAGAAACAGTATCCTGAATACAGCGGTCAAAATTATCTTGATATGACGGCAGGATTTTTCTTCTCAGAATAAGGCGAACGGGATAAGGTCAACGGGGCTGTTGAATTCGACAGCTCCATTTTCTTTATTTTGACAGATTGTTTTTAAAATGATATAATTATAAAAAATATATATCACACATGGCTCGAATAAAGTCTTTTGGGATTGCAACTATATATAATGAGGGAATTTATTATAATAAGCATAGGAGGACGTTAAAATGCAGGATTTGTATGATATCATCGTTGTCGGCGGGGGACCTGCCGGAATCAGTGCGGCTATTTACGGCAAAAGCAGAGGCAAAAAGGTTTTGGTGCTGGAAAAGAAGCAAATCGGCGGCTTGATCGGAACGGTATCAACAGTTACGCACTATACGGCAATCGTAAAAGAAGAATCCGGCGAAACATTTGCTGAACGAATGAAAGATCAGGCTCTTGGCGCAGGTGTAGAGATCCGATATGAAAACGTAGTAGAAACAAAGCTTAACGGCGAATTCAAGAAAATTATTACTGATAAAGGAGCTTATGAGTGTAAAGCAGTAATACTTGCAAACGGTGGTTCGGGACGTATATTGGGTATCCCCGGAGAGGGACTCAAAGGCGTAAGATTAAATGCTCCGAAGGACGGTCCGGATTACAAGGGTAAGAATGTCTATGTGATTGGCGGAGCAGACGGTGCAGTAAAAGAAGCTATTTACCTTGCTGATATTGCAGGAACGGTAACGATCGTATGTGTTGAAGACGAGCTTGCATGTATACAGGAATTTAAGGATAAGATCGCAAAACGTAATAACATAAAAATCATGCCTCATTCAAGCCTTACGGCAGTATACGGAAGCGAAAGAGCTGAGGAACTTGAGTTTACAGATAACAAAACAGGTGAGAAGCATATTGTAAAGGATGACGAGTGCGGTGTGTTTGTGTATGCAGGTGTTGTTCCGAATACTCAAATGTACACAGAACTAAAGTTGGAGGGCGGATATATTCCTGTTGATGATTGTATGCGTACTCAAATCCCCGGAGTGTTTGCAGCCGGAGATATTTGCGTAAAAAAGGTGCGTCAGGTTGCCACAGCTGTTTCTGACGGTGCAATTGCAGGTATTCAGTCGGCAGCAATGTGCTGATAAAAAGCTTAAGTTTTAACATTATGAAAAAACAGATCTCTTATGGCATGAAAATGCTATAAGTAGAAAACTATGCAATAAATCAAAAGAGACTGATTTTGTA
>CABUAH010000041.1 GCA_902489475.1 uncultured Oscillospiraceae bacterium | reverse complement strand
TTTTCAAGGGGTGAATTTTAAAACAGTCCGGTGGACTGTTTTAAAAGAGGGGATGCTTTGCAAGTGAAAGCATCCTCTCTTTTGATTTGCTATAAGGTTTTTCGACAACTAAATAGGACGAGACTTAAATTGATCAGCTTCGTCCTTTTTTCTTGTAAAACCTATTATGCTTTATTATCAGCGGCTTTGTCCGTAATAAGCGTTTTTGCCGTGCTTTCTGAAATAATGCTTGTCCTGTAGCTCTTTCGGTGCAGGTGCAGCAGAAGAGTTTATAAGCTCGGTGCGATATGCCATTTTTGCGATCTCTTCCAGCACTACAGCGCATTCAACTGCTTTTGACGCTGTTGTTCCCCAAGCAAACGGACCGTGATTTTTGCAAAGCACCGCAGGAGTTGCCAAAGGATCAATCGAGCGTTTATTAAATTCCTCGGCAATTAAAAGACCTGTGTTTTTTTCGTAGTTTTGGTCGATCTCCTCTTTTGTCAAGCATCTTACGCACGGAACATTTCCGTATATATAATCCGCATGAGTAGTTCCGTAGCAGGGAATATCTCTCCCCGACTGCGCCCAGGAGGTTGCGTATGAGGAGTGAGTGTGAACGATTCCGCCTATGTCTTTAAACGCTTTGTAAAGCTCAAGGTGAGTAGGGGTATCGGAGGATGGATTAAGACTTCCTTCGACTTTGTTTCCGTTTAAGTCCATAACTACCATGTCATTAGGTGATAAAAGGTCATATTCAACTCCGCTCGGTTTTATTACAAAAAGTCCTGTTTCACGGTCTATTGCACTTACATTTCCCCATGTAAAGGTTACAAGACCGTACTTAGGCAAAAGCATATTTGCTTTATACACCTCTTCTTTTAGTTTTTCAAGCATATTTTTCTCTCCTAAATGTATTTTACAGCATTTTGTTCCAGTACCAGCGCTTTCTTGTAGCTTTCCATGAATTTTTCAAAGCCTGAAATATCCTCGCTGCAAGGTTCTATGTCTATGGTTTTGCTGTCGGCAAATACTTTTTTGTTTAAGAACTCAGACAACACGGATTCATCAGCGTTCATAAATGCTGCCAAAAGCGCCATTCCCCAAGCGCCGCCTTCGCCTGCTTCTTCATTTACGCTTGTTTTAACATTTGCCGCCGCAGCCATGATTTTTTGTCCGATTTCGGGAGTTTTGAAAAATCCGCCGTGACAGTTAAGTTTATCCAAAGCGACGTTTTCCTGAGTAAGCAATATGTCAAGACCTATTTTAAGTGCTCCGAGAGCAGAACACATATGAGCTCTCATGAGGTTAGAAAGAGTAAACGAGGAGTTTTCTCTTCTAATAAAAAGGGGACGTCCGAATTCTGTTTCGGTTATGTTTTCTCCTGAAATGTATCCGTAAGGCAAAAGCCCTCCGCAGTCCTTTTCTCCCGACAAAGCGGATTGGTATAATGTGCTGTAAAGCTCGTCCGAAGTCACGTTTTTACCGAAAGCTTTTAAAACGTCGTCAAATAATGCCGCCCACGAGTTTATTTCGGAGGTACAGTTGTTTGCGTGAACCATGGCAACCGGGCTTCCGTCCGGTGTAGCAACCATATCTATTTGAGGATAAACATTCTGCAAATTTTTTTCAAGCACTACCATTGCAAAAACCGATGTTCCGGCAGATACATTTCCTGTCCTTTTTGATACGCTGTTTGTCGCAGTCATACCTGTTCCTGCGTCACCCTCAGGCGGGCATAGAGGAATGTCAGGTGAAAGCACACCGCTTGGATCAAGAAGCGCAGCTCCTTCTTTTGTAAGATGGCCTGCACATTCTCCTGCGGTTAAAATGTTTGGAAAAACATCCGAAACAGTAAAGCCGTAACCGCTTTCTTTGACAAGCGTGTTAAACTTATCTTCCATTTCCTTATTATAGCAAAGCGTTTTGGAATCAATTGGAAACATTCCTGAAGCGTCGCCTATACCCAAAACATTTTCACCCGTTAAAAGATAATGAACATATCCTGCAAGGGTTGTAACCTTTTTTAGTTTTGAAAGATGATCTTCTTTGTCAAGTATTGCTTGATAAAGGTGTGAAACACTCCATCTTTCAGGAATATTAAACCTTAAAAGCTTTGAGAGTTCTTTTGAAGCCTGAGTCGTATTGTTGTTTCTCCATGTGCGAAACGGCACTAGAAGCTCATTGTTTTTATCAAGCGCAATATATCCGTGCATCATAGCGCTTATACCGATTGCTCCTATTGTTTCAAGTTCTGTGCCATACTTTTCTTTTACATCATCGCAAAGCGAGCGGTATGAGCCTTGAAGCCCGGAGATGATATCTGCCTCTGAATATGTCCATATACCGTCTTGAAGCTTATTTTCCCATGTGTAGCTTCCGGACGCAAGACATTTTTTATCGGAGCCTATAAGCACCGCTTTTATTCTTGTCGATCCAAATTCAATTCCAAGAGCGGTTTTTGCCGATTTAATATCGTTTATTTTATGCTGCATAATTCCCTCCTAATTAGTTTGGCTAAGGATATTGTAGCACATAACGCTTTGCTTTTCAAGGAGCTTTGAGTTATTTCACATTGAGTATTTCACAGCCGTCAAAAAAGTATTTAAGTATCTGTTTGTAATCTTTTCCGTTGGTGCTGAGTGCTTCGGCGTATGACTGGCTCATTCCTACAAGATGTCCTGACCCTTTTACAGTAAAGGTGAAAGTATCGTCATCGACTGATATGCTGAAGTGCTGTGACGCAAGTCCTGCCGCTATATAAAATTCACTTGCAGGAATTTTCTTTTGTTCGTCAAGCTCTATCTCAAGAGGCGTACCGGCATCGCTTTTTTCGGTTATGTATATCCAGTTGTCAGTGTTGTCGGAAAGAGTTATATCAAACGATTCCTCAAGCTTGTCTTTTAAATCTTCGGAGGATACGGTCAAGGCAGTTTCGTCTATGTCCTTATCCGATTCGCAGTTTACTGACTTAAGATAGCTTATTTGTTCACCCCATATGTCCTCGGCGCTTTCGGTTTGACCGAATGAGCTTTCAAAAAAGGCGACTGCGATAGGGGATGAATCATACGTTAATATCTCATCGTAAACCTCGTCTATGAGCGAGTAGAGTCTGTCTTTCACCTCGTCAATATCATCATAAAGCTTTGCTGCTTCGTCATCACTCATGATTTTTTGGTAAACTGTTTCGTCATCGCTTATGTCTGCTCCGTTTAAATCTTCTCCGGGAAATTGCCGTTCATGAGCTATGTATGTGTTTTGGAGAACTATCTGTGCTTTTAACGCTTCATCGCTGTAATTTGCCGGAATTGCGGCGAGTGTTGAGTACAAAAGATAATCTTTTCTTGAAATAGTGTTGATTTTTCCGGATTCTGATGATAATATTTTTACTTCGTCTGTTAAGGGGGTTGATGAGACGCTTGTAAGCTTGTCTTTAAAAAATACAAGGCAGGGAATAAGCATTATTCCGATTGCCAATATAAGCAGGTTTTTTGCAGTGCTTTTCATTTTAACCAATCCTTTCTTTTTTGAGTATTTCAAATTGTTGAGGAACACTAATTATCCTGATAATGAAATATATTCAGGCAGATCGGGTTATATGCTCGGCTTGACACAGCAAATCAAATTTGATATAATTTACTTTAAACAAATGAGTGTAATGGGATAGTAAAAATATAAAAGCGGCGTTTTAATGCGGATATGAAAGGGATGATTGTATATGCCGATAACACCACAGGAAAAGCTAAGAGAACAGTTTGTTAACAACAATCTGATTGACAAAAAGTATTACGATAAATATGGAGTAAAAAGAGGACTTAGAAACCCTGACGGCACGGGAGTAATGGCAGGGGTTACTAACATATGTAACGTACACGGTTATATTATTAACGAGGGTGAAAAAGAGCCTGTTGAGGGAAAGCTTTTTTACCGGGGATATAATATTGAGGATATTGTTGAGAACACACAAAAGGAAAACAGGTTCGGATTTGAAGAGGTAGTATTTTTGCTTCTTTTCGGAGATCTTCCTAAAAAGTCTGAGCTTGAAACATTTAATAAGATATTAGAATCGCAAAGAGAGCTTCCGGGTGATTTCTTTGAGGATATGATTTTAAAAGCTCCGTCAAAGGATATTATGAATAAAATGGGAAGATCGATTCTTGCTCTTTATTCTTATGATCCAAATCCTGAGAGCAAAACTCCGGATCACGAGCTTAACACGGCTATTTCTATTATAGCAAAGCTGCCGAGAATTATGGTGGACGCATATCAGGTTCAGCAGAGAAGCTTTTTCGGAAAGAGTATGTTTATGCATCCTCTGGTTGAAGGCCACAGCACGGCGGAAACGATTTTATCAACGCTTCGTGCCGACAGAGAGTTTACGGACGAGGAAGCAAAGCTTTTGGATCTGCTTATGATGCTTCACGCTGAGCATGGCGGAGGAAATAACTCAACATTCAGCTGTAGGGTTCTTACTTCTTCAGGAACGGATCCGTATGCAGCTTATACAGCGGCTATAGGTTCGCTCAAAGGATCAAGACACGGAGGAGCAAACGCTAAAGTAAGACAAATGCAGGAATGTATCAAGACCAATGTTCACAATTGGAATGACGAGGGAGAGGTTGCGGACTTCTTAAGAAAAATCGTAAGAAAGGAAGCAAACGACGGTTCGGGTCTTATATACGGAATGGGTCATGCTGTTTATACACTTTCAGATCCAAGAGCGGTTATTTTAAAATCAAGAGCGGAAGCTCTTGCTAAAGGCACGGAGTTTGAGGCTGAATTTAACCTCTTGGAATCTATTGAGCGTTTGACGCCGGAGATTTTAAAGGAAGTCGGAAAAGACAAGGCTGTTTGTGCGAATGTTGATATGTATTCGGGGCTTGTAAACACAATGCTCAGAATACCGCCGGATTTGTTTACTCCTATTTTTGCTGTTTCGAGAATGGCGGGTTGGTGCGCTCATAGGTTTGAAGAAATCGTAACAGGAAACAGAATCATACGTCCTGCATATAAGAGCGTTTTAAAATCGAAGGAGTATGTTCCTATAGATAAAAGATAATATTAGAAAAACAGTCGAAGCCGGGAGAGTGCATATCGGCTGTTTTTTGTTTTAAAAGGATAAAAAATAATTTTTAAAAACCCTTTTAAAACAGTTGAAAATATGATATACTTAATTTGTGTATGCAGATTGAATCAGAAAAAGAAAGGAGCTGTTCGCAAGTTGAATAAAATCATATCAGCGGTCGTTGTGATGATAGTTTGTTTTTCGCTTGCGGGCTGTTCTATTAGCGAGGATTTGGGAACGGGCGGACTTTTAAAAGCGCCTATGATGACCCAGCAGCAGCAAAAGATACACGAGGCGCTTACAAGTGTAACCGGTAATGAAATAGTTTTGAAGTATCCGAAAAACGGTGACAACAGAAGCTCATTTGTTATAGAAAACATTGATGATGATCCGACGGAAGAGGCGATAGTATTTTATCAGCACACATCTGCTGATAATGACGGCGGTACGGTGTATGTAAATATACTCGATCAGGATTCTTCGGGAAACTGGCACTCGGTTGTGGATTTTAAGGGACTTGGTGCTGAGATCGACAGGATTTTTATATCCAAGCTCGAAAAAGGAAAGCCGCCAAGCATTATTATAGGCTATCAGGCGATAAGCTCTGCACTCAATACACTTCAGGTTTACTACTATGACGGGGAAAGCTTAAGTACGATATATAACGACAATTATACATTCCTAACGGTAATGGACCTTGATAAAGACGGGGTTTTTGATATTTTCAAAGCAAGCATTGACAGTGAAACCGAAAAAACAACAGGATTTGTTATTCATCAGGACGCAGGTGAATTTAAAACGCTCGGAAAGGTGAATATGTCAGACTTTACGTCGTCTGTAAACCGATGCGTTCAGGGAAAAACCGAAGATGGAAAAGAAGCGCTGTTTATAGATACTCTTAAAACGGACGGAACTTTAATGACAGAGATTATTACGCAAAGCTACGGCGCTTTTCAAAATGCTGCAATTGTTTTTAAAGAAAAGATTTCCGATAAAACAAATAGACCGTATGGGTATAATTCGCTTGATGTTGACGGCGACGGAGTATGTGAGATCCCGGTTACAAAGCCAATGACAGGGTATCTTGATACCGACAACGCAGGAATCATGTTAACCACATGGATGTGTTTTAAGCTTGACTATACATTAAAAACCAAATATTCTGGCTATTACTCAATTAATGACGGCTATTTTTTCAGCATGAAGGGCGATATGATCAAAGGCGCAACGATAAAGACGGATGAGAAAACCGGCGAAACCGTTTTTTACAAGCTTGATAAAACGGCAGAAAAAAGCAATACAGAGCTTTTCAGGATAAATGTTGTCAATAATTCGGAATACGAAAATTACAGAGAGCTTGGGTATATGCTTATCTGTGAACAGGGTCAGCTTAAATATGTTGTTAAACGGTCGGGAGTCGATGATCCGCTTTGTTTAAAGCTTGATGACATAAAGAAAAATTTTTATATTGTGAATCAGTAAGACAATATACGGAAGTATATTGCAGACGAGAAAATAATATACGGAAGATATATTGCAGAAAGTAAAATACGGAGGTACTAAAATGAGAAGACTGTTGGTCTGTGAAGATGAGGATTCTATCAGAGAGTTTGTTGTTATAAATCTTCAAAGAGTGGGCTACGAGGTTGTGGACGTAAATTGCGGAGAAGACGCAATAAAGGTTTTTGAGGAGCAGGGCGGAAAGTTTGATGTTGCGCTGCTCGATATTATGATGCCCGGAATAGACGGCTTTCAGGTTTGCAAGAAGTTGAGAGAAAAAACCCAGGCGTTAGGAATAATCATGCTTTCGGCGAAAAGTCAGGAGATGGATAAGGTGTCATCGCTTATGATGGGAGCAGACGATTATATTACAAAGCCGTTTTCAATTTCTGAGCTTATTGCAAGGGTTGACGCTGTGTGCAGGAGAGTTGATATGGCACAGCCTAAGCATGAGGAAGAGGCTTCCTCGATAACCTCAGGGCCGTTTACGATCAATCTTCGCAGCAGAACCGTTTACAAAAACGAGAGACAAATAGATCTTACTCAGGTTGAGTATCAGATTATGGAGTATTTCTTTAAAAATCAGAATACTGCGCTTGACCGAACGAGCATTTTAAATCAAATATGGGGCGACAGCTATTTTGGAGAAGACAAGATAGTTGATGTTAATATAAGAAGAATAAGAATGAAGATTGAGGACGAGCCGAGCAATCCTCAGTATATACAAACTATTTGGGGCTTTGGATATAAGTGGGTGTCGAACAATCCACAGTAAATGTTTTTATCGCTGAAAAGGAGGGAGTCTTTTTATGCAGCTTCAAAAGCTTGAGGATTTTGTTATGTCGATACCTCAAAAGCTTTTGCTTCCGTTTAATAAGCTTCGGGAAGTAAATTTTAAAGAAGCGTTTTCAAAAGAAAACATAAAGAGCTTCTTTCACAAACAGAGCATAACTAAGCGGTGGCTTATCAATATGTTCAGTATAATCGCTCTTACAATAGCGGTGGTTTGTATAGTTGCAATAATAATAATTTCAAGCTATTACAAATCCTCGGTTGAACAGCATCTTAAAAATGAAATGAACATTTTAACAACCGAAATATCAAGGCTTTCGTATGATAAAACGTCTAATCATAACGCAGAAATAAGAACGCTTGTGGAAACGTTTGAGGACAAGGATAAAATAGAGCTTATGGCGATTGACCGAAACGGTAATGCAGCGGTTACCTCGTCGGGCTTTGAGTTTAAGGACAGTGATCTTTTCGAAGTTCAGTATACAAACGACGGAGTTATAAATACAGTAGAGCTATCAACGGGTGAAGAGGCAATGTCGCTTACGACTTCAATAGACGAATCACCTTCACAGTTCGTAGCTCTTAGAATGGTAACATCTCTTGAAGATGTAAACAAACGTGTGTTTTTGTTTGAAATGGTTGTGGTAATAATATCGATTTCGCTTTTGGTGTTTATCTTTGCACTTGGATTTTATTTTGTAAGAACAATAAAAAAACCGGTCGATGAAATTGCTACGGTCGCAAGACAGTACGCAACAGGTGATTTTTCAAGGCGTCTTGAACCTGAGCGTGACGATGAACTTGGAAAGCTTTGCGAAAGCGTAAACTATATGGCGGCGGAGCTTTCAAGCTCGGAAACTATGAAAAATGAGTTTATCTCCCAGGTTTCTCACGAGCTTAGAACACCGCTTACAGCTATAAAGGGTTGGAGCGAAACCTTAACTGCAATTAATGACAGGGAAACCTTTATCAAGGGAATGAGAGTTATTTCAAGTGAGAGCGAGCGCTTGTCGCAGATGGTTGAGGAGCTTTTAGACTTCTCAAGAATTCAAGACGGAAGGCTTATGCTCAATATGGATAACCTTGACATACTTGCAGAGCTTGGAGAAACCGTGCTTATTTATCAGGAGCGTGCAAAGGCACTTGGCATTACGCTCAATTATTATGAGCCGGAGATGCTTCCTATTATATACGGAGATAAAAACAGGCTAAGACAGGTATTTATAAATATAGTTGACAATGCAATTAAATATTCCGACAGCGGAGATATGGTAAGCGTTGAGGCATATGAGGAAAAAGGATATGTTGTCATTTCCGTTTCAGATACGGGAATCGGAATAGCTGAAGCAGATCTGCCTAAAGTAAAGACTAAGTTTTTCAAGGCGGACAGCACAAGGCGAGGTTCCGGAATTGGACTTGCAGTTGCTGATGAAATTATTTCGCTTCACGGAGGAACGCTTGAAGTCAACAGCCAAAAGGGCGTCGGAACAACAGTAATAATAAAGCTTCCTTATAAAGAAAGTAAAAAACTATCAAATGATAAGAGTGTAAATGTTGAGGTTATTTCGACGGATGAGGAAAGGAACGAATTTACAAATGGAGAACAAAACGCAGGAGAAGTTTAAATCTAAAATCGGCGGACAGGCTCTTATAGAGGGCGTTATGATGAGAGGAATCGACAAAGCTGCAATGGCTTTAAGGCTTCCCACAGGAGAGATCGAAACCGAAACATGGGAAATAAAAAACGGAAAGAATCCGCCATGGTACAGAAAGTGTCCTTTTATAAGAGGACCGTTTAATTTCGTGACATCAATGATAGACGGATATAAGTGCCTTTCAAAATCGGCGGACAGAGCTATGGACTTTGAGGATGAAGAGCCTGAAACAAAGTTTGAAAAATGGCTTGATGAGCATCTTTCGGATAAGCTCATGCCGATAGTAATGACTGTAGGAGTTGTATTGGGAGTAGCTTTGGCGGTTGTTTTATTCATGTGGCTTCCGTCGTTCGTATCAAGTCTTATAGGAAAGGTCATACCTATAAATTCTATAGCTAAGACGATCATTGAGGGAGTTATAAAAATTATTATTTTCGTCCTTTATATGGCGCTCACGTCACTTATGAAGGATATACGAAGAACCTATGAGTATCACGGTGCAGAGCATAAAACGATCGCCTGCTATGAGGCAGAGGAAGAGTTAACGGTGGAAAACGTAAAAAAACATTGTCGCTTTCATCCGAGATGCGGAACAAGCTTTCTTATTTTAACTCTTATTGTAAGCATTATTATAACTTCTGTGCTGCATCTTCCTTGGGATAATATTGCCTTAAGAATTGTGATAAAGCTTTTGCTTATACCTGTTTATGTAGGTATAACATATGAGTTTATCAGACTTGCGGGAAGATATTCAAATCCGTTTACAAGGATTCTTTCAGCTCCCGGACTTTGGCTTCAAAGGATAACAACAAGAGAGCCTGATGAAAGTGAAATCGAGGTTGCAATAGCTGCGATTAAGCCTTGCATTCCTGAGGATAAGTCTATAGATAAATGGTAAACTGTTGACAGAGTTTCAGAAAAATGATATACTAAAGTTTAGCGAACTAATGTTCTAAAATGGTGGAAAGAATGAATCTTAAAGAAGCGTTTGAAATAATAGAATCAAGACTTGTTGAAAGCGGAATTGACGGTAAAAAAGATGCCGAAGAGATAGTTTTATTTGCTACGGGAATAAGCGTTAAAGACGATCCCGAAAAAAATCTGAATGAATCCCAGATGCAGGTTTTAAATGAGCTTATGCGGAGAAGATTAGATCATGAACCGCTTCAGTATATAATAGGCGAATGGGATTTTTATGACAAAACTTTTTGCGTTGGTGAGGGTGTTTTAATTCCAAGACCCGATACGGAAATACTCGTTGAAAAGTGTATAGAGGATAACGGCGGAAAGGAAAATCTTACGCTTGTTGATCTCTGTGCAGGAAGCGGATGCATCGGACTGACTTTAGAGGATAAGCTTTCTTTAAAGGAACTCTATATGGTAGAAAAAAGCGGGGACGCTTATAGATATTTAGAGAAAAATTCCGAAAATTTCGGTTCTAAGGCAAAGCTTATTTTAGGAGATATATTTGATGAAGAGGTAATAAATGCGCTTCCTGTTGCGGATATAATTACCTGCAATCCCCCGTATTTAAATGTCCGGGACATGACTCCGGGTGTTTTACAGGAGGAGGTTGCCTTTGAACCTTTTGAGGCTCTCTACGGAGGAGAGGACGGACTTGAGTATTACCGCAAAATAGCAAGAATGTATAAGCATAAGCTTAATGAAAGCGGTAAAATCTATTTTGAAATCGGTATCGGTCAGGAAGAGGAAGTTATGAAGCTCCTTATTCAAAACGGATATACAAACGTCAGAAAGAAAAAAGATTATGCAGGAATTTACAGAGTGATAACAGCCGGTGTGTCAAATGAATATGCTGATTGATTTTTTGCAGGAGCATTTAACAACCATCGTTGTGATCGTTGCGGTAATGAGCATAGTAACATTTTTTGCTTTCGGAATTGACAAGCTAATGGCAATAAAGGGTAGCTATAGGATTTCGGAAAAGACATTATTAAGCTTGAGCTTCATCTTGGGTGCTTTGGGCGGAGTTGTGGGAATGTATTTCTTTCATCATAAGACAAGAAAGGCAAAGTTCTACATTTTAGTTCCGCTCTTTGCGGTTTTGCAAATAGGAGCTTTGATAGTTTTCAATAAGGGGCACCGCCCCGTCATTTAACAAGTGAACGAGGGGCGAAGCCCCTTAGGGTTTCAGTAGGGGATTTATGTCCCCTGCTGAAAGACGTAGATGACCGCCGCCTAAGAGGCGGGGGTCATCCGTTCACGGTTATTCATTGTAGATTAAGTAGTATTTTCATTGTTAAAAAACGGAGGAAAAATAAAATGGCGATAAAGAAAAATGAGAGCAAAAAACCGCCTGTTGTTGCTGTGACAGGTGAAGAAAAGAAAAAGGCTTTAGAAACGGCTATTGCTCAAATTGAAAAAGCCTACGGCGCAGGCGCTGTAATGAAGCTTGGACAAAATAAGGCTTTGAATGTTGCGGCAATTCCGACGGGTTCAATGACGCTTGATATGGCGCTTGGAATTGGCGGAGTACCCAGAGGAAGAATCGTTGAGGTATACGGACCTGAAAGCTCCGGTAAGACAACCGTGGCGCTCCATATTGCGGCACAAGCTCAGAAGCTTGGCGGAGAAGTTGCATTTATTGACGTTGAGCATGCGCTTGATCCTGTTTACGCTAAAAATCTTGGAGTCGATATAGATTCTCTGCTTGTTTCTCAGCCTGACAGCGGAGAGCAGGCGCTTGAGATTGCCGAGGCACTTGTTCGTTCGGGAGCTATCGACTGTATAGTTTTAGACTCAGTAGCGGCAATGGTAACAAAAGCGGAAATCGACGGAGAAATGGGTGACACTCATGTCGGACAGCTTGCTCGTCTTATGTCGCAGGCTATGAGAAAGCTTACAAGCGTTATTGCAAAGAGCAATTGCGTTGCTGTTTTTATAAATCAGGTAAGAGAAAAAATCGGCGTTATCTACGGAAATCCCGAAACAACTCCGGGAGGACGTGCGCTTAAATTCTATTCGTCCGTAAGAATTGAGGTAAGAAGAGCGGAGCAGATAAAACAGGGAAGCGAGGTTATCGGAAACAGAACTCGCTGTAAGGTAGTTAAGAATAAAGTTGCTCCTCCGTTTAAAGAGTGTGAATTTGATATTATGTACGGTACGGGAATTTCAAGAGTCGGAGAGATTCTGGACATGGCAGTAGATCTCGGAATAGTTAAAAAAGGCGGAGCATGGTTTAGCTATAACGACCTAAAGCTAGGACAGGGAAGAGATAATGCCAAGGAGTTCTTAAATCAAAACATAGACCTTATGAACGAGATCGAGGGACTTATAAAGGAAAAGGTTAAAGACGGAGCAGTGATTTCTACTTCTAAGAAGAGTAAGAAAGCGGCTGACTTAAAAGCTGCAAGCGCTGCGGCAGTAAGCAAGGCGGACGAATCCAAAAATGCAGTATCAAGTGTTGTTGTAGATGCGGATGATGATTTTGAAGAGTTTGCGCCTGTTGACATTGAGTAATGAAAATTGAGAAAATAGAAAAGTATAAGGGCAAAACTTACGGCGTTTATTTTGATGATGCTGAACCGATTTTTATAAACAGCGAGATTGTTTCAGAGTATCATTTAAAGGCGGGAACTGAAATGCCTGAAAGTGCACTTGCCGAGGTGGTAAGGGCTAACGATCTAAGGCGTGCAAGAGAACGTGCTCTTTATCTTCTTGATTTAAGGGAGTATTCCTACATAGAGCTTTTTAAGAAGCTTGAGGTGAATTATGATGAGGACATCTGTTATGAAGTATTAAACCGGCTTTGTGAGCTTGGTCTTGTAGATGACAGAAGGTATGCCGAGCGCTTAGGTGAATACTACATAACGACCAAAGGCTTCGGCATATACAGAGCTAGTCAGGAAATGTATCGGAAGGGAATTTCAAAGGAGCTTATAAGTGAAGTTTTGGAGCAGTATGAGGATGATACTGCTGTTAGGCTTTACGAGCTTGTAAAGGCGAAGTACGAAAGGTACATGACTGACGAAAAAGGGATAAACAAGGTGAAGAATTCGCTTATGCGAAGAGGCTTTTCTTACGAGGATATAAATATAGTAATCAAAACAATCTTGGAGGAGGAATGAGGCTTTTGCTTTTTCCCCTCTTTTGGTTTAAAGGAAAGGGTTTGAAATGACAAAAATAGGAATTGTATCTCTGGGCTGTCCGAAGAATCAGGTGGACGCAGAAAGAATACTTGCACTGTTAAGTGACGAGGGTTATGAAATTGCCTATGATGCGGCGCTCAGCGATGTGGTAATTATAAATACCTGCGGATTTATTCAGTCTGCAAAGGAAGAAGCAATAGAAACAATTCTTGAATTCTGTACATTAAAAGAAGAAGGCAGAATAAAGGCGGTAGTTGTAACAGGCTGTCTTGCGGAAAGATACCGTGACGAGATTATGACAGAAATGCCGCAGGTTGATGCTGTTGTCGGAATCGGAAAGAACGACGAACTTGCAGATATTATAAGGCGTATCTATTGCGGTGAAAAAGTATGCACATACGGAAACAAGGAAGATTTATGCTTTGACGAGAAGAGAATGCTGTCAACTCCGTCGTATATGGCTTATCTTAAAATAGCAGAGGGTTGTGACAACAGATGTACTTATTGTGCGATTCCAAGCATCAGAGGACGCTTTAGAAGCCGCAGTATAGAAAGTATTGTGTCGGAGGCGAAAAGTCTTGCTGACGGTGGGGTCAAGGAGCTTGTTTTGATCGCACAGGATACGACAAGATACGGAGAGGATTTGTATGGTGAAAGCAAGCTCGCGTTGCTTTTGAAGGAGCTTTCAAAAATAGACGGATTAAAATGGATAAGAACGCTTTATTTATATCCCGAGAGAATTACAGACGAGCTTATTGATGTTTTCGCAAGCGAGGAAAAGGTTGTGTCGTATATGGATATACCTATTCAGCATTGCGACGGTGAGATTTTAAAAGGAATGAACCGCAAGGGTGATGAGCAGTCGCTTGTTTCTCTTATAGAAAAAATAAGAGAAAAGGTTCCCGGAATTATTTTAAGAACAACTTTGATAGCCGGTTTCCCGGGTGAGAGCGAGGAGCAGTTTGAGTCGCTTTGTGAGTTTGTAAAAAAAGTGAGATTTGACAGACTAGGATGCTTTGCGTACTCTGCTGAGGAGGGAACCGCTGCGGCAAAGCTTGAAGGTCAGCTCGATGAGGATATAAAGTCCCGCCGTGCGGAAATGATTTATGAAGAACAGTCGAGAATAATGTTTGAAAAGAATGAGGAGCAGGTCGGCAAAACAATTGAGGTTGTATGCGAGGGCTTTGACCGATATGCTGAGTGCTTTTTTGGAAGAAGCTATATGGATGCACCTGAAATAGACGGTAAAATCTTCTTTACAGCAGAAAAAAAGCCTTCACAGGGTGAGTTTATAAAGGTTAGAATAACAGATACGCTTGATTTTGATCTTTTGGGAGAAAGAGTGTAGCTTTGAAATATCCTCTGCATAAAAGCAGAGGATATATTTTATAATTTGAAACGGTATTTTTGCAGTAAAAATGTAATGTGTGAATCTATAAAAGTGATGCTGAATAAAATATAATGATGAGGTGATCCTTTTGTCGAAAAACGGTTTTCACCAAATTTTCTCTTTACAATTTTAATCATTAATGATATAATAACCTTAAATGAAATCAGCTTGCGCTGATTTATCGTGCATTTGCACGATGCGGCTGTCGCCGCTCATTGCCCTTTACGCAATGAAATTATGTTATAATAACTTTGAACTATAATCGGAGAGGTCAAATTTGCCTTATAGGCGGTTTGCATGAAATTTCTCTATCCCAGAAAGGATAAATAAAATATGAATCTGAATTTACCAAACAAGCTAACTGTTATCAGAATGGTTTTGATTCCCTTTTTTATGGCGGGAATGATAATGAGCCAGTACTTAGACGGCAGGAGTGTAAATGTTTATGTTTTAATATCTTTGGCTATTTTTATCGTGGCATCAATTACAGACTGGTTTGACGGAATGATTGCAAGAAAAAGGGGGCTTATTACTACTTTTGGAAAGTTTTTAGATCCGTTGGCGGATAAGATGCTTGTTATGAGTGCTCTTATATTGTTTGCAGCTCGGACTCCTCAATGGATCGACGCTGCGGCAGTAATAATAATCATGGCGAGAGAGCTAATGGTATCGGGAATAAGACTTGTTGTTGCAAATGAGGGCGTTGTAGTTCCGGCAGGAATGCTCGGAAAGCTAAAAACTGCTTTTACGATGTTAGCGATTGTTTTGATAATGTTTTTAGAGGGAATTGGAATTCATATATTTTGGCTTAACGAAATTTTAGTTTGGATTGCAGCAGTTTTAACGGCAATATCAGGAGTACAGTATCTTTTGGCATACTGGGATAAGATTGATTCAAATAAGTAAAAATAGGTGGAAGTTTATGAAGAAATTATTGCTTATAGCTTTAGCAGCAGCTTGTGTTTTGTCAGTTGGCTGCTCTGAAGAGGTAAAAAAGAGCACAGTAGATTATGATAAATATAAGTCGAGTGACGACGTCAGCAAGGATGTTGATTATACGTATTATAATTTGATCGGCTCTGATTTGACAGTTGTTGAAAAGACGGACGCTAAAACATTTTACTTTGATACAAATGTGAAAAAACTGACGAGCGAGAAAAAGTATTCGGTTATGAATTATGTTTCTCAAAGCGTTGGAGATTTTGTGGCATTTAATTACATTGTTGTAAATGGGGAGGATTCCGCTTTAGAGTCGGGTCATGTTGCTTATAAGGACGACAACAATGATATGCCGGAAAATGCCGTAACGTCAATTACGTTAAAAACAGGGGGTAAGTATTACGTATACTATGCTTCAAACGGCGAATGGAAAGAGCGAAAGAAATCTTCTCACTTAAATAATGTTGTGGTTTACGAAACCGGAAATGCAACAGCTCAATACAGCGTAAAGGCTGACAAGGATGATACTGAGCTGTATATGGAGACTGTTGATTATTCTGATGAAAAGACGGCAGCAATGTTTTTTGATACAAAAGGAAATTTAGTTGCTGAAGGATATTATAAGGACGGTAAAGCTGTAATTTTAAAAACAGCAAAGGTTTTGAAATGTGATGAGGAAAGACTTGCAGGATATGTAAAGGATGTAACAGTAAAAACCGATACAACGTCTTCAAAAAGCTGATAAGAGAAAAGAATAAAAAACAAACCCCGCCATGAAATTGACGGGGTTTGTGATGTTTTTACATTATGAACAGAAACGATGCTCGCCTATTGTAACAATTACAGGTCTTGAGTGCATAAATGCGTTTGTAGTTTTTGCAGGATTGTAGTAATAAATGGCTCCTCCCGTGGGATCCCATCCGTTTAAAGCATCTCTGGCGGCATTATAAGCTGAATCTGAAATCGGCTGATTGAATTGTCCGTCTACAATTGCAGTAAAAGCGCCTTCTTGGTATATAACTCCTGATAAGCTGTCAGGAAAAGACGGATGCTTGATACGGTTGAGAATTACTGCTCCGACTGCAACTTGACCGGTGTATGGCTCGCCTCTTGCCTCTGCGGAAATAATTCTTGCCAGCAGATAAATGTTTGATTCAGTTGCTGATGGAACAGAACCGGATGCGAGAGCTGTATATACAGAGCCTTGGGCTGATGCTCTCGGTATAAAGGAAATTGAAGCAAGAGCGCCAAAGGTTATTGTCAGAGCGGTCAAAAGTGCAGCTATCTTTGTTTTCATAAATTACCTCCGAGCTTAAATTTATAGAATTATTGTAGCACCATTTTCTAATATTATACATAAAATAAATATTGATACAGAAAATAAATACTGTGCATATATAATGTGTGCAAAATTACCAGTAAACTTTTCAAAAACATATATTAAAGAGAAAAAATGCACAAATTACAAAAAATCGCAAAAAAAGTGTTGACATCGCAATTTGGTTATGATATAATGGTCAAGCACTCGAAATTTGGAAAGAGTTTCGAGTAAGGCACGCATCTTGAAAATTGAACAATATAGAAGAAACGAATGAAAAACCCTTGAGAGATTCCTTTGAAGAGAAGGAAGAGTAATTGGTCTGAGCGAAACAGACTGAAATAAAATGAGGAAAAGAAGCTAGAGTAAATACTAGAGCGAGGTATTAGCTAAATGCTGAGAGGTATTTAGAAAATATACAACAAACTAAAGAGTTTGATCCTGGCTCAGGATGAACGCTGGCGGCACGCTTAACACATGCAAGTCGAACGGAGCAAAATCACCGCAGCTTGCTGCACCGATTTTGTTTAGTGGCGGACGGGTGAGTAACACGTGAGCAATCTACCTTTCAGAGGGGGATACCAGTTGGAAACGACTGTTAATACCGCATGACATTATTTAGCCGCATGACTGAATAATCAAAGAATTATCGCTGAAAGATGAGCTCGCGTCTGATTAGCTAGTTGGTAAGGTAACGGCTTACCAAGGCAACGATCAGTAGCCGACTTGAGAGAGTGATCGGCCACATTGGGACTGAGACACGGCCCAAACTCCTACGGGAGGCAGCAGTGGGG
>CABUAH010000040.1 GCA_902489475.1 uncultured Oscillospiraceae bacterium | reverse complement strand
CGAATTTTTTCAAAACTCTGGGGAAACTCTTTACTTTTATAGAGTTTTGTTAGTGTACCCCTTTTCCATAAGGTTGTCCCTTTGCAAGGGAGCATAATTCGTAATTCATAATTGACAATGGAAAATGGAGAATTTAATGCGGAATTAAAGATATAATAAAAAAACAGTTGGCATTAAGATGTCAACCGTTTTTTGTTTTAATAGCTATTTTTTTCATTTTCATATTCATATTTAGTTTGCAAATCATTATTTGTCAGAAGTTCATCATATGTTAAATTTAAAATTTTAGCTATGTATACAAGTTCAATGTCAGTAATGAAACGCTGACCTGATTCCATTCTTTGCACTGCGTTTTTGTCAATATCAAGTCCTATATTTTGCAATCTGTCTGCAAACTCACGCTGTGAAATCTTCATAGCCTGTCTGCGAGCAGCTATGTTCTTACCGCTAAAATTATTCCTACCATCATTGGTTTTGTTGTTAAACATATAAATATTTCCTTTTTGACATTTGGTGCTTGACTTTTTCTTTATTATATGATAAAATCAGTACAAGGTTGACATTCACTGAATGTCAATATGAGTTTATTTTTAATTTGCACGGTCGTATGATTCATATGTTTTATAAAACTCAAAGAAAACGTAGAATTGTTCTATAGATTTAAGCTAATCAGTAACTTTTTAGATTATAATCAGGAGTGTACAACAAATGTTAAAAATACAAGGCAAGCCTGAAACTGTCAGCAAGACTTTTAGATTGCCGGTAAATGTAGTTAGGAAGCTTGACAGGATAGCGTATATAAATAATCTGTCGCTAAATCAGATCGTAATACAATGCCTTAATTTTTCGCTGAATGAAATTGACTCGTCAGATGAAGAAAAGAACGATAACAATTAAGCGAAAAAACAGGAGGAAATCAAAATGAATTATATCGGAGAATTGTACTCAGGACACCTAGATCCATCATATCAACAGTTTAAAGAAGGTTCTAAGTACGGCAAGCTGATGCAGCAGTTGTCGTATGTTTTAGATGAATTATTAAAAATGCTTAATAATGACGGCAAAGAACTTTTGGAAAAAATATTAGGTGTGGAATATGATATAAACTATATTACAGCTTTTGACAACTATGCTATGGGATTTCGTGACGGGGCAAGGCTGATGATGGATATACTTCTTGGCAAAAATGAAAATCTACTCAGTCAATAAATTATACAGCAACAGCGCACCGCAAATTCTTCTTGCAGTGCGCTGTGATTTTTTTATTAAGTTATATTAATTTAATTATCCATTTTCAATTGTCAATTATAAAATTCCGAATTACACATTAGCCTTCAATCGCTTTAAATCCAAGATTGATATCTTCGATAATATCTTCTACGTTTTCAAGACCTACGCTGAAACGTACCATACCCGGTTCGATTCCTGCCGCAACAAGCTGCTCGTCAGTAAGCTGACGGTGAGTTTCGCTTGCTGGATGTAGCACACAGGTGCGAATGTCTGCAACGTGAACTTCGTTTGAAGCGAGCTTTAAAGAGTCCATAAACTTCATTGCCGCTTCTTTTCCGCCCTTGAATACAACGGAAATAACTCCGCATGAACCGTTCGGCGTATATTTCTGCGAAAGCTCGTAATATTTATCCCCTTCAAGATTCGGGTAGTTAACCGATTCAACATACGGAGATGATTTGAAATACTTAGCAACAGTAAGAGCGTTTTCGCTGTACTGCTTCATTCTTACTGCAAGAGTTTCAAGTCCAAGGTTAAGTAAAAATGCGCTGTGTGCCGCAGGATAACAACCGAAATCTCTCATGAGCTGCATTCTTGCTTTTAAAATGTACGGGCAATCCGGATAATCTCTTGTGTAAACGATTCCGTGATAGCTTTCGTCCGGCTCTGTGAATTCAGGGAATTTTCCGTTTGTGAAATCAAATTTTCCCGAATCGACAATTACTCCGCCGATCTGAAGAGCGTGTCCGTCCATATATTTACTTGTGGAGTGGATAACAATATCAGCGCCCCATTCGATAGGACGGCAAAGAATAGGAGTCGCAAACGTATTGTCGATGATAAGCGGAACTCCGTTTTTATGCGCAAGGTTCGCAAACTTTTCGATATCCAAAACGCTTAGCGCAGGATTCGCTATTGTTTCGCCGAAAACGCATTTGGTATTTGGCTTAAATGCCTTTTGAAGCTCCTCTTCAGAAGCATCTGCATCTACGAAAATACATTCTATTCCAAGCTTTTTAAGAGTGTATCCGAAAAGATTTATCGTTCCGCCGTAAATGGTAGAGGCAGAAATAAAGCTGTCACCTGCGGAACAAAGATTTAGAATAGAGCAAAGCGAAGCAGCCTGTCCGCTTGAGGTTGCCATTGCAGCAGCTCCGCCCTCAAGTTCAGCAATTTTCTTTTCAACGGCATCTACAGTAGGATTTGCGAAACGGGAGTATATAAGACCTTTTGTAGGGTCGTCAAATACTGCGGCAACATCTGCCGTCGAGTCGTAAACGTATGTGGTGCTTTGAACAATAGGCATTACTCTCGGCTCTCCGTTCTTAGGAGAATAACCGGAGTGAAGGCATTTTGTTTCTGGTTTCATTTTCTTTTCTTTCCTTTCATTTTATTATCGGAATCATCTGCAAAAAACGGAGAAACATACTCCTCCTCGGCAATTTGCTTTTTAGTTTTCTTCTTGGTTGTTTTTTTGATATTGTTTTTGCTGTCAAAAGAGAATGCGCTTGATATTAAAACAATTGCAAAAACAACCGGTGCAAACACAAATATAACGCTTGTGTTCCAGACTATTACTGAAATTACAGCTAATACCGCAATAACGGCGCAGAGTATTCCGATTATTAAAAACCACGCTTTTGTGCTTAATTTTTTAAACATTTATTTCTACGCTTTCCTTTTCATATCCGTTTTTATCAAGAACAGGACGAACGCAGTTTTCGATAAACTCATCAACCTGCTGTGAGCTTCTTCCGATAAAGTTTATCGGCTTCATAATGTCGTCCATTTCTTCCTTTGTTATCATAAACATAGGATCATTTAAAATAAGCTCGCAAAGATTGTTGTCGAGTCCTTCGTCCTTTACTCTTGCACCCGCAAGCATCGAGTATTCTCTGATTCTCTCGTGAAGCTCCTGACGGTCGCCGCCTTTTTTAACAGCGTTCATCATTATGTTTTCTGTTGCCATAAACGGTAACTCAGCCATTACTCTCTTTGTGACGATCTTTTCATGAACAACAAGCCCGTCTGTGACATTGAGCATGATGTTTAAAATTGCGTCAACGCCTAAAAATGCCTCTGCAACGGAAATACGCTTGTTTGCGGAATCGTCAAGCGTTCTCTCAAACCACTGTGTTCCTGCGGTGAATGCCGGATTGAGCATATCTACCATTACATATCTTGCAAGAGAAGTAATTCTTTCACATCTCATAGGATTGCGCTTATAAGCCATAGCCGATGAGCCTATCTGGTTTTTCTCAAACGGCTCTTCAACCTCTTTAAAGCTTTGCAGAATTCTTATATCGTTTGAAAACTTTGATGCGCTTTGAGCAATTCCCGAAAGAGTTGCAACAATAGCGGAATCAACTTTTCTTGAATAAGTTTGTCCCGAAACCGGAACAACGTCCGAAAAGCCCATTTCCTCAGCTATCATTTTTTCGAGTGCCTTTATTTTTTCACTGTCGCCCTCAAAAAGCTCCATGAAGCTTGCCTGCGTACCGGTTGTTCCCTTAGAGCCTAAAAGCTTAAGATTTTGAAGTCTGAAGTCTATTTCCTCAAGATCCATCAAAAGCTCGTTGCACCAAAGGGTTGCACGTTTACCTATCGTTGTAAGCTGAGCCGGCTGAAGATGAGTGTATGCAAGTGCAGGCAGGTTTTTGTATTTCTCGGCGAATTCGCTGAGTTGGGCAATAACGCCGATAAGCTTTCTCTTTATAACCTTTAAAGCGTCACGCATGATAATAACATCTGTGTTGTCACCGACATAGCAGGAGGTTGCACCGAGGTGAATAATTCCCTTGGCATTAGGGCAAGCTAAGCCATATGTATAAACGTGCGACATTACATCGTGGCGAACAAGCTTTTCACGTTCCCGTGCCACTTCATAATCTATATTTTCTATATTTGCTTCAAGCTCGTCAACCTGTTGCTGTGTGATCGGAAGACCGAGCTTCATCTCAGCTCTTGCTAAAGCAACCCAAAGCTTTCTCCAGGTTGTAAACTTTTTGTCAGCAGAAAATATATACTGCATTTCCTTACTGGCATATCTCGTGCAAAACGGACTTTCGTAGCTGTTTGTCATAATGTAAGTTCCTCCAAAATTGTTATTCAACTGAAATGATGTAGTAGTAAATCGGCTGTCCGCCGTTTATAAGGTTTATCTCAAGGTTTTGGTATTTTGATTCAAGCTGCGCTAAAAGCTTTTCTGCGTCCTCTTCGGAAACATCAGCTCCGTGTATTAAGGTTATAAACTGTGAGTTTCCGTTTACAAGCTTTTTGGTAAGCTTGTACGCCGCCTTTTGAATATCGTCCTCAACAAAAGATAACTTACCTTCATCAAGAGCAAGAATATCGCCCTGCTTTATCTTATGATTGTCAAAGTCGCTGTCTCTTGCCGCAAAGGTTATAAGTCCGGTAGAAACATTTGAAAACGCCTTTGTCATTTCCGTTCTGTTTGTGTTGAAATCAGCGTCCGGATCATATCCGAACATTGCGCTCATTCCCTGAGGAATTGTTCTTGTCTGTAAAACGCAAACACGTCTGTCGGCAAGCTTTGCCGCCTGCTCCGCCGCCATGATTATGTTCTTGTTGTTCGGCATTACAAAAACTGTTTCGGCAGGACAGGAAACTATTGCGCCTAAAATGTCATCAGTAGAAGGATTCATTGTCTGTCCGCCGGATACAACAACGTCTACACCCATATCCTTAAATACTGCTTCAAGTCCGAAGCCTGCTGCTACTGCAACAAATCCGTATTCCTTTTCAGGCTTAACTGGAGTGTATTCACGCTTATCGGTAGATTTTTTCTTTCCGTCGTGCTGCATTTTCATGTTTTCGATTTTCGGAAGATTAATGCTTCCGAATGTGAGCGCCTTTTCGATTGCCTTGCCCGGGTTGTTTGTATGAACGTGAACTTTTATGATTTCATCGTCCTCAACAACTACGACACAGTCTCCGATTGTTTCAAGGTATGCTCTTAAAGATTTAGAATCCTTGCTGTCGGGTTCTTTTTTTATCAGCATTTCAGTACAGTAGGTAAAGTTAATTTCCTCGTCAAAATCACCTACTGCCGTTGAAAAGTTTTCGGTTGTGATAACGGGCTTGCTTTCCGCCTTTTCATTCTTTACGATTTCGCCGCCCGAAATGACGTCGTACATTGCTTTTAAGATTATTACAAAGCCCTTTCCTCCTGCGTCAACAACTCCTGCTTTTTTCAGTGCAGGAAGCTGATCCGGAGTTTTAGCAAGCGCTTCCTCAGCAGCGTTAAGAGCTTCTTTTACAACTAAAATAAGATCGTCGGTTTTGTTTGATATCTCTTCTGCACGTTCTGCAGCTACCCTCGCCACAGTTAAAATAGTGCCTTCCGTCGGCTTCATGATAGACTGATAAGCGCCGTCAACGCCTATTCTCAGCGCATTTGCAAAATCAGCTGCACTCGCCGTATTTTTATCTTTGAACGCTTTTTTAAATCCCCTGAAAATAAGAGAAAGAATAACTCCGCTGTTACCTCTTGCTCCTCTTAAAAAAGCAGAAGCGGCAGTATCGGCTACGGTTGACACATGGCAGCCGTCCTTCATGTTTGAAAGTTCCGCCAAAGCATTGGTCATAGTCATAGACATATTTGTTCCGGTATCTCCGTCAGGAACCGGGAACACATTAAGCTCGTCAACCGAAACTCTTTCGTTAGCGATGCTGTTAGCGCCGCTTATAAAAGCGTCCCGAAGAATTTTTCCATTAATCAAAACAAAATAACCCCCTTGTTGTCTTTATGCTTTCATATCGTCCACATATGTGTTTACCCGGTGAACGCTAATATTCAATTCCGATTCAAGTGCATATTTAACCTTGTCCTCAATGATGTGCGCAACTGTTGAAATGTTAGTTCCGTAAGAAGCAATTATATGAAGATCAATAATAAGATCACCCTGTGCATTGGTTTTGAGCAGAATGCCGGTATCGTTTCCGCCACGATTTATAAAAGCCTTGAATTTTTGCTTTGCACCGAAGCCGCTCATTCCGACAACGCCGATACATTCGATAACGGTACGGGCAATAAGACTTTTTATATATTTGTCGGTTATAATGATTTCTCCGAGGTGGTTTTCTATTTTTTTCAAGTCTGCACCCTCTTTTCTTATAGATTTAATACCTAGAAGTAGTATACCATAAAGTGTAAGAAATTGCAAGGCTAATATATTGTCAGAATACTGCTGTGACTGAAACTTCAGGGCGGATTTTTTCTAAGAGTTTTTCAAAGTCGTCAGAATACTTTTCATAAGTTTCATAATCGTTTTGGCGCACATATCTGATAAAGTTCATAACATCGGCACGGTTTTTTACAATCGTTTTGTCAATAGCGTTATTTATATATTTTTCAATTGTCTGCTCCGCTTTGGTTTTGATTTCATTCTTTATATTTTTGCTCTTTTCTTTTGGAAGGGTAATTCTGACGGTTATATCTCTTTTAAAATCTATTTTGTCGGACGCATGAGTGTCTACGTAGGTCTCTTCTTTAACGCTCTTAATTTTTACGCTGATGTTTTCTTCGGAGGTGTCGATTATCATATCTGAATTTTTGATGGTGCCAAGGTAATAGTTTATTCCTACCACCTCCTCTTTTTCAAGTGTTTCGGAAAACTTTCCGTTTGTAATCAAAACTGCTTTGTTAATTTCAACTGCGTCCTGAGCAGGCTCTCCGCCTTCTTTTGATTTATCTGAAATTGCCTGAGACCGTTTTTCCATAATAGGTAAAACTGCGGTTGCATCTGTATCAATATATGCCGAGATCACTTTCATAAACTCCGATGCAACAGCAAAGCCGTCGTTTACCGAGGTATCAAAGATTTTTTTCATTGTTTCTGCAGCTACTGTGCCGCTTGAAATATCGGAATTTATGATGTTCTTGGCTTTATCTTCGGTTGCTGCAACACTCATGTTGATTGATGAGTCATTGTTGTTTACAAAAAAGTCAAGGCAGCTATAAATATCTTCGATCTTTTTGTTTATAACAAGAAGCTGACAATGTCCGAAAAACAGGGTTTTACCTATCTGATTTTCACATTGCTCAACTGCGCCTTCGATCGTTTTTGAAGAAGAGGAGATGACTTCGATGTTTGTTTTACTTGGGTCAATAGGCGTTTGAGAACCGGAAGAGGATACCCTGAAAATCTGGAATGATACAGTGAAGCCTCCGTCTTTAGAGGGGTCAATTCCAACAGCGTGAACTATTCCTATTTTGTCGGGAGCTTTAGGGGCGCATCCGCTCATGAAAAAGATGCAGTACAGTACGCTAAGAATTATAAGGCTTATTTTTTTCACGCTTAAACCTCCTTAGTATATAAATTATAAGCGGAACCACAAAGGTCAGCGCTATTATTGCATAAAAGGAAATGTTTGTATCTAAAAACGGTATTATCATTTGATCCTTGTAAGCAAACAAAAGTGCCGGGATACCTCCGATAATAAACGGCAGCGAAGTTATTAAAAGCTTGTGCTTTTTGAACTTGGGAAATCCCTCCAATGCCGGAAAAAGCGAAATGGAATACATCGAAAGCTTGATAACTCCCATCAGAGTCCACACGATTAAATACACAGCGTCAAGACGTTCGATGAATGCGGTTTTTGCATATTGACACATTGTAAAGAACGAAAATGGTGAGGCGATCATGTATCCGCCGAGAAGAAGCATACAGCAAATTATTATTCCCTCTATAAAAACAAGTTTTAAGCCCAAGTAGCCGTATATTGCCCTGCATATTTTCTCTTTGAGATACGGTGTAATTAAAATTAAAATTACCGTTTCATCGCTCCTTGAAATTCCGTCTAAAATGCCTTGGAAAAGGCGGTTGGAGGTTAGCGGAACTGTATAGTAATTTGAAAGCTCAAAATCATCTGCCGTTGCAAAAATAACTATAAGGAGCATTACTATAAAAAGACCGAAAACAACAGCAGCGCTTCTTGCAGCAGCTTCAATTCCGAGATACGCAACATAAATTGAAGCGGCTATGAGAATTACCCCCACCCATACGATTGGAAGGAGTGCAGAAAATTCCGTTTCAAAGAAATAAAGAAAAAACCGTACTGTTTTAAAAACCATAAAAGTTAAAAAGATACTGTATATACAAATTAATATGATTCCTAAAGCCTTGTTCACTTTGAATGCAGAAATTATTACATTTTCGTTGGGGTGTATTTTATATAAAAGTATTGCCGGAACAAACAATATAACTTCTACTAACACGGACGCAGCAAACGGAAGAATTATTGAAGCGGAATCTGAATCGTCGAGAGAAAAAAAGGTTATTGTCATAAATAGCCTTGAAAGGAACAGAAGCAGTAAAAGCTGCCACGAGGAAATTTTCATATGGTATGAACCTCCGAGTTTATTTTTTTACTCCGTTTAAATTTTCAACCTTGCCTTTTGTTTTCTGAAGGTGTTTAAAACTTGACCTTGCAAACACATCTCGTAATGCACTTGGTGTGACCGGAGATACAGGAGCGGTATACGGAATGCCGAAATTGTTTAGCGCACAGGTACTTGCGATAATCATAACGGTAATAATGCTTATTCCGTAAAGACCAAACAATCCGCCTACTACTATATAAACAAGTCTAAGAACGGAAGTCTGTTGGTTTAAGCTTGGAATAACAAATGAAGCGGTTGCGGTAAGACCTATAATAATAAGAAGAGGCGCTGAGATCAAAGATGAGGTAACGGCAGCATCTCCTATTATAAGAGCGCCGACAATTGACACCGCTCCTCCGACAGCTTTCGGAAGTCTTATTCCTGCTTCTCTCATGATTTCGTACATAATGGTAATTATCATTGCTTCCGCAGTTACCGAATAAGGTGTGGATTCCTTTGCCGCCACAAGATTCAGCAAAAGCCGGTGGCTTAGCATTTCGGGGTGGTAGGAGGAAACGGCTACATATATTCCCGGGAGCGCAACGGCAAGGAAAAATGAGAGATACTTTATCCATCGTATATAAATTACATAAAATCCTCGTGAAGCATAATCGTCTACTGTTCTGAATGCTTCCATAAAAATAGTCGGTACAACAAGCGCAAAAGGAGTTCCGTCAATAATAACTCCAACCTTTCCTTCGTTTAGCTTTATACAAAAGGCGTCGGGGCGGTCGGTTGTATTGACGGATGAAAAAATCGTTTTATGTTCGCCCTCTAAAAAAGGTTCGATATAACCGCTTGAAAAAATCGTTTCAAGCTCAATGGATTCAAGTCTGCGTTTTACCTCGTTGACGATTCGCTTATCTGCTTTATCTGAAATGTATGCAACCGCAACATCTGTTTTGGTTGTTTTTCCGATTTGCATTAGCTCAAATTTAAGCTTAGGAGATTTTATTCTTCTTCGCACAAGCGATACGTTTGTCCTAAGCGCTTCTATAAAACCGTCCTGTGCGCCTAAAATAGTGCTGTCAGACGAGGGGTTTTCAACTCCTCTTTTATCATAGCCTTGAATCCCGAGGCTTATCGCTTTGTTTTTTTGGTCGATAAAAATAATGGCGAAGCCTGAAAAGAGCCGCATAAACACTTCTCCAAAGGTAGTAAGCTCCTGGCGGTCTATTGTCATAATACTTTGCTTGGTAAGAAATTTGTAAACCTCGTCAGCGCTTGCCGTATCACCCGTGTCAAATCTCATAAGAGGTTCAAATACAAGCGTTGATAAAGCTTGTGTTGAGATCATTCCTTCAGCCGCAACAAAAACGCATTTGTGTCCGGAAACCATGACATCGGTAATGTTGACGTCCATAGTGTTGCCGGCGGCGTCCTTGAGCATTTTCTTAAACTCCTCTGCACTTTCGGGCAAAAGTACATGAGCATAGTTTTTATCATCTATATTCATCTTCAAATCTCCCTTAATAAATTTACGCAAATATGTTGCATTATAAAAAGCAAGGTGTGTTTTAATAAGTTGTAGTTAAGCGTAAAAGCGTATAGACAAATCTTTCTTTTGATTATTAATATTTGTAAAAAAAGCTTCGATATTCACGAATGATAAGATGTTTTAAGGGAAAATTATTTTTAATAAAGGAGGCTTAAAAATGCTTATAATTTTTCTTCGAGCGCTGGTTTTGTATTTTGTGGTTATTTTCTCAATTAGGCTTATGGGAAAAAGACAGATAGGCGAGCTTCAGCCGAGTGAACTTGTAATAACAATTTTAGTTTCAAATATTGCAACGCTTCCGATAGAGGATATTAATCTTCCGCTTGCAACAGGATTGGTTCCTATAATATCGCTTGTCTGTTTTGATGTGATAATGTCAATTGTAACCCTTAGGTCAAAAAGCGTGAGGAGGATAGTTTCCGGAAAGCCGAGAATAGTTGTATGTAACGGCGTTGTGGATCAAAAGGCTCTTAAGCAGTTAAGATACTCGGTTGACGATATGATGGAAGGTTTCAGAGAGCAGGGTGTATTCGACATAAATGAGGTTCAGTACGCAATTGTTGAAACAACAGGCAGGATAAATGTTTTACAAAAAAAAGATTACCAGCCGATAACTCTTGATATAACTCAAAATAAAAATTCAGCTTCTCAGAATCCGCCTCAGGTAATTATCGAAGACGGTGTGGTATCTCAAAAGGCTTTATCACTTTTAGGACTAAATGAAAAATGGCTTAACAATGTTTTGAATAAAAACAAGGTTAAGCCTAAGGATGTGTTTTTATTAAGTTCTGACGAGGATAAAAACTATACTATTATAAGAAAAGATAAAGGACAGGCAAAATGAAGAGGTTTGTAACAAGCGTAACTATACTTGTTTTGATAATTGCGGGAAGCATCTATTCGCTGTTTGTTTTTGACAGAAAAAACGATGAGATTACACAGCAGATAGATCATATTCAAATGCTTTATAAAGAAAACAAAACCGATAAAGCCGAGGAGGAATTAACACGGCTGAATCGGTCTTGGGATGAATACTATACCTATATGTCTTATATAGTTCAAAGTACAAAACTTGAAGATATATCTTTGTCGGTGTCGAAGCTCAAATATCTTTTGAGCGAGGACAGCGAAGAATTTCTAAGTGAATGCGATGCAATAAAGCAAGGAATAAAAATGGTTTATGACAGCGAATATCCCCATCTTCACAGCGTTTTTTAGCGAAGCTCTTTTATAATTGAAATAAAGCTGTCGAGGTCGTTAAAGTCTTTGTAAACAGACGCAAATCTGACGTATGCCACAAGATCAAGGGACTTAAGGCCATGCAAAACCTTATCGCCGATTTCACTTGTTGTCGTTTCAGTTTGCATATTGTTTGCGTAAGAGTTTTCAATATCGTCTACCATCTGATTTACCTGGTCAACGCTTACAGGTCGTTTTTTAATGGCGTTTCTTATGCCCTTGATAAGCTTTTCTTTGTCAAACGGCTCAAAGCTTCCGTCTTTTTTATAAACCATAAGGGTTGGCTTTTCAATTACTTCGTATGTAGTGAATCTCTTTCCGCAGTTGTTGCATTCACGTCTTCTGCGCTTTTTTTCATCGCTCGGACGAGAATCGATTACTTTAGTGTCTTCATAGTTGCAAAACGGGCATCTCATAAGTTGCTCTCCATTTCGGTAAGCGGCGCTTAACCGCTTTTATTGTATATATGATGTAATAAGTATACCATAAGTTGTATTTTTTTGCAAGTGGTATTTGAGAATTTATTACGCATATTGTTGAAAAAATATCGAATATCAGCGTAACAGCAAAATAAAACGGAGCAGATTTTATCTGCTCCGTTTTTGCTATGCCGCCTTTGTTGGTTCTTGTCTATTTTCTATTGCGTCCTGTAAAGCGTCTTTAAGGCCGGGAGTTTTAAAATCATATGTTTCCCTGTCAAGCTCGCCTCCGTTATCCCACAAGAAACAAGGAATAGACGCTTGATGGCAAAGGTATGTAAGACGTGCAGAGAAGAAAGCCTTGCTTTCAGCTTCGTTTCCGTAGCCCGTTCCGTATTCGCCGATTATAACAGGGATTCCTTTGTCGGAAAAGGTGGATTTTAAGAGGTCGATTTTGCGGTCCATTTCTCTTAAATCTGCTTTACTTCCCCATTCGGTTTGCTGATTCGTGGTGCAAAACTGCCATGGAGTATAGTAGTGAATCGACACGATACATCTGTTTTGAGGGTCGCTTGGAAGTTTAAAATCACCGTAACAGGTTTTTTCAATGTCCGTCCAGTATCCTGCAATAAGAAGATGGCGGGATTCATTTTTGCCGCCGGATTTTCTTATCAGATCGACAAAGTCCTGATTGATTTTGTTTAAAAGAATCATACCATCGCTGTCGCCAAGCTCGTCAAAGCCCACCTCGTTCATGGACTCGAATATCAAGCGTTCGTCATAATCCTTGAATGCTTCGGCAATCTGATTCCAAACAGCCGAGTAGCGTTGTGAAAATTTGTCATAATCCTCCATCGCTTCGGTTCTTATCCATGCGCCGAATTCAGGATCTCCGCCGCCGTCGTGGTGAAGATTTATTATAACGTACATATCAAGGTCGTATGCGTAATCGACAACCTCTTTAACTCTTGCCATCCAGTCTTCGTCGATTTTATAATCGGGAGCCTCTCCCATGTGGTCTCTCCAGGTCACAGGAATTCTCACAGCATTAAAACCATCGTTTTTAATTGTTTCAAAAAGCTCTTTTGTGGCTTTTTTGTTTCCCCAAAGCGTTTCGTCAACCTTTTCGCCGTCATTAACGTGTTCGTTTATCTGCCCATCGCCGTCACGGTCAGCCTGGCAAACATCAAGCGTATCTCCGAGGTTATAGCCTAAGGTCATGTCTTTTACAAGCTCCGATGAGGTCATGTCAGAATAGTTCTTTGCTTCACCTTCGGGCTTGCTGTCTGAGCTGTTGTCCGAGTCCCCGCAGGCACAGAAAATTGATACCGCAATCAGGCAGGCAAAAGCTGCTGAAAATATTCTTTTGGATTTCATAACGCATCTCCTTATATTATATTTTTAATAGAAGTATAACATACGTCACAAAAAAGTATATCAAAATAATTGTGTATTTATAAAATTATTCGTCTGCTGTAAAGTGGAGTTTATGTTTTCGTCATAAGACTAATATCGGCTTGTTCACATTTTGCTTATCTGTGATTTGACGTGTTTAAGGTAAGGTCAAGCGCTTATTAAAATATTGACATATCAAAAAGATTAGGGTATAATTTATAGAAAGTGTCCTTTGCCGTTGAGGCGGAGGGTTGCAGCTTTGAATTAAAGCTGCGGCAAAAGTTCGGCGATTGGTGTTTATTATATATGTAGGAGGCGTAGTGTGAATTTACAGCATCTTAAATATATAGTTGAGGTTGAGCATACCGGCTCAATTACAAAAGCGGCGGAAAATCTTTTTATGGGGCAGCCGAATTTAAGCAAAGACATAAAAGAAATGGAAAACGAAATAGGGTTCAAAATTTTTAAGCGTTCGGCAAAAGGTGTTGTTCCAACGGATAAGGGCCTTGAGTTTTTGCAGTATGCCAAAAGCATTCTTGTGCAGATAAATAAAATAGAAACTCTGTATAAGGATAAGCAAAAAAATGCTGTGAATTTTAGTATACTCATGCCGAGAGCAACATATATTTCCTGTGCTGTCACCAATTTTTTGAAATTGGTTTCAAGCGAGTCTAATCTTAATATAAACATAAAAGAAACGAATTCCATAGAGGTTATAAACTCAATTACTGTCGGAGAGTACAATCTTGGGATAATACGTTTTGAAAACAACTATGATCAGTTTTATATGTCGCTTGTAAATGAAAAGAATTTAAGGTCAGAGGTCTTGTGGGAGTTCGATTACAAGGCTTTGCTTTCTGCGGACAATAAATTTTCCAAAAGAGAAGAAGTGACTAAAAACGAACTTGACGAGCTTATAGAGATTGTGCATGGTGATATTTCCGTTCCGTACCTTTCTAGTGCATATTACAACAAGACTAACAAAAGATCTGTAAGACAAATTTCAGTTTATGAGCGGGGAAGTCAGTTTGATATTCTTTCAAGTATTCCTAATGCTTATATGTGGGTATCGCCTATACCGGACGAAGTAGTATCTGCAAGAGGGCTTAAGCAGATCGATTGTATCGACTCAAAAAGAAGAATAAAGGATGTTGTTATTTACCGTCAGGATTATAAACTAAGTCAGTATGACAAAAGCTTTTTGAAGGAACTTTCGGAGCTTATTGATACAATTGACAAAAAATGATTTAACTTAGTCGATTGAAAACGATCGGCGGAATAAAAAAATATAAACTAAGATGTATATACCTGTTTTTGACAGCAAAAATGCTTAAAATAATGTTGCACAGGCTAAATGTGACAATAAATCAACGAAATGACAGGAAAATGTCGGCTTTGCCGACCGATTATATAAAACTTAATATGACGCATATGGATAATATATTTTATTAATTCAACCAAACGGTGTATAATTTCAAATGAATCAAACTTGAAATACGTTGAATTATAGGGCAGATGCCTAATACTTAAGGAGGTAATCTTTAGATGTATAAGATTTTGAGAAAAAAAGTTTTAAATCCAACAGTAACTTTGATGGAGATTGACGCTCCGCTTATTGCAAAAAAAGCTGAGCCGGGTCAGTTTATTATTTTGCGTGTTGACGAAAACGGTGAGAGAATTCCGCTTACGGTTGCTGATTTTGACAGAGAAAAGGGAACAATTACAATAATTTTCCAAGTTGTCGGCGGTGCAACTGAAAAGCTTAATCACAAAAATGAGGGAGAGTACATTCACGACTTTGTAGGACCTCTCGGAGTGGCTTCGCACACGGACGGACTTAAAAAGGTTGCTGTTGTAGGCGGAGGTGTAGGCTGTGCTATTGCGTATCCTATTGCAAAAAAGCTTCACAGTTTAGGATGTGAGGTTCATTCTGTTGTAGGTTTTAGAAATAAGGATTTGGTTATTCTTGAAGATGAGTTTAAAGCCGTTTCGGATAAGCTCTGCGTCATGACAGACGATGGAAGCTATGGCGAAAAAGGTCTTGTTACAAACGCATTAAAAGCACTTATCGAGTCGGGTGAGAAATATGATGAGGTAATAGCAATAGGTCCGCTTGTAATGATGAAATTCGTCTGTGCACTCACTAAAGAGTATGGAATCAAAACTATTGTTTCAATGAATCCTATTATGATTGACGGAACGGGAATGTGCGGAGGATGCCGTCTTACTGTTGGTGGTAAAACAAAGTTTGCGTGCGTTGACGGACCTGATTTTGACGGACATGAGGTGGATTTTGACGAGGCAATCGAGAGATCGAATATGTATAAGGATTTTGAGAGAAGAAAGCACGAAGAAGCATGTAATCTCTTTAAAAAGGAGGTAAAGTAACAATGGCTAATATGAGCTTGGTTAAAAATGAAATGCCTGTACAGGATCCTCTTGTAAGAAACAAGAATTTCAAAGAAGTTGCTTTGGGATATACAGAAGAGCAGGCAATAGATGAGGCAAACAGATGCCTTGGATGTAAGAATCGTCCGTGTGTAAGTGGATGTCCGGTAGCTATTGATATTCCTGACTTTATCGCAAAGGTAAAAGAGGGAGATTTTGAGGGAGCGTATCAGATTATTTCAAAGTCATCAGCACTTCCTGCCGTATGCGGAAGGGTTTGTCCTCAGGAAACACAGTGCGAGAGCAAATGTGTAAGAGGAATTAAGGGAGAGCCTGTCGCAATAGGCAGACTTGAAAGGTTTGTTGCCGATTGGCATATGGCAAACTGCAAGGAGGCTCCGGCTGTTCCTGAGCAAAACGGACACAAGGTTGCGATAATCGGTGCAGGACCTTCGGGACTCACCTGTGCCGGCGATTTGGCGAGAATGGGATACAAGGTAACGGTTTTTGAAGCCCTACATCTTGCAGGAGGAGTTTTGGTATACGGAATTCCTGAATTCAGACTTCCTAAGGCTATTGTTCAAAAGGAAATTGAAAACCTTAAAGCACTCGGAGTTGAAGTCAACACAAATGTTGTTATCGGAAGAACAATTACAATTGACGAGCTTTTTGAACAGGGATACGAATCTGTATTTATCGGTTCGGGCGCAGGACTTCCGAGATTTATGAACATACCGGGCGAGAATTTAAAGGGTGTTTATTCAGCAAACGAATACTTAACAAGAACAAATCTTATGAAAGCGTATCTGCCTGACAGCGACACACCTATAATGAATGCTAAGAACGTAGCAGTTGTAGGCGGAGGAAATGTTGCTATGGACGCTGCAAGATGTGCAAAGCGTCTGGGAGCTGAAAACGTTTATATCGTTTATCGAAGAGGCAAAGAAGAAATGCCTGCGAGAAACGAAGAGATAGAACACGCAGAGGAAGAGGAGATCATCTTTAAAACCTTGACAAATCCGATTGAAATCCTCGGCGACGAGCATAAGTGCGTAAAGGGCATGAAGTGTGTTGAAATGGAGCTTGGCGAGCCTGACGAATCGGGCAGACGCCGTCCTGTCGTAAAAGAGGGAAGCGAGTTTGTTTTAGATGTTGACTGTGTTATTATGTCGATAGGAACATCTCCGAATCCGCTTATCCGCAATACGACCGAGGGACTTGATACTCAAAAGTGGGGCGGAATTATAGCTGATGACAACGGACTTACATCCCGTGAGGGAGTATATGCAGGCGGTGACGCTGTAACCGGAGCGGCAACCGTAATTCTCGCAATGGGTGCAGGAAAAACTGCTGCAAAGGCAATGGACGAATATATCAAGAGCAAAAATTAAATATTCTTGGGGCAGGCTTTTAGAGCTTGCCCTTTATTTTTGGCTTCATCTTAAAAAAGTTATTAAATTGTAGATAAATCAATGATAGGTAACACTTTTCTCAAAAAAATAAGATGGAAGTGTATTTGAAAAGAATTTGTTGTGTTGTGAGGAGCCGTAGACGACGAACAACACAACAAATTTGGTGCTCGTTACATTACTGCCAGATAATCAGCAAGCACTGAATTTGGACTTCTGTATTTTAGACAGCTCTTTGAAATGTTGTTCGAGATTTTGTTGTATTTAGCTAGTTGTTTTCTGCCATCTTCAAGGCTAAACATCCGCATTTTACTGTAAAATCTTTGTTCATCCAGTCGGTGCTGACGTTCTACCTTTCCATTGTGTCTCGGGGTTGCCACTCGTATCCTGTGATACTTAATTCCACATTCTTCTAAATATTCCTCAAACAAAGTTTTGTGTGTGGATTTCTTTACTAATAGCGCATTCGTCCATTCTGTTCCGTTATCGGTCTGTACCTCTCTTATTGCAAATGGAAACTTTTCTATTAACTTCTTCAAAAAATCTAATGAACTGTATGTGCTGTGCTCGTCATACATTTCTCTAAAACAAAGCCTTGTACACTCATCAATCGCTGTATATTGGTAGTATTTCTGAGCATTTGCAATGCAATACACAGGTACATGCTTAACGTCTATCTGCACCTTTTGTCCCGGGTATTCCGCTCTTTGGTATGGCTTTGGTTTGTAGCCTTTGCGTTTTTCCGGCGTTTCTTCTAATTTGAGCCTTTTTATTGCTCTAAGCAGACTATTGTAGCACCTTGTATATCCGTTCTCACGAAGCTTATCCCAAAGCATAAGCTTATCCTTGGTTCTGCGGTAATATCTTTCAATCATCGCATATTCTTCTGCTGTTTGCTGTCTTGGATGACTGTGAGGACGGTGCGAACGGTCTATTAAACTCTGCCATCTTCCGTCATAACGTTTCTTCCATTCATATATTGCTTTTCGACATACTCGATAACGAATACTTGCTGCTGTTACTCCTCTTTTTTCTGAATATTTTATTACCACTTGACGAAAGTGGGCTCTTGGTGATATACTTTTCATCGGAAAAACAACTCCTTTGTGTCGGTGTTTTGTTTGGTCACTTAACATCTTAACACATTTGAGTTGTTTTTTCTATTTTTTCTGTTACCTATCTATTGTATCATAACAA
>CABUAH010000039.1 GCA_902489475.1 uncultured Oscillospiraceae bacterium | reverse complement strand
TACGAGCTTTCAATTGTTCATTTATAGGGTTATTATCATTATGTTTAAAACTATGTATGAAACGAGGGTATATATCAAAAACATTATTCCGTAAACCTTCAGGCTATATACTTCGCTACAGTAAGGATAGTATTTTATAAGCCATGGCAATACCGCATAATTAAACAATACCGCACATAACACAAATACCACTACTGATATTCCCAAGGTTTCGGCTATGTATATTCTTCTTATTTTGTTTTTCTTAGCACCGACAAGCCTGAAAATAGCTAGTGTTTTTCTTCTCGTCATTAAAACATATCTGTAAAGCACAGCTAGATTAACCGCTGCCGCAAGAGCGATTATCACAGACAGCCATATATTTGTGTTATAAAAATACTGCTTATCTATATTTACTGTTGCGACTTCTAAATCCTCATCATTTACCATATCGCCGAAATATTTTTTTGTCAGCGAAACGTACTTGTTGTGTTCTTTTACCGTTAGAGGTTCATTGAACTTTACTGACATTGCGTAACTAGCATACAAATTTTTAGGCGCATTTATAAACGGAATTAAAACCAAATCAAATAATTTTGCAGTTCCGATTACCCTATATTCTTTTCCGCATATATTTACATAAGTTTCTGCATTTTCTTCTCTAATGGTAACCATTTTGTTGTTAATGTTTCTTTTGATACTTTCTATATCAGCTATGCAAACCGGTTCACCGTTTTGTATTTCTTCATCGGTAAAAAATCTTCCGGATAAAAGAGTTCCTTGTGCTTGATATGTACTCGGTAATGATGTCCTTTCAAAGGTATATTCTCCGTCATGCTTTGCGAGCATTGTAAGTATTTGAGTGGGCACCCGGTCATCATAGTCGTTTGTATAATGCTGAAGTTCTTTATACGTTAAATGTTTAGGCAAGAAGCATAATTCTACATAATCAAGCTTTTTGTCGAAGTAATCTGTTATCTCTATAAAAAACGGTTCTATTTCCCCCATTGTTTTGGAATAGTTATCAATATCTAACTCAATGGGAAACCACATATACGAACTGTCATTTTTACTGTATTCCTTACCGTAATCCCCCCAAATGCCATCACCATAAAGACCGGCAGTTGATAAAAATTCCTTATCATAGTTTTCTTTATAGTTCATATAGACACCATAGGAAAGCAGAAGTATCAGTATGGAAACAATTTGGCAAAAGATAAACAGCACAAAAACGAGTTTGTTTTTTGTAGCAAATTGTTTTAGGTTTTTTAAAACGTATTTCATATATCACACAACCTTAAATTTTATTACTGTCTGTTGGCATATGCCAACAGACAGTAATAAAACTTATTAAAAATTATAAGATTTAATAAGACTCTTTACTATCGGTGTAGATGCAGTTTCTCCTGCATGAAGTATAACCGTATGATTGTATGTGCATTTATTATTTCTATCTTGAGCAACACTTGCAGTCAAAACACTTCCTGATGCAATTTTTTGATTGTTGCCATCTTCTAATTTTGTGCCATTTCCAGTTCTAACCACCTCAACCTCTCCAAAGTAACTTTTCTTTGTAGTGCTTGGGTTTACAATCTGAGATAACGAAGCAGGAGCTTGACTAACACCCCTAATTCTTAAAGATACTCCGTTATAGGATGCATCTGCACTATAATTGCTGGTACTACAAGTTGAAATACCTTCATCGTTTGCACTTGCCAGACATACTACACCTGTGCATAATAAAATAGCCGCACAAAATACCGAAAATATAAATTTTTTAACTTTCATAAAACATTCCTTTCCGCCGATATTTGCATCGGCAATAAATTTTTTAATCAATCATTATTCCATATGTACTATATGTACATCCCTAATTAAACCATTGGAATGCCCATTTTCGACAAAAAACTACATTTAATTTTGCAATATTTTCTTTTCTTTGAATATTATAACATAATTTCTCAAACGAATATATAGGAAATGCAAATATTTTTAAAATTTGTATAAATGAACAATTGAAAGCTCGTATCTTTGTGCAGATTGTATATTTAAGATTATCTTTTATATTTTCTCTTTGTGCTGCTTTTAACAGAAAAGCTAATTTTTGAAAAAAAGCACTTGACAAATTTTTTATTTGTGATATAATAGTAAAGCACTCTTGATTTGGAGTGAATTCGGATCAACTTGAATTACAAGTCCGGCTCGGTTTTGAATGTTGCCGTGTAAAAATTAAGCATTCATTATATGCAGCTGTGGCGGAATCGGCAGACGCGCTAGCTTGAGGGGCTAGTGGGAGCAATCTCGTGCGGGTTCAAGTCCCGCCAGCTGCACCAATAACCAACATCGGAACGGGTTACTCTTGTTCCGGTGTTTTTGTTTTATCAGCTTTTCTCTTGAAATCGACTTTTTCATGTGGTATACTATGGAAAATAAAGTGAGGAGAACTACAATGGATAAAAGACAACCAAAATGGCTTGATGATGCAATTTTTTATGAAATATATCCGCAGTCTTTTAATGACTCGAACGCTGATGGTATAGGAGATTTTCAGGGTATTATAGAAAAGCTTGATTATATAAAAGAGCTTGGATGTACGGCAATTTGGATTAACCCCTGCTTTGAATCTCCGTTTGGAGATGCAGGATACGATGTTTCGGATTATTACAAGGCTGCAAAAAGATATGGAACGAATGAGGATTTAAAGCGTTTGTTTGAAGAAACCCATAATCGTGATATGCATGTCCTTTTAGATCTTGTGCCGGGGCATACTTCTTGGGAGCATAAGTGGTTTTTGGAGTCAATGAAGGCTCAAAAAAATGAATATACCGATCGGTATGTATGGACGAGCAGTATTTGGGAAGAGCCTGATGGAATGGCTAGCCTAAGGGGAATAGGAGATCGTGACGGCTCTTGTGCTGTAAACTTTTTCACTCACCAACCGGCATTGAATTACGGTTTTTATAAACCTGATCCTGATAAAAAGTGGCAGCAATCTATGGATGACGAAGGGCCGAAAGCCACGCTTGAAGCGCTTAAAGATGTGATGCGTTTTTGGCTTAACATGGGATGTGACGGTTTTCGTGTCGATATGGCAGGTTCGCTTGTAAAAAATGATGAGGACGGTAAGGGAACGATAAAGCTTTGGCAAAACGTCCGTGAATTCCTTGACAAAGAGTTTCCTGACGCTGCAATGGTTTCCGAATGGGGAGAGCCTGATAAATCCTTGCAGGGCGGCTTCCACATGGATTTTCTTCTTCATTTTGGACCATCCCATTACAACGACCTTTTCAGATGTGCAGAGCCGTTTTTCTCAAGCAGAGGAAACGGTGACGTATCAGAGTTTGTAGACAAATACAAAGAGAATTATGAAAAGTCGGAGCGGAAGGGCCTTATTTGTATCCCGTCGGGAAATCATGATATGGATAGGCTTGCACGCTATCTGAATGACGATGAGATTAAGATTGCCTTTGCATTTTTGATGTCCGTGCCGGGTGCACCGTTTATATATTACGGTGATGAGATCGGAATGAGATATGTTGACGGACTCAGCTCTGTTGAAGGCGGATACGGAAGAACTGGTTCACGCTCTCCTATGCAGTGGGATGATTCCAAAAACGCAGGCTTCAGCGAGGCTGATGAGGATAAGCTTTATATTAAACAGGACAGCGATCCAAACCGACCTACGGTAAAAAAAGAGATGAAAAATAAAGCTTCAATATATAATGAAGTCAAGCGCTTGATTGACGTGCGTAAGTCACACAAGGCTTTGCAGAATAACAGCGAAATTGAATTTATTTATTATGCGAAAAATTCATATCCGCTTGTATTTTTAAGAAGCTTTGAAGAAGAAAAAATAATGGTAATAATAAATCCGTCCGACAAAGCGGTAAGCTTTGAAAGCGAGTATGAGCCGAGTGATGCGATTTACACTATCGGCGAAAGAGTATCAAAAAAGAACGGAGTGATAAATGTTTCTCCTTGTTCAGCAGGATTTTACAAAGTATAAAACTAAACGCTTTGCAGTTGATTTGCAAAGCGTTTTAGATTGTCTAAAAGCTCAAAACAAAAGTTTTGGTCAAGCTTTTTTAAAAGCTTGCGGTTTCCAAAGGCAGAGCCTTGGTCGCCGTCCGCAGACGGCGAAATTCTTTTTTGCAAGCGCTTTTCAAGGGGTGAATTTTTAGGCAGTCCGGTGGACTGCCTAAAAAGAGGGGATGCTTTGCAAGTGAAAGCGTCCCATCTTTTTGATTTGTTACAAGTTTTTTTACACGCTCACGCTTTGCAGGTAGTTTGCAAAGCGTTTTTTAATGTTTGAATCATCAGTTCTATATTAACGCGCCCTTGCATATATTTTACAAAAAGAACAAGGGGAGAGTGCGTTAAATGAATTTGTCAGACGATACAAGATGCGTGCTTCTCGGCGAATATATCGTCGAACACAGAGCAACTGTGCGTGCTTGTGCCAAGGAATTCGGAATAAGTAAAAGCACCGTACATAAAGACGTTTCTGTAAAGCTTAAAAAAGTAAATCCCGGACTTTATCAAAAGGTAAAAGAAATACTTGAGATAAATAAAAGCGAGCGCCACATAAGGGGAGGTCAGGCAACAAAGCTTAAATACCTAAGCGCTCATAAAGTATAATTTAAAATGAAAAGCAGAGTTTAAAGCTTGTTGTGTCTTTAAACTCTGCTTTTTGCATTTGCAGTAAATATTTGGTAATGAGATTAAAAGCTATTTTAACCATTCGTTTAGTATAGCCGCCCACTCTCGAACCCAATAGGACGGAAGATAGAGCGCTTCGGTGCTAACGCATAGAGCATAAACATTTTCAAACCCACATCGTTTTGCAATATATGACGCACGATATTGATGAAAACCGTCAGTGACAATTGAAATGTTTTGTGAAAGGGAATATTCGTTAATTATTTTCTGTGAAAACTCAATATTTTCCTGAGTGTTTCGGCTTTTGTCCTCTTTTATCAAGCGGGTTTTGTCTATTCCTTTATCTACAAGATAATTGTACATACATTCCGCTTCGGTTATAATCTCATCTTTACCCTGACCGCCGGAAAGAATGCAAACGGCATCTTTGTTTTCAGACAAATAATCATACGCTGTATTAAGACGGTATCTAAGCATACGGCTTGGCTTTTCACCCTTTGCTTTGCATCCCAAAACTATGACGGTTGTGTTTCCCTCAGGTTCATTCATTTGTGCTTTTATCATTAGAAACGATAAGAAAATCGCAAGCAGCAAAGCAAGCAATATTAATACACAAATTGATGTTACGGCAATTTTTCCGAATACCGAACCCCAAAGATTTTTAACCAAAAGGAAGAATTTGTTGTGGAAAAAGGTAATAAATATCAAAGCCGTAAAAACGATTACTCCCAAAATATTTCCGAAGTTTACAAGATCAAAAATTATGGGGAACAGGAATAAACAAAGTCCGATTATTTCAACTGCTAATAGAATATACTTTACCGTTGTCATCCCTCGATCACCTTAACATAATATTTTCTTATTCTCGGTCCGTCAAACTCGGTAAAATAAATGCCTTGCCAAGTGCCGAGAAGAAGTCTTCCGTTCTCAATGATTACTGTTTGAGAAGAACCCATTACCGATGATTTAATGTGAGCTGTTGTGTTTCCTTCTGCGTGACGAAATTCCGCCCTGTCGGGATATGTAACATCAAGCGCATATAAAAGGTCGGTAACAACATCAGGGTCCGCATTTTCGTTTATGGTGATCCCTGCCGTCGTATGCGGACAGTAAACTACAGCGATCCCATTAATAATACCGCTTTGCTTTACGGCATTTCTTACAGAACCGGTAATGTTGTAAAAATTCTGCTTTTGTGTTTTAAGAACATATTCGTATACCATAAAATTTCTCCCCCAAAAATAAAATTTTTATAGCTTAGCACAAGTATACCATAAATAGATTTATTTTTCAATATTGACTAACTCAGTTTCGCTGTAGTATACTATACATTAGTAAGTATTAGAGATTTTGTGCGGCGGTGAGTGGTATGACGAAGAAAAAAAGCTATGTCTTTGTGTTTTTTACAGCGTTTTGCATAATGATGATAGTTTTGCTTCCGATGATAATATATAACGGCGGAATTTTCACATATTACGGAGATTACAATTCACAGGAAATTCCGTTTTACTATCATGTCAACGAGCAGATACGACAAAACGGTCTTTTTGGATTTGACTGGGGAACGGATCTGGGTACAAGCCTTTTTACAGGGTATTCTTTTTATAACACAGGAAGCGTTTTCTTTTATCTTACCCTTTTAGTACCTCAAAGCGCAGTAGTTTATATGATGCCGGTTATAATGGCACTTAAAACGGCAGTTGCCGCATTGACGTCGTATGCTTTTATAGGCAGATTTTTGAAGAAAAACAGCGTTTGCTTTATCGGAAGTATGCTTTATGCTTTTTCCGGAGCTCAATGTTATAATTTTTTCTTTTATCATTTCCATGATGCCGCTGCTTTCTTTCCGCTTTTGCTGTTGGCGCTTGAAATGTATGTAAATGACGGAAAACATGGAGTTTTAGCACTTACTACGGCGCTTATAGCCTTTACAAACTATTACTTTTTTATTTCGGAAGGTATATTCTTTATTATATATCTTGTGATAAGATGTATTTATAAGGGCGAAGGATTTGATATTACCGTAAGGAAGTTTTTCGGAATTGTTTTTGAATGTGGCATCGGAATTTTAATGGCGGCAGTTTTGCTTTTGCCGAGTGCATTGGCAATAATGGATAATCCGAGGCTTGACGAATCGCTGTCCGGGCTTGACTATATTATTTACAACGATAAATACAGAATTCCAAGGATTGTTCAGTCATTTTTTATGATGCCTGATCCGCCTGCAAGAAGCAATATTTTCAGCCCGGAAAATGCAAACTGGGCGTCAATTGCCGGATATCTTCCGCTGTTTTCGATGATAGGAGTAATTGCTTTTATAAGGCAAAAGAAAAAAAGCTTTATTAAAACGCTTTGCTTAAGCTTGTTCGTGATTGCTTTAGTACCGATTTTAAACGCTTCTTTTCAGCTCTTTAACACAACCTATTATGCAAGATGGTATTTTGAGTTTTCGCTTATAACCGCTTTGATGACGGCATATTGCTTTGACAAAAGTGATGAGGTGGATATTAAGAAAGGTGTTATTCCGACAGGCATTATAACTATGCTGTTTGTGCTTGTGTATTTTATTCCAAAGAACGAAAACGGGGAATTGAAGTTTTTTGATATGGCGGAATATGATATGCTGTTTATTTTGCAGGCAGCTGTTACGCTGGCGTTTTTCCTAACAGCAATACTGTTTATTTACTTTGTAAAAAAAGACGGAGTTTATTTAAGACGTGTTGCAGGGATAACAGCTATAAGCTGCGGAATTTTTCTGGCGGTAAATGTGTATTACGGAATTTCTCAAGGACCTTATCCGTACAAATATCTTGATGCAACAGTAAACGCTCAAATAACTCTTCCCGAATCAGACACGTTTTACAGAATAGACACAAGTGAAAATACCGATAATTTCCCGATGTTTTGGGGGTATTCGACAATGAGGTGCTTTAACACTAATGTTTCAACGTCTATTATGGAGTTTTACGAGTCGCTGGGACTTGAGAGAAATGTTGCAAGCAGAATAGATACTCAGTATACATCTCTTAGGGCTCTATTATCTGTGAAATATTATTTGAATGAAGCTGACGACGATGAAAAAGGTTTTAACGAGAGAGGCTTTAAGTATATAGATACTCAAAACGGATTTGATATTTATGAGAATGAAAACTATGTTCCGATGGGAATGTTCTTTGACACATATATTAAAGATGATGATTTTAAAGAATTTTCTACCGATCAAAAATGTCGGATTCTAACGAACGCAGTGGTTCTTGACGAGGAAAGTGCAAGTACTTTCTCAAGCACTCTATCGGAGCTTGAAAAACCGAGAACAGTTTTTAACGCTTATAATCTAAAAACTGAAGCAAACGAGCTTAGAGAAAATGCTTGTTATGATTTTGAGCATGACGCATACGGATTCAGTGCAAAAATAGATACCGATAAGAGCGGACTTGTTATGTTCAGTGTGCCTTATGACAAAGGCTTTAAAGCTACGGTGAACGGATCGGAGAGCGATGTTATAAAAGTCGACAACGGACTGTGTGCGGTTTTTGTGAATGAGGGAAAAAGTGAAATCGAGTTTTCTTATTTGACATATGGAGTAAAGGCCGGAGCGGCAGTCAGCATAATAGGTGTGCTGATATTTATTCCATATGCTGTGTCAGCATTTGTAACCGTGAACGGATGTCCCCCGCCTCTTAGGCGGCGGTCATCTAAGTCTTTCAGCAGGGACTAACCCCCTGCTGAAACCCTAAGGGGCTTCGCCCCTCGTTCGCTTGTTGAATGACGGGGCTGTACCCCTTATTGAAGGAGGTAAAGAAAGTGCATTTAGATGAAAAAACGCTTAGCGTTGAAGAGATTTACAACGGAAAAATTATTCGTGTAACAAAAGAAAAGGTAGAGCTTGAGGACGGAAAAACAAGCTTTCGGGAAATGGTATATCATTCAGGCGGTGTCTGTGTTTTGCCTGTTGACAACGACGGGAATATATATTTCGTGAAGCAGTTCCGCTATCCTTATAAAACAGTTTTGCTTGAAATCCCTGCCGGTAAGAGGGAAGAGGGAGAGGACCCGCTGACCTGCGGCGTAAGAGAGCTTAAAGAGGAGATAGGAGCGAGCGCTCAGAAAATTGTTTCGCTCGGCAAGCTTTATCCGACAGTTGCATATGATACGGAGATTATTTATATGTATCTCGCAACAGACCTTAGCTTTGGCGATAATAACCTTGATGATGGTGAGTTCATAGATGTTGTAAAAATGCCGTTTGAGAAGGCGTATAAAATGGTTTTGAACGACGAGATTCCCGATGCTAAAACACAGCTTGCAATCCTAAAGGCAAAAGGTTTTTTAAATAAATAGCATAAATGAATATCCGAAGCTTTTTGGCTCTCGGATATTTTTGTGTAAACCGCTGTAAAACAATATGAGATTGTGAAGTTTTTTCTATACCTTAAAACCTTTAATTTTCGACAAAATTTTGGTATACTAATATATGTAAAATGTAACCGTGAACGGATGACCCCGCTTCTTAGGCGGCGGTCATCTACGTATTTCAGTAGGGGATTTAATCCCCTACTGAAACTCTAAGGGGCTTCGCTCCTCGTTCACTTGTTGAATGACGGGGCGATGCCCCTTATTAAAAAAAGGATAATAAATATGGAAGATGTAAGAGAAAATAAAATGGGCACGATGCCCACAAACAAACTGCTTATTACTATGTCGCTGCCTATGGTAGTTTCGATGATTGTACAGGCGCTTTATAATATCGTAGACAGTATTTTTGTTGCACAGGTCGATGCTGAGCAATACGCACTTGCAGCGGTATCGCTTGCATTCCCGGTTCAGTCGCTTATGATTGCAGTTGCGGCAGGAACAGGAGTCGGAATAAACGCATACCTTTCAAAGAGTCTCGGAATGAAGAAGTATAAAGAGGTAAATGCAACTGCCCAAAACGCTTTATTTTTGACGTTTTTATCATGGCTTGTCGCATTGATACTTGGACTTACCTGTGTTAATTTGTTCTACGCTTTTCAAACGCCTACCGAAGAAATAAGACGGTACGGTTTTGATTACCTATCGGTAATACTAATGTTTTCAATAGGATTGTTCTTTCAGATAACCTTTGAAAGGCTTTTACAGTCTACGGGCAAAACAATTTACAGCATGATCATTCAAGGAACGGGTGCTATAATAAATATTATTCTTGATCCGATTTTGATTTTCGGATATTTTGGTTTTCCTGCACTCGGTGCCCGTGGAGCGGCAATCGCAACGGTATTCGGACAGATAGTTGCTGCGGTTTTAGGACTTATATTCAACTTAAAATTTAATAAGGAAATTAATTTCTCAATAAGAGGATTTAAGCCGAGCGGAAGAATTATTAGAAAAATTTACTCTGTGGGAATTCCGTCAATTATTATGCAGTCGATAACTTCGTTTATGACGCTTGCATTAAATAAAATATGCTATATGTTCCCGGAAGATATAGCAAAAAACGGTGTAAATGTTTTGGGAGTATATTTTAAAGTTCAGTCGTTCATCTTTATGCCTGTTTTCGGACTTAACAACGGAATGACACCTATTATCGCTTATAATTACGGTGCAAACCATAAAAAGCGTATTCTTTCTACAATGAGACTTGGTTTTGTTATAGCAGTGTCAATTCTTGCCATAGGATTTTTAGTTTTTGAAACAGTTCCGGAGCTTTTGCTTGGAATGTTTACGGACAATGAAGAAATGATAAATATGGGAGTTATCGCATTCAGAGAAATTGCTCCGTCATTTATTCCTGCCGGCTTCAGCATTATTATAATAGCAACGCTTCAAGCTTTAGGACATGGAGTTTATTCTATGACGGTTTCTATTTGCAGACAGCTTTTCGTTTTAGTACCAAGTGCATTTTTGCTGGTAAAAATCTTCGATACCATAAACATAATGTGGATTTCTTTCCCGATAGCAGAAGTTGCATCTCTCACGCTTTGCCTGTTGTTTTACAGATCGGTTTACAATAAAACAATTAAAGCACTTAATGATTGATGAATAAAAAAATGAGCAGCCGGTAGAAATACTGACTGCTCATTTTTTAGTTATTTGTTTTCGTCGTATTTTATAAACTTTCCGTCGGCATCGTAATAACCGTCTGAAGTTTCGATAAATGTTCCGTTTTCATCGTAATGTCCGGGATAGAAGTTTCCGTCGTCATCATAAACGCCCTCTTCTCCCTCTTCAATATCACTGCTTAAGCCTTTGTTCTTTCTCTTTATCCAAACAACAATAACTATTAAAGCTGCGAGCATAACTATAATTATCATAATCATTATGGGAATTAAAAGCTTCATATACTGAGGAACGGCTTTCAGATTCGTAGAATCGCTTTTTTCATCGCTTTCTGTTGTTTGGGTTGTTGTTTGTTCCTGAGTAGTTGTCGTTGCAGCTGTAAGCTGAGCTGTCGCTCTCGGAGGGTCGGTTTGATATGTTTCAACCGGAGGCTCTTCGGTTGTTGATTCTTCTGTAGTCGGTTGAGTTGTAAGTGACTCGGTAGACTCGTTTGTGACCGTTTCAACAGATGAAGGCTTTGTTTGCGGTTCTGTATCTGACGGGGCTTCGCTGCTGACACCTGATGAAGAGGTTGCTTCTTCGGTTGTGTCGGGAATAGGTGAAACAGTATCGTCTTCAGCAAAGACAAGTACTGAACACAGCGAAAAAGTCAAGGTGAATATACACAAAATTATAGTTAAGAATTTTTTCATTATTATCATTCCTTTCGGGATTGACCCTTTAATTTAACTTTATTGTATCAAACAACACATTAAATGTCAATCAGCCGATAAATGACACATTTAATTCCTTGATCCAGTAGTTTATCTGCATAAGATATGCCTTCGTCTGTGGAGTTGCCATTAGCTGTCCATACCAGTAAATTGTATCTGTGGTATCAACAAGCTTTAAAAGCTCTTTTCTGTCGAGTATTTCAAAAATCGGTGAGTTTTTATCGTTTACCATATTTGAAAACTCTTTGTCGATTTCAGCTGTATAGCTTGGATTGTGAGTCTTAGGATATGGACTTTTCTTTCTCCAAACGATTTCGTCCGGCAAAATGTCCTCAAATGCTTTTCTAAGCAGTCCTTTTTCACGTCCCTTGTAATCCTTATAATTCCACGGAACATTATAAAGATACTCTGCGATTCTGTAGTCGCAAAACGGAACTCTTACTTCAAGTCCGCAGGACATACTCATTCTGTCTTTTCGCTCTAAAAGGTTTTGCATAAACCAATAAATGTTTAAGAGATACATTTCTCTCATTCTTTTATCAGTCGGAGTTTTGTCGAATTCTCCGCTTACCCTATTTATTGTATCAAGATATTTTTGATAAACAAAGGCGTTGGGATTTATTTTCTTTTTTATTTCTTCTTTTAAAAGCGAAGCACGAAGGCTTGTAACCTGCGACCAGGGGAATCCGTCTGTCATTCTTATTTCTTTATCTCTGTACCATGGATACCCGCCGAAAATTTCATCGGCACATTCGCCCGACAAAACAACAGATCTGTCCTCTTTAACTCTTTCGCAAAACAGCATAAGTGATGAATCAACATCTACCATTCCGGGAAGATCTCTTGCGAGTACTGCACGGTAGTTTGCCTCTGCAAGCATAGGAGTATCGACTGTAACCGTTGTGTGATCACTGCCAAGATATTTTTGCATAAGCAAAATATACTCGCTGTCGCTGTTGGGCTGAAATTTATTTTTAGTAAAGTATTTATCATTGTCCTTATAGGTTACTGAAAATGTTTTGAGCTGTTTGCCCTTTTCTTTTAAAGCACTCGATACAACTGAGGAGATTCCGCTTGAATCAAGTCCTCCTGATAAAAATGTACCTATCGGAACATCTGAAACCATTTGCCGCTTTATGGCATCGGTGACAAGATATTTTGTATGATCTAAAACTTCTTCAAAGCTTTCGCTGCACGGTTGTTCTTTAAGTTCAAAATACAAATGTGTTTTGAGTCTTCCGTTTTTAAAGTATCCGCATTCTCCCGGCTTTAGCTCGTATATATTTTCAAAAACGCCGTATCCGCTTGTTCGTCCCGGACCTATTAATATTATTTCGGCAATACCTTCAGTGTTCACTTTGGGTTTTGCCAAAGGATTTTTTAGTATTCCTTTTATCTCACTTGCAAACACAAACTTGTCGCCGAACAGTCCATAGAAAAACGGCTTAACTCCGAGTTTATCTCTTGCGATAAACAGGCTTTTTTTGTTTTCCTCCCATATTGCAAAGCCGTAAATTCCGTTAAAACGCTTTGGTGCGTCCTCTCTCCACTCAATAAAAGCCTTTAAAACGACCTCGGTATCCGAATGTGTTTTAAAATTGTATCCAAGTCCTAAAAGTTCGTTCCTTATTTCATCTGTGTTATACAGCTCTCCGTTGTAAACTAAAACGTATTCTTCTCCCTTTTCTTTGGCGACCATAGGCTGGGTTCCGTTTTCAATGTCGATTATTGCAAGTCTTGTGTGAATCAAAGCCGCATCGTCGCTTATGTAAAAGCCGTCTTGATCAGGTCCTCTGTGTTTCAGACAATTTCTTATATCGATTGCGATTTTCGGATCGTTAATAAATACGTCGCTCATGCCGATTGCTCCTGCTATTGCGCACATAATATCACCCTTTCTTTTTGGTTTATTATATGCCGGTCGGATAATCGGTGACACAAAGCGTCCCCTCCGGTTTTAGGAAAAACACATTTTTAAAATATTGTCGTGTAGGCGGATATGAGCCTACGCAGCGACACGCTTGAAAGTTAAATAAGCTTTTTACTTTTCCACTTTCCACCCCGATATCTAATTACGCTCATTACTGCCGTTAGCACCCAAGTAAGACAGGTCGTTCCCCATACAGCCCAGTAGCCTATAAAAGCAATATGAGAAAGAATAAATGCAAATCCAACTCGTCCGACAAACTCGGCAATTCCGTTTATAAAAGCATACGAAACATCTCCAGCTCCGTTTAAAAGTCCTCTTGTAACATGAATCATTCCAAGGAAAAAGTAAAAACAAGCGGAAACTCTAAGTGTATTTGAGCCTATATTTACCACATCGGGATCAGTTACAAATAGTTTTACTATAACATTTGCGAAAATCAAAAACAAAGCAAGCATTGCTCCTGCAAAGATAAAGGAAGCTTTAAGGCTGTTTTTGTATCCTTTAATTACTCTGTCGGTTTTTCCTGCGCCGATATTTTGTCCTGTGAAGGTAGAAACTGCGGCGTTTAGAGATGTAAACGGCTGTTGAATCAGCTGTTCGATTCTCATAGTTACCGTGTATGCAGCCATAACGGTTTCTTTAAATGAGTTTGCTGTTTTTTGCAAAAATACCATGGACACAGATATAAGTGCGTTTTGCAGGGCGATAGGTATACCTGTTTTAATGCACAAAGTGATGAGGCTCTTGTCAGGTATAGCCGCACGTCCTTTAATGCGGAAATATTTGTTTTTAAAAAATGCAAATATTATACTTCCGACAGCGGAAATCGCCTGCGATAAAACTGTTGCAAGAGCCGCTCCCGAAACACCCATATCAAGAACAATTACCATTAATAAATCGAGAAGTACATTTAAAACGCTCGCAATGATAAGAAATATAAGCGGCGTTTTTGAATCTCCAAGTGAGCGAAGTGAAGAGTTTATCCAGTTGTATGCCGCAACGGCAACCGTTCCAAGACACGCAATTTGCATATAATCCACAGCGTCATTTAATATCCCGATCGGTGTGTCAAGCATAATCAAAAGAGGTCTTGCTAAAATGGTAGAAATAACACTTATTAAAGCTCCGATTGTTATTAAAGTGTATGCGGAGTTTGCGATGAGCTTTTTCGTTTGGTCATCCTTACCGGCTCCAAAGGCTTGAGAAATTAAGATTCCTGTGCCGATTGACAATCCTATACAGAGTGTATAAAACAAATAGGTTATTGAGCCTGTAGCTCCTACTGCGGCAATAGCGTCTTTTCCGAGATAACGTCCGACAATTACTGAATCTACAATATTATAAAATTGCTGAAAGAGATTTCCGAATAAAAGCGGAATAGTAAAGCGCAGAATATGCCTTAATTCATTTCCGCTTGTCATGTTTTTTGTATATGTATTCATTTCGATCACCTGTAGTAACAAATTCGGTATATTATATCATTTATTAGATTAATGTGTCAATGGCTTGGCTTTGATTTTAGGAAATTGTTATCAATCAACGGAGAAAAGATCAAAAAATTTATATTTGTTTTTTGTCGAATGTGTATTATAATGGTATTGAAAGAAATTAGGGGGTTGAACGGAGGGGGAGTTTTATGGCAATCTTACCGCTACTTATAATAATGTTCTTTATTTTATTGTTTATTATTTTGTTTGTTTTTCTGGGCGGATTGGCTATGTTTATTGTTGGTTTGGTAACTAAAATCAGAGCGAAGTCTCAAAAACGAAAGAAGATATATCCGAATGTGCTTTTGGGTCTTTCAATACCGATTATGTTAATACCGATGTTAATCCTTGCGGGATTTGCTATTGATTTTTATGATCAGGTAATAAACAAACAAAGTGATCATGTTGTTTTTAATGAAAAGCTCGATGAATTTTTTGAGGCTTCTGATAGAGGCGACGAGCAGGCGATTTATGATTTGTTTTCAAAATCAGCGCAGAGTGCTGAGCTTAAACAACAGATAGAGGAGTTTTTAAAGATTTATCCTTCTCATCCTAAAATAGAGTATACTAATAGTGTTGGAAGTGGGCATTCAAATGTAGACGGTTGTCAAGATACATTAATGAGCCGATTTGTATTTTCAAAGGACAGTAAAGATTACTACTGTTATATGGATTATACACAAAGAAATGATTCGGATACAGATGAGGTTGGCATAAATTCATTAATTATAGAATCACCGGAGGTTTACTGTGATGAAAACGCAGAAACTCCCGAAGGCCTTGGTTTGCATGTAAATCTTAAGGATGATTATGATTATGAAACAGCGAGAATAGAAGGCTATCCGCATATTTTCACGCCATACAACAGAACGATAACTGTTGATCAGGTAACTGATTTTTTGAAATCAAACGATAGTTTTGATGCTTTTAAAAATGAGTTCGGAGAGCCTAATGCAGATGATGGCGGATATTATTACGAGCTTCAAAGCGTAGACGGAGAAAAAAGGTACTTGAATATTTATACTGATCATCATGATGAAACTATTACTTCAGCAACTATTGTTGATGATGTAGGGGAATATTTTTCTCGTATAATTGAAGATGATATGGGTTAGTAAATTTCAATTGAATTTGCATAAAACCAAGTGTTATGCCGCTAAATGAAAAATCATTTGGTGGTTTTTGTTTCTAACGGTAAACTTCCCTTGACATATACCCCTAAGGGGTATATACTGGTTACAGTGGATTTTGGGATGGGAACTTATGAATGAGAAAAGCTGTTCATGTGAAATAAAGAAAACTAAGCGTTCTGACGATGACTATAAAAAGCTTATAAACCGACTTAACAGAATAGAAGGACAGATTCGGGGAATAAGAAAAATGGTGGAGTCGGATTCTTACTGCCCTGATATACTTACTCAGTCTGCTGCGGTAACTGCGGCTATGAATTCATTTAGCAAAGAACTTTTGGCAAGTCATATACGTTCGTGTGTTGTTAGGGATATTAAGCAGGGCGATGTTGAGGTTGTAGACGAGCTTGTAGCAACAATTTATAAACTCATGAAATAAGGAGGTTATTATGGAAAAGTTTAATGTTACAGGAATGAGCTGTGCCGCCTGTGTTAGCCGTGTTGAGAAAGCGGTAAAAAAGGTGGAGGGCGTGACGGAGTGTTCTGTGAGCCTTTTAACAAATTCCATGTCAGTAGACGGTAATGCAAGCGAGAGTGATATTATTTCGGCTGTTACTGCGGCGGGATACGGCGCATATGTACAGGGAAAAGAAATCAGCGGACCTAAAAAAGATGAAGATCTGTTAAAAGATACAGAAACGCCAAGGCTCAAAAGACGTCTTATTGCTTCTGTCGGATTTTTGATAGTACTAATGTATGTTTCAATGGGACATATGATGTGGGGCTGGCCGATGCCGTCGTTTTTTGATGACAACCATATAGCGATGGGGCTTTTACAGCTTATTTTATCCGCAATAATTATGGTGATAAATCAAAAATTCTTCATAAGCGGATTTAAAGCGCTTATAAATCGGTCGCCTAACATGGATACCTTGGTGGCGTTAGGCTCAAGTGCAGCATTTGTTTACAGCACCTATGCACTGTTTGCAATGACGGATGCACAGCTAAAGGGCAATGCACAGGCAGTGATGAGCTATATGCACGAGTTTTACTTTGAGTCAGCCGCAATGATACTCACACTTATAACTGTAGGAAAGATGCTTGAAGCGAGATCTAAAGGAAAAACAACTGATGCTTTGAAGAGCCTTATGAAGCTTGCTCCAGACACCGCTTCGATTATTAAAAACGGACAAGAAATTACAGTACCTATCGAAGAGGTTAAAAAGGGAGATGTGTTTTTAGTCCGTCCGGGGAATAATATACCTGTAGACGGAATTGTAATCAGCGGAGAGAGTGCTGTTGATGAATCTGTTTTGACGGGAGAAAGTATTCCTGTTGACAAAATGCAGGGAGATAATGTGTGCGCCGGAACTATAAATACATCAGGCTTTATTAAGTGCGAAGCGACAAAGGTCGGAGAGGACACCACTCTTTCAAATATTATAAGTCTTGTAAAAGACGCTGCGGCTACAAAAGCTCCAATCGCTAAGGTTGCGGACAAGGTTTCGGGAGTTTTTGTTCCTGTTGTTATTTCAATAGCTGTTATTACAATTATAATCTGGCTAATATGCGGACAAACAGTAGGCTTTGCACTTGCAAGAGGAATTTCAGTACTGGTGATAAGCTGTCCGTGTGCTTTAGGACTTGCAACTCCGGTGGCTATAATGGTAGGAAGCGGAGTAGGAGCTAAAAACGGAATACTGTTTAAAACAGCGGCTTCTCTTGAAGAAACAGGAAAGGCTAAAATTGCAGCTCTTGATAAAACCGGAACTATAACCAAAGGCGAGCCTAAGGTTACGGATGTAATTCCAAACGGTGAAATAAGCCGTGACGAGCTTTTGACATATGCTTATTCTCTTGAAATAAAAAGCGAGCATCCGCTGGCGAAAGCAATAGTTTCCGAGGCGGAAAGCTTGAAGCTCAAAGCGGATGATTTGAACGGATTTGAATCGCTGACAGGAAATGGCTTGAAAGCTCAGCTCGGCGGTGAAACACTTTGCGGCGGAAGTCTAAGCTTTATAAAAGGGATAGCCGATGTAACAAAAGAGTTTGAACAAAAGGCGGACGAGTTGTCAAGTTCAGGAAAAACACCTCTTTTATTCAGCCTTGACAAAAAGCTATTAGGTATAATTGCGGTAGCTGACACCATAAAAGAAGAAAGTGCATTTGCAGTAAGTGAGCTTAAAAGCATGGGCATAAAAGTTGTTATGCTTACGGGGGATAATGAAAAAACTGCAAAGCGAATAGGTGAAGAAGCAGGAGTAGATGAGGTCATTTCCGGAGTTTTGCCTGATCAAAAAGAGGGTGTTATAAAAAGCTTAAAGGAAAGCGGAAAGGTTATTATGGTGGGCGACGGAATAAACGACGCTCCCGCATTAACAAGCGCTGATATAGGAATTGCAATCGGAGCAGGAGCAGATGTTGCAATTGACGCTGCGGATGTTGTCTTGATGAAAAGCGAGTTAACAGATGTTGTGACAGCTATAAGACTCAGTAAAAAGGTTTTGAAAAACATACATGAAAATCTTTTTTGGGCGTTTATTTATAATGTCATAGGAATCCCGATCGCTGCCGGTGCGTTTATCGCAGCATTTGGGCTTAAACTTAATCCGATGTTTGCAGCAGCGGCAATGAGCCTTTCAAGCGTATGTGTTGTGACAAACGCACTTAGAATAAATTTCTTTAAAGCCTATGGCAAAAATCAAAATAGAAAAACCGAAACTAAAGTTATAGAAACGGGGGTGAATGGATTGAAAAAAACTATGAAAATCAAAGGCATGATGTGTTCGCATTGTGAAGCGGCGGTAAGAAATGCTCTTATGTCAGTTGAAGGCGTGACAGACGCACTTGTAAGTCATGAAAGTGAATCGGCTGTTGTTACTCTGGACAGAGAGGTTTCAAACGATGTTTTGAAGAAAGCTGTTGAGGATAAGGACTATACGGTTGTGTCGATTGATTAAGCATTCAATCTAAACAAGGCATGGATTTTTTAGTCCATGCCTTGAGCTTTGCCGACAAAGTCAAAGTAAAAGTTTTGGTCAAGCTTTTTTAAAAGCTTGCGGTTTCCAAAGGCAGAGC
>CABUAH010000038.1 GCA_902489475.1 uncultured Oscillospiraceae bacterium | reverse complement strand
TAATTATTTTTTGTTAATTTCTGATTGGAATTCAGCTGTTGCCGAATCGGCAAGTATTTAACCTGAAATCGTAAATGCAAATTTGTTGATTTCAAGTTATTGTGTGCAGGGATATGAGATTTTTTACTATTTGTTCACGGCAAATAAGATGTTTCTTTTTTGTATTGTATAAATGCTATCTGCAAAAAACTGAATTTTAATTTTCTATTTTAGCAGCACAGCAGTTGACTTTTGTATTAAAATAGAGTATAATAAAATGGATTTTTAAACAGGGAGGCATCATGATGCTAAAAAAGAAGATTATTGCAGTTTTTTGTGCTGCTGCATTAGCTGCGGGACTTGCGGGCTGTACTGATATGTCAAAGATTATGACTGTTGACGGTGAAGGACTTAATGCAGGAGTATATATCAACAATATGCTTTCTGAATATTCTGTTCAGAGTTATTATTCTCAGTATTTTTCAAACGGCGATACTGACACAGAATTTTTAGAAAAGGAATACGAAGAAGGCAAAACATATTCAGAGCATTTTAAAGAATACGCTTTGCAGCAGACTTTAAGAGGTGTTGCTGCGGACAAGCTCTTTAAGGACGCAGGACTTGAACTTTCTGAAGATGATAAAAAGGAGATTGCTGACAACGCACAAGCAATGATTGATAATTACGGTGAGGATTATTTAAACGAGCTTGGAATTTCTAAGGAGTCTGTTGAGATTTGCTATACTTACAGCAAGGAAAACGAGCTTTTGTTTGATCATTATTACGGTAATGGCGGAACTGAAGAAGTAAAGGACGATGATATTAAATCTTATTTGGATGATAATTATCTGAGATACAAAATGATAACTATTTCTAAAGCACCTGCTTCTACTTCGGGAGAAACTGCTACTGATGAAGAAAAAGAGGATGCTGAGAAGAAGGCCAAGGAGCTTGCTGACAAGTATTCAGCTTTGGCAGAGAAAAACGGTGCTGACGGTTTTGATGAGGTTATAAAGCAGTATAACGATGAAACTGCTGAAGCGACAACCGAAGCGGCTTCCGAAGAGGAAACGACAGAAAAAGCTGATACTACTGCTGAGTATAAGGTAACGTTTGTTGACAGTGACGGAAACGAGTATGATGAGGATTCTGATTACCCGTCAATTACTGTAAAGGGCGGAGATAAAGTACCTGCTCCTAAGAAAAATCCTGAAAAGCCTTACTACGATTTCAGCGGCTGGTTTACAGATGCTTATCATACAACTGAGTATGATTTCGATTCCGAGGTTACAGGCGATTTAACTCTTTATGCAGGCTTTACAACAAACGAAGTTTTATCTCAGTATGATAAGGATAATGCAACGGATATTCAAAAGAAAATAAAAGAGCTTAAGGTAGGTACTCCTACACTTGAATCTGACGATAACAACTATTATATTATCCTAAAGCTTACGCCAAGCGAAAGGGAAGATTATATGACCGGCGGAAGCGAGCGTGAGGGAATTGTCAGAACGATGAAGACAGAAGACTTTAATAAAAAGCTTGACGATACCGCAAAGGATATGAATATTGAACAGAATGACAGTGCGATAGATAAATATACACCTGAAAAGATGGAATCTATCATGAAAAAGCACGCTAGCGATAATTAGAAAGATTAAGGGCAGCCGTTTATTCGGCTGCCCTTATTTTTCTGCAAAAATAACCGCTGAGGGTTTCTCAGCGGTTCGGATTGTATAAAAGCACAAAATAAAAGTTTTGGTCAAGCTTTTTAAAAGCTTGGCAGTCCAAAGGCAGAGCCTTGGTTGCCGTCCGCAGACAGCGAAATCCTTTTATCATAGCGCTTTTCAAGGGGTGAATTTTTAGGCAGTCCGGTAGACTGCTGTAAAAGAGGGGACGCTCTGCAAGTGAAAGTGTTCTCTCTTTTGATTTATTGCAAAGTTTTTCTATAGACTAAACCGCTGAGGGTTTCTCAGCGGTAGTTTTGTTTATTCATTCTTCGCTTGATTTACTTCATCGGCAGACGGAATCACCATTTTATCAAGCGTTTTCTTTGATATATGGGAACTGCTTTGATTTGACATGATATAAGGGGTGTTATTTTTGTAAAACTCCGTATCGGTAGGGAGATGTTTCTTTCTGAGCCTCTCAGATATATATTCTCTTGTGAGATCGTATAAAAGCGCAAAGGCAGGAACGGAGAATATCATTCCGACAAAACCGAAAAGCCCACCGCCTATTATAATTGAAACTAAAACCCATATAGCAGGAAGTCCTGTTGAATCTCCTAAGATCTTAGGACCTAAAACATTTCCGTCAAACTGTTGTATAATGATGATTATAATTATGAACCAAATAACCATTTTCGGTTCAACCAAAAGTATCAAAACAGCGGATGGGATTGCGCCGATAAACGGGCCGAAAAATGGGATTATATTCGTAACTCCTATAAAAACTGAAATCATCATAGGATATGGGAATTTAAATACAGTAAGAACTATTCCGCAAAGAACTCCGATAATTATCGAGTCAAGAAGCTTTCCTGAAATGAAACCGGAAAAGGTTTTGTTTGCTCTGTTAAGGATAAGAACGGTGGAGTCGAATTTTTTTCTTTTTGAAAAGGCAAGCATTATCTTTTTGCTTTGAGCGATAAGTCTTTCTTTGCTGTAAAGCAGGTAAATTGAGATTATAATTCCGATAAGGAAATTTTTGAAGAATATCAAGATACTCCATATGCTCGACATGAGATTGGTAAGTACCGGTTCAATTTGAGTCCATAGAGTAGTGGTATCTTTGGACAAATCAGAAAGCTTTTGCGTAAGTGCATTTAAAATATCCTTATTGTCTTTAAAAGCATCATTGATAAAATCCTGAATATTTGAAATCATGTCAGGAGCACTTTTAAAAATCTCAAACAAGGATTCAATAAAGCTAGGAAGGATAATTGCTATTACGCCGCATATGAGAAGCAAAAGTAACAGAGTTACAAGGGAAACAGAAATTGCACGGGTTATTCTCGGATATGATTTTTTCCTAAATACATACTTTGAAATTATATTGTCGAAAAATTTCATCACAGGATTTAGAATAAATGCAATTGCAAATCCCCAAATTGCAGGAGTAAGCACATGTATTGTTTTCCCCATAATTGACCAAATAGTGGAAAACTTAAATATACAAAGCACCATCAACATTGTAATCGCTATTACGGCAAGAACATACGCTGCAATAGTATTGTACCGTGAGTTAGTGTATCTTTTCAATTTGCAAATCTCCTAACATATTTATTTAAAGATGTCTTATGCAGACGATCGGATGTTTTAATAATAACCCAATTATATTTGTGAATTCCACCAAGACAATCATATTTAACACTGTCATTCGTAATAAAAAGGCTGTCTGTTAAATGTAAATCACAACATTTGCGAGTGGCTTGCAATGCAATATACAAGCTTTTATAGATCAGGAAAAATATAACTAAAATAATTATACATTACTTTTATTAAAAAATCTATAGTTTTATAAAGGTTTTCAAAAAAGATTGAAAAAGGTCTTTTCAAAAGCGAGTGATTATGGTATAATAACCTTAAATATAATCAGCTTAGTGCTGATTAATCGTGCATTCGCACGATTCGGCTATCGCCGTCATTTAAGAACATTGAATCATTGCATAATAGGTTTATTGTGTGTAGTTTTAGATTTAAAATGTAAAAGAGTTGGAGGAAAGCTTTGTGCTTATAACGGAAAGTGATGAACAGCTTAAGCAAAAAGCGCTTGAAAAATATTTTGGGAAACTAAACTCTGAACAGCAAAGAGCTGTTTTTCAGATAGACGGTCCCGTGCTGATTTTGGCAGGTGCAGGCAGCGGAAAAACCACTGTCTTAGTAAACAGAATAGCTAATATGATATACTTTGGAAGCTCTTACCATGCAGTACTTCCGGATTTCACTGACGATGAGCGGGTATTTTTAAAGGGTTATATCAATGGTGAGTTTAACGACAATGAAAGACTTAGAAGCATTATTAGCTTTTGCCCTATAAACCCTTGGAATATTCTGGCGATAACATTTACTAACAAGGCTGCGGCAGAACTTAAAGAAAGAATATCTCTTATGCTCGGTGAAAGCGGTGCCGGGATTACAGCGGCAACCTTTCACTCTGCGTGCGTAAGAATACTAAGACGTGAAAGCGAGCATACTGATTACGGGTCTAATTTTACAATTTATGACACTGACGATCAGAAAAGGGTAATAAAAAGCGTTTTAAAGGATTTGGATATAAGCGATAAAATGTTTCCGCCGAAGAGTGTACTCGGAGTGATTTCGAGATGCAAGGAATCTCTTATTTCACCTGAAGTCTTTGAACAAGAGGGCGGACAGGATTATCAAAAAAAGGTGATTGCAAGGGTTTACAAAGAATATCAGAAAAGGCTTTTAGCGGCAAATGCAATGGATTTTGATGATATAATATCGCTTACCGTAAAGCTTTTTGAGGAAAACCCTGATGTTTTATCTCATTATCAAAATCTTTATAAATACATAGTGGTTGACGAGTACCAGGATACCAACATGGTGCAGTATAAGCTTATATCAATGCTTTCTTCAAGGTATAAGAATCTCTGTGTTGTCGGGGATGACGACCAGAGTATATATAAGTTCCGAGGAGCAACAATTGAGAATATTTTGAGCTTTGAAAATCAGTTTGAAAACACTGCCGTGATAAGGCTTGAACAGAATTACCGTTCAACTCAAAATATACTGAACTGTGCGAATACGCTTATCAAAAACAATCGTGGAAGAAAAGGAAAAACCTTGTTTACATCTATCGGTGACGGTGACAAGGTAACTGTATATACGGCAAACAGTGAGAAAAGCGAGGCTAAGTTTGTAGCGGATACAGTTTTAGAGGGACTTAAAAACGGAAAAAAGCAAGGCGATTTTGCTGTGCTTTACCGAATGAATTCCCAATCGAATGTCATTGAGCAAGCTTTCATTCAAAGCGGAATTTCTTATAAAATATTCGGCGGAACAAAGTTTTATGACCGCAAGGAAATAAAGGATATTTTATCTTATTTATCAGTAATAAATAATCCGGGAGATATATTGAGGTTAAGGCGCATAATAAATGAGCCGAAAAGATCAATAGGAGAGGCAACGATGACTGCTATTGAACAGATAGCGTCAGATCTCTCTCAAACACCTCTTGAGGTCATGAAAGATTCGGATTCGCTGATACCGCTTTCGAGAAAGGCAAAGGTACTTGTGCCGCTTGCCGAGATGTTTGAGGAGTTGGGCGAGATATCTGAGCAAGAATCGCTTGAAACACTTTTGGACGAGCTTTTAGACCGTTCCGGCTATGCTGATTATTTAAGAGCACAGGGCGATGAGGGGTTAACAAGACTTGAAAACATCGAAGAGCTTAAAAGTACAATGGCAAATTATGAGGAATCTTCACCTGAGCCATCGCTGTCGGGATTTTTGGAAGAGATTGCGCTTTTTACAGATATGGACAATCTCGATGAAAACGGCGATTATGTTGTGATGATGACAATGCACTCTGCAAAGGGACTTGAGTTTGATACGGTTTTTGCGGTAGGCATGGAGGAAAACATATTCCCGTCACAAAGAAGTATTCTTGATGAATCGGATATTGAGGAAGAAAGGCGTATTTGCTATGTGGCAATTACAAGAGCAAAGAAAAAGCTTTATCTTACAAATGCTCGCAAGAGAATGCTTTACGGAATGACTAATTCAAATCCGCCGTCGAGGTTTTTGTCAGAACTTGATATGTCGGGCGTGGAAAAGGAATTTGAACAGATCGTTACTGCATCATCGGGAATGTCAAGGTTTACGCCGAGCGAGTTTAATAAGTCGAGTATGTCGCTCGAAAACCAGATCAAGAGAAATACGGCGAAAAAGCCTGAAAAAAATACAGAAACATTTGCTGCCGGCGACAGAGTTTTACACAACGTTTTCGGTGAGGGAACTGTTTTAAATGCAAAAGCAATGGCAAATGATACAATGCTTGAAATTGCTTTTGATACAAGAGGAACAAAAAAGGTAATGGCAAACTTTGCAAAGATTACAAAAATAAATTAATGTTGGAGGAAATAGAAAATGGTTATAGTATTAAAGAATAATGCGACGGAAGGCCAGATAGAAGAGCTTGTAAGTTGGCTTCATACTTTTGATGTTAAAACAAATATAGTTACAGGACTTCATTCTAAGATTATCGGACTCGTCGGAGATACCACACAAATAGATCTCGAAAGCGTTCAGGCCAAGGAAATGGTCGATGAGGTTAAGCGAGTTCAGGAGCCTTATAAGCAGGCGAACAGAAGATTTCACCCGGACGATACTGTGATTGAAGTCGAGGGAAGAAAAATCGGCGGCGGAACCTTAAACGTAATTGCAGGTCCTTGCTCCGTTGAGGGCGAAAAGCAGATTATTGAAACTGCGATCGCCGTTAAAAAGGCAGGAGCTACAATGCTCAGAGGAGGAGCATATAAACCGAGAACCTCGCCTTATTCGTTCCAGGGTCTTGGAAAAGAAGGACTTCAGTATCTTTTAAAAGCAAAAAAGGAAACAGGACTTCCTATTGTAACGGAAATAATGTCGCTTGCTCATTTGGATCAGTTTGAGGATATTGACGTTTTGCAGGTCGGAGCAAGAAATATGCAGAACTTTGAGCTTCTAAAGGAAATCGGAAAAACAAACAAGCCTGTTTTATTAAAAAGAGGACTTGCAAATACTCTTGAAGAGCTTTTGATGAGTGCTGAATATATTATGTCAAACGGAAATACAAACGTAATACTATGCGAAAGAGGAATAAGGACTTTTGAGCCGATGACGAGAAATACTCTTGATATTTCAGCTGTTCCTCTTTTGAAGCAGAAATCACATCTTCCGATAGTTGTTGACCCAAGCCATGCAACGGGAATGACTTCTTTGATTGAACCTATGAGCCTTGCTGCTGTTGTGTCAGGAGCCGATGCTCTTGAAATCGAGGTTCACCTTGATCCTAAAAACGCATGGAGTGACGGAGCACAGTGCTTAACTCCGTCCGGCTTTGAGAAGGTTATGGAAAAGATAAAATCATGTGCTGAGTTTGTCGGCAGAAAAATAGACATTAATTAATCAGTATGTCGAAAAAGCACACTTTTCAAATATTGCCGCATAGGCGGACATGTGCCGACGCAGCGACACCTTAAGAGAAAATCGGTGGTATGAGCCGATTTTCGACGAAAAGGGGTTCCCAAGAGAGTGTTGACGACTTTATCGACACGCTCAATTAATTTTACCATAGCAAAAGAGGAGAATAATTATGTTTAAGAAAGTGATTTGCGGATTTTCAGCTTTGCTTGTTGTCATGTTTTCTTTTTGTGCTTGTTCTTCTGACAGCGGCTTGGATATAACATTTAAAAGAAAAACTACGGCAGCTGCGGAGCAGCAAACTACCGATATTAACACTACGGAAATTACATCCGAAGAAACAACCGAGACAAGCGCCACAGAAAATACTACTGAAAATACGGAGCAAGAGTATGCGGCAAATCAGCAGGTAAATGTAAGAGCAAATCCTGATTATAATTCGGAGATTTTGGGCGTTCTCGAAAACGGAGAAACAGTAACCGCTTCAAGTGTAGAAAACGGATGGGCTTTAATAGATTATAACGGTGCAGAAGGATATGTTTCAACCGATTATATAAGCCTGCTCAGCTAGAAAGCGGAGTATATCTTTCAAAGGAAAACAAGGAGTATAGATTTGAGAAGTTTTAATGTATCGCTTAAAAGGGTTGTGGACGACTCGTATGATGTTGACATCGGATATGACCTTTGTGACGATTTAATAGACGATCTAAAAAACGGACTTTGCCGAGATTATAAAAAAGCCGCAGTTATAAGCGACAGCACGGTATCAAAGCTTTATGCAGAGGAAATTGTAAAAAGGCTTGAGGATAGTGGATTTTTACCAAAGCTTTTTGTCTTTCCGGAGGGAGAAAAAAGCAAGGTCAGAGCGACTAAAGAGCGTATTGAGGACGAAATGCTTGAATCCGGATTTCGCCGTGATTGCTTTGTTTTGGCAATAGGAGGAGGAGTGGTGACCGACCTTTCAGGTTTTTTGGCGGGAACATTCGGCAGAGGAGTTCCATTTGTGAACTATGCAACAACCCTCCTTGCGGCGGCAGATGCATCTGTCGGAGGAAAAACAGCAGTTGATACTCTGCTTGCGACAAATTTAATAGGAATTTTTAATCAGCCTAAAAAGGTGTATATTGATTTAAAAACCTGGAAGACGCTTCCCAAAAGGCAGCTTTCTTCGGGAATGGCTGAAACTATAAAGCACGCTATGATGGCTGATATTAGCTTCTTTGAGTATTTAGAAGAAAACGTAACACGGGTTTTTGAATTTGATAAGTCGGTTTGCGAGCATATTGCCGAGAAAAACTGTGAGATAAAGTACAGCGTTGTCATGAAGGATGAAAGAGAAGCATCTTTTCGTGAAACACTGAACCTTGGGCATACGGTAGGCAGGGCGATTGAAACTGTAAGTGATTACAGACTTTTGCATGGTGAAGCTATTGCGATCGGACTTTTGGCTGAGTGTGAGCTTTCAAAAAGTTTAGGATTAATGACAGAAGATGAAGTTATTCGTGTTAAGAAACTTTTGAACAAAGCGGGACTTTCGACCGATATACCTGATTATATTGATAGAAGAGCATTAGTTAACAAGCTTTACACGGACAAAAAGGTGCGTGACGGCAAGCTGAGGTTTGTGCTTCAGGACGGTATAGGGAAGGTCAAACAGTTTGGCGATTCTTGGGCGCAGCAGGTCCCCAGAGAGGATATTGAGAAAATAATATTTAACATGAAATAGAGAAAGCATGAAATAAATAATGCGGAGAAAATCGCTTTAGGAGGATAAAAATGGCATCAGTATGGAATCACAATATAAATATTTCAATTTTCGGAGAAAGTCACGGACCTGCTATAGGGGTAGTGCTTGACAATATACCGGCAGGTGAGTATATTGACACAAACGAGCTTATGCACTTTATGTCAAGAAGAGCTCCTAAAAAGAACAAGACTTCAACTCAGCGCAGAGAAAGCGATATGCCTCAGATAATGTCGGGAATTTACAACGGAAAAACAACAGGCACTCCGCTCTGTGCGCTTATAAATAATACTGACCAGCACTCAAATGATTATTCAAATTTATCACGCCTTGCAAGACCCGGTCATGCTGATTATACGGGAGCTGTACGGTACGGCGGGTTTAACGATGTAAGAGGCGGAGGACATTTTTCCGGAAGACTTACAGCACCGCTCGTATTTGCAGGTGCTGTTGCAGGGCAGATTTTAGCTCGTAGGGGTATACATACCGGAGCGCACATCCTTGAAATCCATGGCATAAAGGATAGTTCTTTTAATCCCATAAGTACGTCAAGAGAAGAAATCTTAGCAATCAAAGAAAAAGAGTTCCCGGTAATTGACGACAAGCAGGGAGAAAAAATGGTGGGAGATATTGACAAGGCGAGAAGATGCAAGGATTCTGTCGGGGGAATTGTAGAATGTATTGCAATAAATGTTCCTGCAGGAGTAGGTTCTCCGATTTTTGATGGGCTTGAAAACTCAATCGCACAGCTTGTTTTCGGAATTCCTGCCGTTAAAGGGCTTGAATTCGGAGCAGGATTTAACTGTGCCAAGATGCTTGGAAGCGAAAACAACGATGAATTTTATGTTGATGACAACGGTCACGTTGTTACAAGAACGAATTTTCACGGCGGAATTTTGGGCGGTATTTCTTCGGGAATGCCTATCACGCTTAAGGTGGCGTTTAAGCCTACGCCGTCTATTGCAAAACCACAGCAGACAGTTGATTATTCTGCTATGAAAAATGAAACGCTTGAGATAAAGGGAAGACATGACCCGTGCGTTGTTCCTCGTGCTGTGCCGTGTGTTGAAGCGGCGGTTAACATTGCGCTTTTAGGACATATGCTCGATTATCCCAATTTTAAATAAAGAGGATAGTGTGAAAAAGCTATGAAGCTTATTTTTCACACGGCTATTTGTGACGCAGGCGTCAAAAATAGCCTTTATCGCAGACGAGAAATCGCCTTCACGAATTTCTCGTTGCGTCCTCGGCGGTAAGCGCCTGCGGAATGGAGATAAAAATGGATCACAATTTTGAAAAATATGTAACGCCTAATATGCTTAATCTTACTGACAAATATGCGATAAAGATTTTGCTTTGCTATTTCATAAAGCAAATAGATCGCCCGATAACACAAAATCAGCTCACTGAAATTGTGACAGGTGACGGAGTCATAAACTATTTTTTATATATTGAAGCACTTGACGAGCTTTATAAAAACGGTCTTTTGTATATAAATCAGGTTGACGGCAGAGATTACGTTGAGATGAGTGATATTGCAAGGCAATCAGCGGACGAGTTTAAAGGAATTGTTCCGAGAAGCTTTCGGGATAAAATTCTTGCCGCAGGACTTAGGTTTTTTGCAAGGCTTAAAGCAGGCAATGTGAAGTGTGATATTGAGCCAAGGGAAAAGGGCGCAAGCGTACATTTTTCGTGTGTTGACGGCGGCGAAACGCTTATGGAACTGACATTGTATGCTCCTGACGATACACAAGCGGAATATATGAAAGCAAAAATAATGCAAAATCCGTCTGAATTCTATTCTAAGATTTTGGATTTTGTGATTGAAAATGAGGAAAAGTAAACTATTTTCAAAAAACGCATATTATTTATTGTATTGTTATTTTTAGGAGGAAACAGAAATGCTAAAAGAAATTGATATTAAGTCTGTAAATTTAAATCCGTTTAAAAAGATAGGCGACGAGTGGGCGCTTTTGATGTCCGGGGATAAAAATTCATATAATTCTATGACTATAAGCTGGGGATATATGGGTGTTATGTTTAATAAACCGGTGTTTTTGACGGCAGTGCGTCCGCAGAGATATACAAAAGAATTTATAGATAAAAGCGAGTATTTTACAATTTCGTTTTTTGATAAGGAATATAAGAAAACGCTTGGATATTTAGGCTCGAAAAGCGGAAGAGATATTGATAAGATGAATGTCGAAGGGCTAGAGCCTATTTTTTCAGATAATACGGTTTTTTATAACGAAGCATCTCTTGTTTTAGTATGCAAAAAGCTGTTTTCTATGGAACAGTCAAACGCAAAGTTTTATGACGAAAGCATAAAAAGTGAAATATATCCTACCGGAGATTATCATACGTTTTATACCGGAGAAATCGTAAAAGCGTATATTAACGAATAATTGAATAAATTTTGTATTACTGTATTGAAAAAGAGAAAATAGTGTGTTAGAATAATTCAAAAGAACAAAGGACAACAAAACAAAAAGAAAGGAAATGCCTGATGAGTGAAAGGTTTAGAGATACAGGTGAAATTGATGAGATCATTGCACAGGTAAATGCTCTTAAGAAAGAGAAAGAGAAGTTGCTTAATGACCTCGATAAGAACGCAGAATCTGCTGCTAACAGTGTTGCTGATGAGAAAAAATTTGCTGAGCGAAGTTCTGACAGCAAGTCACAGATGGCAGATATGATAGCAAGTTCACTAAACGATAAAGAAAAGGAAGAATTCAAGGACTTTTCAAGCACTGAAAAAAGCGAAGAGACAAATAATAAAGCTTCAAATGATACAAATCAAGAAACCTCTAAGAAGGAATTTGTGCTTGATGAGAGGAAAATAAATAAGAACCAGAAAATTCGTAAGAAGAAAAAAACGGCAATACTTTTTGTTATCGGACTTATTATAATACTTTTGGCAGGGGCTTATATTACGGGCTTCTTGATGACAAAAGATAAGTTTTTGCCAAATACTTACATAAATGGGGTAAACGTTTCGGGAATGACCTCGCAGCAAGCGGTAGAAACGATTGAGCAAATGGGAACTCAGTTGAATAAGATAGTTTTTTTGAAAAATGACGGAAGCTCAGTTACTATTCCGTATGATCGTTTTGGCTATGAATTTAATACTAAGGAAATGGTTGAGAATTCTATATCCGACTCAAAAGAGTATCTTTATTTCCTAAACTTCTTTAAGAAAACTGAAATAAATGACGAAGTAACAGGAAGCTATGAAAAGAGCGCATTACAAGAAGCTATTAAGAATGCAAGCTTTGGCACAAAACAGCCGACAAACGCAAAGATTGTAAAAGGTAATGACGGAAAATTTACTATTTCAAAAGAGCGTGAGGGAAGCGTCGTTGAAGAAGACAAGGTGCTTGAAGCTGCGATAAAAGCAATTGACGAGGGCGTTGAGGAGGTTGATCTCGAAGAAGCGGGCTGTTATAAGAAACCTCAGATTACAAGCGAACAGCTTGAGCCTCAGCTTGAGAAGCTCAATAAAATTTTTGATGTAGTTATAGAGCTTGATTTTGATTATACAACAGAAAAAATATCATACGATACAGTACCAAATGCAATAGTGGTAAAAGATGACGGAACATATACCGTTGATCAGGAGGTTATATGGTCATGGGTAGACACACTAAGGGAAAAGTATGATACTCTTCATAAAACAAGAAAGTTTAAATCAACTCTTCAGGGCGTAATCACAATAAATTCAGAAAAGGATTATTTTGGAAAAAGAGACGCAATTTTCGGCTATATGCTTGATGCAGATGAAACTGCAAAAGCAATCTGCGATGCGTTTATGGCAGGGAAAAGCACTAAGATAAAGCCTGTTTACTATCATGAAGGCGGATACTATTACGATACAATGGGACAGGTTAAACACGATAAAAGCGATGAAGCGTCAGTTATTACCGACCTTTCAAGATTGAAGTCCTATATTGAAGTAGATCTTACGAACCAACAGCTTTGGTATTATAAGGGCGGTAAAAAGGTGTTTGAATGCGGCGTTGTATCAGGTCTTCCGACTCCTGAACGAAAGACGTATCCCGGAATTTATCAGCTTTGGATGAAAGAAACAAATAAGACTATGAAAGGTTCGACAAGCGAGGGCAAATATGAATCCAAATGCAGTTTTTGGAACTACATTTCCGTAAGAAGCATAGGAATTCATGACGCCGTATGGCAGTCCTCTTTCGGCGGAGATAGATATACATGGGCAGGTTCTCACGGATGCGTCGGTGTTTCTTATGATTCTTCAAAATACATCCATGATAACATTCCTGAGGGAACAGCTGTTATAATGTATTATTAATTCTATCTAGTAACGAAAAGATTTTCTCACTTTGAAAGCCAATTGAATAAGTACAAAATTTCGGATAATAAAATACTCCTCTCACAGCTTTGGTACTGTGGGAGGAGTTTGTGCTGTAAAATCAGTTTTTAAGCTTATACAATATCGGCTGAGTTTGAATACCGTTCATTGCATCAACGATTGCCTGTGGTATAAGTTCAAATCGGGCAACTATAGATTTTGGTTTGTTTACATAATCGTCCTGAGTATACGGCACGAAATAATAATTTTTGTAGTTTTGAAGAGCACCGATGTTTTTTGCCGCCGCTCCGAGTGCATCGTTCGTTGACACAGCGATCAGCACGGGCTTGTTATTTCTGAGATGGGATTTTACAGCCATAGTAACCGGTGTGTCTGTTATTCCAACGGCGAGCTTTGCAAGCGTGTTTGCTGTACATGGTGCAACAACGATAATGTCAAATAGATTTTTCGGACCGATCGGCTCTGCATCCTCGATTGTCTTTATGACTTTTCGGTTTGTAAGGTGTTCAAGGTAGTTGATATGGTCTGCTGCCTTGCCGAAGCGGGTGTCTATGCTCGCTGCGTTGAACGACATTATCGGCACAACCCAAGATTTCGTTGAAACAAGCTGTGATATTGACTGAAAGGTTTTTTCAAAAGTGCAATACGAGCCGGTGATGCAGTAGCCGATTCTAAGCCCCTCAAGAGTTTCCGTCATATCAGACACCTCCTTTGAGAAGATTGGATACAATTGTTCTTCCAATAATCTCTCCGCTTGTGACCGGAGCAACCTTGCCTGGAAGTGACAACGCCCAAATAACATTAAGACCTCTTTGTTTTGCGTAATCAAGATCAACTCCGCCGGGTTTTGAAGCAAGATCTATTATAAGAGCGTCTTTTTTGATTTTTCTCAGCTTTTCCCGACCCAAGACCATACACGGTACGGTATTTATTATGATTTCACAGTCATAAAGCTTATCATCGTCAAATTCAAAAGCAGTTAGATCTTGTTTTTGAGCATCAATGCGTTTGCTGTTTTTTCTGTCAAAAACATACACTTGAGCGCCGGTGTTCTTAAAGAGTGAAGCGGTCGTTGCACCTACACGTCCGTAGCCTAAAATTGCAACTTTTGAGCCGAAAACTACAAACGGTGTTTCTTCAAACGCAATCATAAGCGCTCCTTCTGCTGTTGGGATTGTATTTTCCAAAATGAACTTCTCATCCTTTAGGTAATCGTAAGCGTAAAAACCGTACAGGGAGAACTTCTTAAAAAGCTCAGGTGTGATATTTCCGCCATAGATTTTTGCGTTTTTATTCAAACGCTTCAAGACCTCGTCGATATACAGATTTTTATTATAAAACGGTGTGTTGACCGTAATACCGTCGTTGGTAGTTACGGGAGGAAGAATAAGTATATCCGCTTTTTCGTCTAGATCTGTTATATCCTCTAAAATGGTTATCTCATCAAATTTAAGCGTTTGATTAAATCCGATAGTATAAATTTTATCAAAGTGTTTTAATAAAAATCTTGCAAGATATGTTTGACGGTAGTCACCGCCTGCGATCAAAATCTTGTTTTTTTGGTTCATATGTTTCTCTCCTCCTTGCCCGCAGGACTTATTTTAATAGTTCGTGCCGTTATGCACACACTATAACCGTGAACGGATGTCCCCGCCTCTTAGGCGGCTGTCATCTACGTCTTTCAGTAGGGGCTTACACCCCATACTGAAATCCTAGGTGGCTTCGCCCCTTGTTCACTTGTTAAATGACGGGGCGATGCCCCTTATTGAAAATATATATTTCATTATATGCCGAATTATATATGTGGTGATTGCATAAGCACTTGTAAAAAGCAATAAAATGTGGTAATATAATTAATATAAGTGTGTCGCTAAAGCTCGCCACGCTTCCCATGGGACAAACGCATTCGCTTCTATAGCAAGCTTATCTCGTTCTGCGTTTCCCCCTAGGAAACCCCTTTTCGTCGGAAATCGGCTCATACTACCGATTTCCTCTTAAGGTGTCGCTGCGTCGGCAAATGTTCGCCTATGCGGCAATAATTTAAAAGTGTACTTTTTAGACAGACTGTAATATAAGACTATTACTTGATTGTGTAGGCATCACGCTTTAAATTGAGCGTTTGTATGCGGCTGCCGTTTGTAAAGGAGATTAAAAAGATGAACAAGGTATATCTTGAACACATAAACGAGCAGACAGAAAAAAATACGGACGAATATGTTAAAGAATGTGAACGAAATTATAATGATTATATAAAAACTGTTTCGGAAAAAATAAAATCCGATTATAAATTAAGACCGGTAGTTTTGCTTTCCGGTCCGTCGGGTTCGGGAAAAACGACAACTGCTTTAAAAATTGAAGAATCGTTGGATAAAGCCGGGATTGAAACTCATACGATTTCAATGGACAATTATTTCACTCCGATTAAAATTTATGAGGGATCGGATCTGGAATCGCCTGATAGATTGGATATTGAGCTTTTGCAAAACCACATTGTAAAAATGGCAAATTGTGAAGAAATAAGTATTCCTCTCTTTCATTTTAAAACTCAATCTATCAGCGGTTATAAAAAGCTTAAAAGAAAGCAAAATGAGCTTATTATTTTAGAGGGTATTCATGCGCTGAATCCCGATGTGACAGGATACAACAGTGATATTACACAGCGGATTTTTATAAATATAGAAAAAAGTGTTGTTGACGAAAGAGGTATAGTGCTTGATTCGCCGAAGCTAAGACTTATAAGACGGCTCGTAAGAGATTTTTATTACAGAGGTCGGAGCTTTAATGATACTGTAAACAATTTTGAGAGTGTGGAAAACGGCTCGGAAAAATATGTAATTCCATACAAAAGTAGAGCTGATTTTTGCATAAATTCGTTTGTGCCGTATGAGATATGTGCATTTAAGAATATAGTCTTAAAGGGCTTTCAAAGTGAAAGTAATAATAGCTCAGTAAGCCGTTTTATCAGCGAGTTTTTGCAGAACGCCTATAGCATTAATGAATCTGCAATTCCTAAAAACTCTATTTTGCGTGAGTTTATCGGGGGAAGTATATACGATTATTGAAAGGAATGATTATAATGCCGATTGAGGTAAGCGCATCTATTTTAGGATGCGATCTTTCAGATATTAAAGGCGAGATTTTAAGAGCCGAGAAAAGCGGTGCGGATTATATACATTTTGATGTGATGGACGGTGTTTTTGTAAATAATATAAGCTTTGGACTTCCTGTTTTAAAAAGTGCAAAGAAATGTTCAAAGCTTCCGTTTGACGTTCATCTTATGATCACTGAGCCTGAAAAGTATATTAAGCGCTTTGCTGATGCAGGTGCGGATAATATCACTTTTCATATTGAGGCTACGGAAAATCCTTTGAAGTGTATTAGAATTTGCAAGGATTGCGGTGTTAAGGTAGGAATTTCCATAAAGCCGTCAACACCGGCTGAAGCTGTTTTTGAGTTTCTTGAAGCGGTTGACATGGTGCTTGTTATGACTGTTGAGCCGGGCTTCGGAGGTCAGGGCTTTAAAGAAGAAATGCTTGAAAAAATCAAGCTTATAAGCGATAAAATAACTTTTGATAAGCTTAATACAGTTATTCAGGTTGACGGGGGAATAAATGAAAAAACCGCATCGTTAGCGGTAACGAGCGGTGCTGAAAACCTTGTTGCCGGAACATATCTTTTTAAATCAGAAGATATGTCTTTGGCGATAGACAAACTTAAAGCGTTAAATTATGTTTAAAACTTTTTCAACGGCATTATCGCTGCAAAGAAGCTTGTAATGTTCCTTTGTGAAAAGTATATCAATTGTTCGAGAAGAACCGTGGTACATAGTTACTAGCCGGCTGAGCGCATTAAAGCGTTCGTCGGCTTTATTTATTTGTAAAATAAGTCTGTAATCTTTATTGTAGTAAAGCTTTGAGCATATGTCTTTCAGACCGATTTTTTTTAGCGATGAGGAGAAGTCACAAAGCTTTTCAAAGTTAAGAGATACTACTGTTTCAAAGCTTTCGTCATTTGATGCACTATCTTGTGACTCAAAAGATTCGTTTGCACAGATATATACAACGCATCCGCCGACAGTGTCTTCAAAAATCTCAACGAAAAGTTTTCTTTTTGATATTTTTGTGTTCATTGACTTTTCAATTATATCTAAAAGACTTGAAATGAATTTTTTAGTGGTGTCGTCATTTCTATCTGATATGCAAAATTCAGGATCCATTCTTGTCATATCCTGTTTTGTAAGTATCACTTTGAATGTGTACCTTGAAAGCTGTGAAATTCTCAAATCTGTTCACCTCAAAATATATTATGTGATACTAAAAAATAAGGTGCGAATTTTAGTCCGCACCTTGCAGTCTGTTGAAAAAGCACATTTTTAAAATATTGTCGCGTAGGCGGACATGTGCCGACGCAGCGACACCTTAGAGGAGATCGGCGGTATGAGCCGATTTCCGACGAAAAGGGGTTTCCTAGGGGAAAAACGCAGAACGAGATAGGCGAAGCTATCGAAGTGAGTGCGTTTGTCCCTTGGGGGAGCGTCGTCGACTTTGTCGACACGCTCTAAGGTGCGAATTTTAGTCCGCACCTTGAAGTCTGTTGAAAAGCACATTTTTACAATTTGTTTTGGATTATAACCTTTGTTTCGATTTTTTCTTTCTTATAAAAATGATTATTGCCGTAAGCAGAGCTATTCCGAATAAGGCGACAAAGGCACACATAATAATAACGCTTTTTAATTCACCTTTTTCGATATTTTCAAGCTGACCGTTTACCTGCTTTGTTTCGCCCGATGTAGGCTGTGCTTGCTGATTGGACGCAAAGCTGTGGCTGCTTACAACATCGCCTATTGCATCGAAAATCTTTTTGTGTCCCGATTGATTTGGGTGAATGTCGCCGTCAAGCATATTTGTCATTTCATCTGACTGCCCTTTAAAAAGTCTGTATATATCTACGGTTTTAACACACTCAGACGAGTCGTTTTGTTTGTTTGAACAATTTGTCATCAAGTCGTTTAGGCTGCATATTCTGGTGTTGAAAATCTCTTTGATGGTTTCGGGAATAGGAAGACAGTCAAGGGGATTGTAAACGGTTTGGCAAATAATATAAGCGTTTTCATTTTTTTGATGTATTAGGGATAGGATTTCCGAAAAGTTGTCAGAGAAAGATGTAATGTTTTGATCTATATTACCTAAAAGCTCGCTAAGCTTTGCTAAAAGCTCAGGATTTGTAAAATCTGCGTCAATAAATCCGTTTGAAATATCTATAAGCTTAAGCCCTACGCTTTCCTTTAAAAAGTCTAAAAACTCGCCGAGCAAATCATTTCCGCCTATAGTTAAGCAGATTAGATCAGATTTTAAACATTCGTCATATTCACCGTCCTTAATCTTTTTCAAAAGTTCATCGGAGGTTTGTCCGTCTATTGCAAGGTTTTTGTATGAGTTGTTCTGGGTAAGATGAAGCGAATTGGCTAAAAGGTTTGCATAGCTCTGAGTGTTATAGTTGTTGCCTGATTCATATGCGTAAAGTTTAAAACCTGTGGAAATAGAATCTCCAAGCACAAGCATACTGTGCGGCGGAGAGATTGTGTTTAATTCGTCGTCAGCACTGACAGATATGCCGGCACAAGTGCAAAACAATGTTAAAGCTGTTAATAAAACGGTAAATAATTTTTTCATGCAAAAACCTCTTTCTAAGATAATTCGGTAAGGAGTTGTCCAAAGCATAAAGATTATGGGACGGTACGCCTCAGTTATATCATCATTAATATTTAATCAAGTATTGATATTTTTCCCGAAGTATATTATTATATAATATGTATTAT
>CABUAH010000037.1 GCA_902489475.1 uncultured Oscillospiraceae bacterium | reverse complement strand
TAATTCTGATACAACATTTTAAATTAATAACTTAACTATGCTATCATTTGATTTCAGGAGAATTTATTTATAACAAAAAGCAGAGAGTGACAGATTAATTACCTGTCACTCTCGGAGTGTATCACTATTAAGAAGATTAGTCCAGAACAACAATGATTTCTATTCACACGTCTCATGTGAGGTATGACTTTTGGTTTACAAGTTGTTCTACAATGTTGTTAAGTTTCTACTCACACACCTCATTCGAGGTGCGACCAATAAGGCTTCTTCTTCGCTTGGAAGTTTATCATTTCTACTCACACGCCTCATGTGAGGCGTGACATTACGATGTATAATGTAATTACAGTAATTTCTACTCACACACCTCATGCGAGGTGTGACATTCTACAGTTAGTCCTAATTCTCTAGCTGCCTGCAATTTCTACTCACACACCTCATGCGAGGTGTGACTTCCTCGCCTATTTTTTTTGACAGAGCCTGGGAACATTTCTACTCACACACCTCATGCGAGGTGTGACTCAAGTTAGCAATGATATTCTCATAAATTTCACATTTCTACTCACACACCTCATGCGAGGTGTGACCAATGACAGTACCGACAGAGCATGAGGAACAGCATTTCTACTCACACACCTCATGCGAGGTGTGACCGAATATATCCGCTTCTGTTTCTTCTTCTTTTTTATTTCTACTCACACACCTCATGCGAGGTGTGACTGCAAAATATAGCGATTTTGCGGTCAATCACCACAATATGAGGCGGACAAATACTTGATTTTTCTCACATAAAAATAAGATATGTGACAAAATTAAGCTGTTTTTGGGCGAACATACCTGATGTTATAAAATCATTTCATGTTCGCCAAATTAAATAATAATAACTCCTTCGGGGTTATAAGTCGTTTTGCTTCCAATGTGCTCAATGTGCTTTTCCCAATTGTTTCCTAAGTAATAGAATCTTAAGCTGTCTGATTTTGCGTCAATAATATTAATTAATCTCTCCTTTAATTTCAAGAAAGTTGAATAATCAAGGTCAGCTTCAAAAACAGAGTTTTGAACACGCTGAGCATGGTTTTGACATTCTTTGGCAACCTTCCTAAGGCGTTTCTTACCATTAATGTCAGATGTTGAAACATCGTAACTTATTATAACCATCATATACTTTCACCTACTTAATAAGATAACAAGGATATTCGTTTAAATCCCCACGGACATATTTTGCAAGTAAATTACTTTGTATATACGGCAATAATCCAAACGGAATTTTCTGCTTAAGATAAGGATGCATGGTGCTTGTACGCTTTTTCTCCTGCCAACGTGACAAAACTTTCTTTCTTCCGTCGTCATTAAGCCATACTGCACCTGAAAGCTGCTTATCAAAATCCTTTTCTGTTACAATTTGAAGATTGATTAAAGTAAGTACAAAGCGTTCAACAAGACATCTGGTTTCTTCGACTAAATCACAAGCTAAGGAACTTCTGCCGCTTCGTAAAGAGTGGCAAAATCCAATGTAACTATCAAGCCCTACGGTTTCCAATGCTGCAGCATATTCATTTGTATATAAAGTGTAGACAAATGACAACAATGCATTTACCGGGTCAAGCGGAGGCCTTTTTGTTCTGTACTCAAATGAAAGTGACGTTTTAGGATTAGTGATAAGTTTGTTGAAAATTGAAAAATAACTTCTTGCACAGTTTCCTTCAATTCCCATAGCGCTTTCAATTGATGTTGACATATATATTTGATCTATTCCGGCCTTTAGCGTATCTATAACATAATTGATTTCGTTATCGCTTCTCAGTGAAGCATTGTCATGGAGAGTTCTTTTAATAACCTGCAATGAATTGCTGAACTTTGAAGCAAGAGTATTTTGGGCAAGAAAGAGTCCGTTTTCTCTGAATTTATCAATTTGTGCAACTCTCAGAAAAACATTTCCTTTTGTTTCGCCGCATACCTTTGCAAGAAATTTTCCATGCGGTGAAACAAAGTTTATGGGTATGCATTTACTTACGCACTTTCCCATTAATGCAGGGGAACATCCGAGATAGTTAAAACATACGATGTTTTCAACATTGTCAAAAGGAATTCTGAACTTATCGTTATCCTCAATTTTGCATACAAGATTTTCACCGTCGAGAAAAAGGTAAGCTTGTTCATTAGTGATGTAAATAGTGTTTAATAATTTTCTCATTCTTTTTTCTCCGTGATTTCTTTAATGTATTTTTGTATGCTGACAGGTGGTTTTAACTTCGGAATACAAATATCCTTCATCGAACATCCACTGCAATTGTTGCTTTTATTTCAGGTATCTTTCCAACGCTTAGCAGACTACGCATTTCAGCTAATGTTTTTTTGAGAATGCTATCATATTCAGAAAAATTTTCCTTAAGAGGCAGTTTGATTCTCTTTTTTACATCGGCATAATAAAGTACACCTTCACAGTCACAGCCCCAAACATAATCAACACAGATTTTTTGAGCAAATACCTGCATAAGGTCATCAAAATTATAGTCCTTATTTTTGGGCTTCGTAGGTTTATACTCAACAATGCATAAATCTTTATTATTCTTAACTTCTATGCAGTCGGTAACCCCGTAAAGATTGTATTCGTTGTTGTCGTTGTATACTGATACGGAGGTATAGCTTTTTGTACCAAGCGAAGAATATGTAGATTTCGGATCATGAACTCTTGAGTGTAATAAGTTTGCTTTGGTTACAAATGCGTTTTCTGCCCAAGCACAGTCGATTTCAAGAAGACCCCATCTATGTGGACAGTAAAGATAATGTTGAATAGAACGTATTGAAATGGATTCATTCATCATAATTTGCTGATTAATTCGACACCCTCAGGCATATTCTCATCAACGGTTATTTTGTAATCACTGAACTTTCTTGGAGGAGCTGAAATTTCATCAACCTTGATTTTGTCAAATAAAATGTGCGACGGACAATTGCCTAAGACATTTTCGTGTTTGAAAACATAGAGCCTTCTCATACACATTTTTCCTCTTGCAGCGCTGTGGTCATTTTCAAACATATTAATGATAGCTGTCCATAAAAGCTCAAGATCATCATCATTAAGTCCGGTTATCTTGTTAGCCAAGCTTGCTGAAATGTAACCTTCGGCACGGTAAAGAGCATACGGAATAAAGCTTTTTCTTCCCATTTCGGTTTCGCCTGTTTCCATACGATCTTCGGAGGTACGAGCCTGTCTGGTAATAGTAATATCTTGAATGTTAATGGGTGAAATACTTCTTGCAAAATTAATTTGAACAGGACCTCTTACGATTCCGCAAGGATCATCGCCTGTTGACATTACTGCTCCGAAGGCACGAACGTCAAAATAATTCTTGCACATAAAATCACGTGCTTGCTTAACTTCATCAGCTTTTTTGCCCTTTTGTTTTTTTGTAAGTCCTTCTGCTTCATAAGCACCGGTGAATTTTGAATTAAGCGATTTATCAGGTTTAATTAGAATATTATATCCTTCCTCTCCCTCTTTACATAACTCAACGTAATTTCTGATTTTACGTTTTAAGCATACATCTGTTATGTAACCAAAGCTGGTTTCAGCATCAATTCTTGGAGTGTTTCCTGCATCAGGATCTCCGTTTGGATTACCGTTTTCTACATCAAAAATCATTACAAAGTCATATCTGTTATCAATTGCCATTTTATTTTCCTCCTTAGGTTTTAGTTGTTTTTATCTTCCGAGTCTTTTTTTATAAAGAACTTTCGATACTGATGGTAATAGCCTATAATAAATTCACCTTGCTGCTGAAGCGTAAGCGTTTCAGGAAATTTATTTTCAATGGGAAAGACTATTTCCTGCATAAGCTTGCTAAAATATACATTGCCTTTTTCATCTAACTTTTTTAAGTGGTTTTGTGCAAGGCTTATGAGCTTCGGAAATACCAAAGCGGGTTTTGAAGCCGCAGATGAAAAGTAGGCATCTTTAATTGTTCTGTTAAGCGAATTGTTTGATGCTGACTGCTGAAGCTTCTCAAGTACGGCAAATAAGCATCCGCAAAGATATGCCTGAGTTTTGTTGTTGTAATCTAATTCTAATTCCAATTCAAATTCCTCCTTTTGACCGTTTAGTCTTAATTTTCTATTAATGCAGGCTTTGATAATTCCTGCACGAATATCATTAATTGTTTTGTCTGTCTTTACACGTCGTATAATTGTTGAAAACAAATAAGACGGATAGGGTGTTGCGTAAATTATAGATTTGAAGATTTCCGACAGTAAAGACGGATCTATTTTTTCATTTGTGCTTTTTGGGGAAATAAGTTCTTTTTTTAAGCGCCACAAGGGAATAGGTCTTACTTTTTCAGCTACCTGCATATCACTCTGATGAAGTGCAATGTTTTGAAGTATTTCGCCAAACTTTCTGTGGTATATAAACTTAACGGTTAATCTCGAAGAATTAGGTTTTATGCCGACTATGTAAAAATCCACATTTTTGTCTATATTGTCAAGTGATGAAATTCTTTCACTTCTGATATTGCCGCCTTTTGCAGATTTTATAAGGCTTTCAAGCATTTCTTCTGTTTGCTTTTCATCCATAACGTCGTTGTCACCAAAAACCATTCTTGCTAATAGATCTGAACAATCTTCGTTTTTTTCTCCGCCAGTTGCCCAATATATAACAGTAATGTCGTCAATAAGATTCTTGTGCCTTTTGCTGTTTAGCAAATAATTAAGTGCCTCAGTATATTTTTTCATCGCCGTTTCGGAAACATTGCTGTTGTATGACTGCTTATTTCCGTATGAACACTCCGAAGGGTTATCTAAGCAAACAAAAGAAGCTCCTGTAGCTAGTCCTCCGTAAACACCCTTGATTTTATTATGTATACGGGCAATCGGTTCCCGGTTCCCCGTAATTGCACATTGTGAAATTACTTCACTTACTTTTTCGGCGCTTTTTTTGGCAAAGTATTTTTCCCACTTTTGTTTAATAAGAGGATCATCGTGAAGCAGTAAATCGGGGCGACCGCTTAAACTGAAAATAAAGGATGAGTTTTTATAAGCCTTTCCTAATTCAAGTAAATGTGGATTTTCAATCTCGTTTTCGGGAATCCAGTTTTTAATAAATGCTCTGTAGGCATTAACCAAGGGCGAGTCAATTCCATCGATAAACTTAAGGTTCGCTTCGGCAAAAGCAGCATGAGATTTTTCAGCCTTTTTCGTTTTGTCGTCCGGTGTGAAATGATCATTATCAAAGTTAAGCCCAAAAATGTAAGTGGGGCGGTGTTCTATAATGTTTGCGTCAATACCGGGCTTTTCTGTGCGGATTGGCATCCAGACTTCCTTTGGAACATATTTGTCTTTTGTCTTTCCGTTTTTACCGATTACCGGTTCGATACTCTGACAGCTTATGATCTCATCTATTTTTCCGTCAGGCGTAAGGCAAATCTTATAATGTACCTTAACAAGGGAATAACCATCGGGCAGCACTTTCCCTTCATCGGCCAATACGTCATAATAATCGCAAAGAGCTTTGATCAGCATTTTATCGCCTCCCTGTATTTTGCCACGTCAATTACTCCGTTTATCATATGAGGGTGGTAGTACTTAGTAGAGGCAATGTCTGAAAACTTTGGATTGTTCCAGTCACCGTTGATAGGGATTCCTTTATCATTAAAGCAAACCTTATAGCTCATAAACCCTAGATCTATATCACCTGAGTCTAAAATTGATTTATCTATTTCTTCTAAATTAAAATCATCTACAAGACGGATGCTTTTAACAGGAAACTCACTGCATCCAAGACAAGGAGTCCTGAAGCATTGCCCTTTTTCAATTCTGCGTTTTATAATGTTATAATGCTTTTTTTCAGCATCGGTTTCATTATCGTTTTTAAGACCGGTAAGTTCAAAATGAAATTCTATTCCGTATTTAACTTTTTTTAAAACCATTGCTGCTCGCTGACTGCGTTCGTCAGTTGTGTAAATGCACGGATCGCCGCCCTTTCCGTTCATTTGATTTTTCACCTTGGAAAGAAGAACTTTGCTTTTTACTTCATTGCGGCGAATGTTGATAAAGCTTATAGGGTTAAACACTACTATTTTGTCAATTACATAACGAATCGCCGGTTTCCAGTAAATACTTTTAAGCATCCCCTCAATCGCACCCGGTGGGGGAGTATCGTAACTGATACGTTCAACCTTCATCTCAGGCCTGGTGAAGCAGGCGTAGTCGCCCTCCACCATTATTTTAAATCCATAGCTCATGTGTGACCTCCTTAATCTAAATAATAATCTTTAGCTTCAAATGTGATGCCTATATTTTCATTATAATAATCCAAGTTTTTAAGACACCATATACCGCTTTTGTAATCGTCAATTACATGCTGTTTGAGCAGCGATTCAAATTCGTTTCGTTTCACCGAAAAAGCATATTTTTGAAGCTTTCGATGATTGCCAAAGCCGGTAGCTTTAATATTTTCAATAAGCTGTCTGCTCTCGTCATCTCTTTCAACTACAACAGAAAACGTATTGCTGTCTATAAGCTCAAATTTGTCTGCATATTTACTAAATGGAATGCTTTTAATATTTGAGCATTGCTCGGATATAGAATTTTTTGTTATGATTTCTTTGTTGATGAAAAACAGTCTGTCGTAATAATCCCGTATACTTTCAGGACATGATATATCACTATATTCTGTTAAAAGTCCTTTAGAAATGTTGGCTCTGTCATCTGACGATACCGAGCGCTTTTCTGAATCAAGTGAAAAAATAAATACACTAGCGTTTTTTCGCTTGCCTTCTCGGTTACATCTTCCTCCGGCTTGCAAAATACTGTCAAGGCCTGACAGCTCACGCAACACACAATAAAAATCAAGGTCAACCCCTGCTTCGATAAGCGAAGTCGATACAACAGTAATCTTTCTGTCATCAGGAACATTTTCTAGTCCAGGATAATCCCTTTCCAAATTTGAAAGCTCGGTTTTTATTTTATCAATTGTATTTTTTCTATCGAAAGCAGTCATATATGTTGACAGATGATATTTTCTGCCGGAGCATAGAGAGTAAATTTCTCTTGCAGTTGACCGATGGTTCACAACAATCAGTGTTGAGGGATTGTTGTAGGATTTTGCAATAAGATTTTCTTTACTTAGCGTCCCAATATTGACAAACGAACATTTATTGAACTTTTCAAAAAGAGATGTATCGTCAATAAGATTTGTGATTTTGCTGTTGGGAAGGGAATACTCAGTAATTAGTTTGTGGAAATTCGGCATGGTTGCCGTTAAAAACACTGCTTCGCTGTTCAGAATTCTTGTGATATACGATATAACTCTAAGACAGGGTTGAAGATATTTTTGAGGCATTAAGTGAGCTTCGTCAAAAACGATAATACTGTTTGACATATTGTGCATTTTGCGGAGCTTGCCTCGCTTATTTGCATATACCGATTCAAAGAATTGTACGGCAGTAGTAATTATTATTTGAGCGTTCCAATTTTCAGCTGCGTGACGTATAACATTTCTGTAGTCTTCATCAATATCCAAATCATCATATGAAAAAGTAGATTGATGTCTTAAAATCTGAGCGTCATTTCCAAATAGTTTTTCAAACTCTTCTGCGGTTTGATCTATAATGCTGTTGTAAGGAATTACATAGATTATTCTTCGTTTGCCTGTTTTTAATGCACGTTCCAGTGCGAACTTCATGCTGCAAAGCGTTTTTCCGCTTCCTGTCGGCATGTTCATGAGATATATTTCGGAGTCAATATTTGTTTTGCTGTATACCTGTTGTTGAATAATAGAACGAGTTTTTTGAAGCTCGGTTGTACATGAAAAAGATGAAAGCTTATGATTGATTCTTTTCAGGCATTGTTTAAAATCCGATACAAGTTCCCGGTCCTTTTGTTCGTTGCAAAACTCAGCAGTATCATTTGAGTCTGCATCGGTAAGACATGAAAAGCAGTATCTTGTCAAGAAAGAGAATTTTTCTACTAAATCCTTTTGACTATTGCAGTCTTGCACTAAAAAATTATTAAACTTATTTTCGTCAATGTCGGGAAGAGTAAGCTCGCTTTCGTATGTTGAGTAATCTTCAAAGCTTCGTTTCAATCTACCGTAAAGCGTCGGCATATCATCGGTATGGTCATGTGAGCCACCGTCAGGAATACCGGAATGATGCCCCGTAATGCAATACTGCATAATCAGTGAAAGCGGATAGCTGTATTTTTCTTTGGCGGCGATCGCTCCGCAGGTCGAATGCTCTACCCGTATATTTTTATTTAAAGTTATTTTGAGCTGAAAGGATTCTTGATATTTGCCTATGTCATGCAATACTCCCATAGCAAATACTACACGTTTGAGTTCTTCAACCGAGTATTTTGTCGCAAGGCGTGCTGTAGAAAGGCAATGTTCGCTAATTGATTGTATGCTGCCATCGTTTTCATTTATATGTGCTATGTACATTGGATAACCGCCTTTAAACAAAGTATTATTATTAAATTTATGCTGTAAAATAATTTTAACATTATTTTACAGTTTTTGTCAACTATATCTAAAATATTTTTGCAAATTAATTAGAAATGTGTCGAATAATGTCAAAAAAAGCAGCCTTGTAAAGGCCGCTTAATTGAAATTTATTATCTATTTATAGATTACTTTAAACCCTTTAAACTCAGCTTGGTTGTTTCCTGTAGCATAAAGTCCTATGAAAACGCCCGTAAAACCTGCTGCTACTTCTGTCGAAAGGTATCTTGTTTGTGCATATCCGAGAGGAGTATCATTTTCTGTTACGAGGAAGAAGTTGTAGCAGTAATTGTTGCTTGTTATTTTAAGCTTTGCTTTACAGCTGTTAAGAGGAACTGATTCTTTTATACAGACAGCTTCGCCGATTGTAAGCCGTGAAATTGCTTCAAAGCCGTTTTGTGTTTTTCTTATCGCAACATCATAGTGTTGCTTTTCGTCCATAAATATTGTTATTCCGCCTTCACCTGAATCAATGCTTACCTCACATTCAATTTCACACGCAAAATCCTTTTGTCTTATACCTATAAATGTAGGGGAGTCAACATCATTCAGCGTTATGTCAGTTCCGTGAAGTGTAACACAGTCTTTTTTTAAAGAGTAGTTTTCTCTTTTTGGATTTCTAATATAACACCATTCTAAGTCAAAATCAGTGTTTTCAAATGTGTAAAGCGTTTTATTCTCCTGAACGGTATTATCGTCAAATCTGTCTGTATCAAATTCAAGGGGAGTAGTTCCGTTTATTCCTGCCGTGAACCATCCGTCATCATGGAACTCAACGGGTGTTAAAAAGGTTTCCCTTCCTAAGTGATGATATGTAAGCCATCTGTCTATTTGTCTGAAGCCGAGATGAACCAACCACCAGTTTCCGTTTTTGTCTTTTATTAAGTCGCCGTGACCAACACCTTGAACTTGATACCCGCCCAAGTTTCTATTCGTTAAAACAGGGTTTTTGGGGTATCCTTTAAACTCTCCAAAGAGCGAATCGGATACGGCATATGTAACCATGTGACCGTACTCAGTTCCGCCTTCGGCAGCAACAAGATAATACTTACCGTTTATTTTATACATATGAGGTCCTTCAAGGTATCTTCCGCCTGAGCCTTGCCATATCGTTTTGCTTTTCGAAAGTTTTTTTCCCGTTTTAATGTCTATTTCACATTGCACAACGCCGTGAATGCCGTCGTCGTCAGAGCCGTTTGACATGAAATATGCTCTGCCGTCCTCAAAGTAAAACGAAGGATCGATACCGTCCTGATCAACATATATAGGTTCTGACCACTCGCCATATATGTCATCAGTGCTTACATAATAGTTCTGGTGCGTTTCATTGTTTGTTGTTGTCATATAAAATATTCCATCGTAATATCTTATTGTAGGTGCAAAAACTCCGCTTGAGCTTGCAACCTTGTTAAGATTTACCTGGCTGTCCCTTGTAAAGCAGTTTCCGATTTGTTTCCAGTTTAAAAGATCGTCGCTTTCAAAAATCGGAACGCCCGGGAAATACTGCATGGTGCTGCATACTAAATAGTATTTTCCGTTTGCTTCACAGCATGACGGATCGGGGTAAAAGCCTTTAATTATAGGGTTTGTAACTTTCATAATATCCTCCTCAAAGTGATTTCTTTGTTTTGCATTTAATTATACAGCATTTTTTTGATAATCACTAGTAAAAATATGACATATTTAATGCTTTTTATGACGAGTGGGTTTTGTGCAAAATGTTTTAAATTCATATGTTCACAAAAGGATATTTGTTAAGAATTACAAAATTACAAAAAAGTCTTGACATTTGGGTTAGTTAATGCTAACCTATTAATTAAGTTAGCGTGTGCTAATTAGCGCTTGAGTATTGGGAGGATTATTATGATGCCGCTTTCACTTGCACAGCAGGGAGAAGAAAACATGATAAGAAAGGTCAGCGGATCTTCCGAGGTAAGACTTCATCTTGAAACGCTTGGATTTGTGTCCGGTGCAATGGTTACCGTTATAAATAAAATCGGTGGAAATGTGATTGTTAACATAAAGGATTCAAGAGTTGCAATAAGCCGTGAAATGGCTAATAAAATTATGATATAATAACCTTAAAGGAAATCAGATTATCGCTGATTTATCGTGCATACGCACGATTCGGCTATCGCCGCCCTTCAAGAACATTGTATCATTAATTTGCGGCTAACGCCGCTCGTAGGCTTCGCCTAAGATTGCGATAAATCGCAATTAAATTATGATATAATAACCTTAAAGGAAATCAGATTATCGCTGATTTATCGTGCATGCGCACGATTCGGCTGTCGCCTGTCTTTTAAGAACATTGTATCATTAATTTGCGGCTGACGCCGCTTGTAGGCTTCGCCTACGATTGCGATAAATCGCAATTAAATTATGGTATAATAACCTTAAAGGGAAATCAGCTTATCGCTGTTCATTGTGCTTTGCACAATTAAATTATGGTATAGTAAGTTTTGACATCAGCATTGCTGCTTTTTAAAGGGAGTCTGGTGTTTAACAATATAAAGGAGGAGAAGTTATGACTTTAAAGGAAGCAAAAATCGGTCAGACGGTAGTAGTAAAAAAACTGCTGGGACAAGGTGCAGTAAAAAGAAGAATCATGGATATGGGAATTACAAAGGGCGTAGAGGTTTTTGTTCGCAAGGTAGCACCTCTTGGAGATCCTATTGAAATAACAGTAAGAGGTTATGAGCTTTCGTTGAGAAAAGCTGACGCTGAAAATATCGAATGTGAATAATTTTTTAGTTATCAGTTAGCAGAAGATAACTGAAATCGGACAGAAAGGAAAGATTTTGAAGTGGATATTAAAATAGCTCTTGCAGGAAATCCAAACTGCGGAAAAACAACACTTTTTAATGCGTTGACCGGATCCAGTCAGTATGTAGGAAACTGGCCGGGAGTTACCGTTGAGAAGAAAGAGGGAAAGCTTAAGAATAATAAGGATGTAACTATTACAGACCTTCCGGGAATTTATTCTCTTTCTCCGTATACTCTTGAAGAGGTAGTTGCGAGAAATTATTTGATAAGCGAGCGTCCTAATGCAATACTAAATATTATTGACGGAACAAACCTCGAGAGAAACCTTTATTTGACAACTCAGCTTACTGAGCTTGGAATACCAGTTGTAGTTGCCGTTAATATGATGGACGTTGTAAAGAAAAACGGCGATAAGATAAACTTTGAGCAGTTATCAAAAGAACTCGGATGCGATGTCGTCGAAATTTCAGCACTAAAAGGCACCGGAATTGAAACGGTTGCACAAAAGGCTGTAGAAGCAGCACGCAAAAGTGAACCAACTATTCCTCAGCACAGCTTCAGCGGTAGTGTAGAGCATGCACTTGCACATATTGAAGAGGCGTTTTTGCACGATATTCCTGAGGAGCAGCAAAGATGGTATGCAATAAAGATTTTTGAGAGAGATGAAAAGGTTCTGGAATCATTATCCATACCTCAAAAAACCTTGGATCATATTGAGGCTGATATTGCAACCTGCGAGAAAGAGCTTGATGATGATTCAGAAAGCATTATCACAAATGAAAGATATATATACATAGGTTCGATTATAAAGGGCTGTTATAAAAAGAAAAATAAAGGCGGTCTTACTGTTTCTGATAAGATTGACAGGATAGTTACAAACAGAATTTTAGCTCTTCCTATTTTTGCGGTAATAATGTTCTTGGTTTACTACGTTTCTATTACAACCGTAGGAGGATGGGCAACTGATTGGGTTAATGATGGAGTATTCGGTGACGGATTCCATCTTTTCTCAATAGGAACAAGTGATTATGATGAAGCGGTAGACAAGTATGCCGAGAAAAATATATTTACTGAAGATGTTTTGGCACAGGTCGAAGCTGCACAAAAGGCCGGAATCACGGGAACTGATGAAATTTTAGCTGCTGTTGAAGACAAGGATTTCAGTGCTTTTGAAGAAGCTTACGGCTCATACGGAGATGAGCTTGCTGAGAAGCAAGGCGGCAAGTATGATATTGCACCGTTGCTTCCTCTTGATGAAGAAGGCGAGTTTGACGGCACACCTGATGCTTCCGAATACGGAGTATGGGTTCCGGGAATTCCGGTTTTGGTTTCAGACGGACTTGAAGCACTGAACACTCCGGAATGGCTAAGCGGACTCATCAACGACGGTATCGTAGGAGGAGTAGGAGCTGTTTTGGGATTCGTTCCTCAGTTGCTTGTACTGTTTATCTTCTTAGCGTTCCTTGAAGGCTGCGGATATATGGCTCGTATAGCATTTGTTATGGACAGAATTTTCAGAAAGTTCGGTCTTTCGGGAAAATCCTTTATTCCTATGCTTATCGGTACAGGATGCGGAGTCCCGGGAATTATGGCTTCTCGTACAATTGAAAACGAGAGAGACCGCCGTATGACAATAATGACAACAACATTTATTCCTTGCGGAGCTAAGCTTCCTATTATCGCTTTAATTGCTTCAGCGTTGTTTAACAATGCTTGGTGGGTAGCTCCGAGCGCGTATTTCTTAGGAGTAGCAGCAATTATTGTTTCGGGAATTATGCTTAAAAAGACTAAGATATTCTCAGGAGATCCTGCTCCGTTTGTCATGGAGCTTCCGGCATATCATTTGCCGACAGTCGGTAGCGTTCTTCGTTCAATGTGGGAGCGTGGCTGGTCATTTATCAAGAGAGCCGGAACTATAATTTTGCTTTCTTCGATAATCATTTGGGCAGGTTCTGTGTTCGGAAACACAGGAAGCGGATTTGGATTTGATCCTAATATGGAGCTTTCAAACAGTATCCTTGGGTATATCGGAAATGCTATTAAGTGGATATTTGCTCCTATTGGCTTTGGCGAAGCTTCAGCAGCTGTTGCAACTATTATGGGTCTTGTTGCTAAGGAAGAGGTTGTCGGAGTATTCGGAGTATTAGACTTTGAAGGACTTGCATCGGGTGCTTTGGGCGGATACTCATTCTTGGTGTTCAACCTTCTCTGTGCGCCTTGCTTCGCTGCAATGGGAGCTATCAAGAGAGAAATGAACAACGGCAAATGGACAGCTTTCGCGATTGCTTACCAGTGTGTATTTGCATATGCCGTATCGCTGATGATTTATCAGTTCGGAAGCATATTCACAGGAAATATGAATGTAATCGGTTTGATATTTGCGGTAGCTATTGCAGTCTTTATCGTATACATGCTTGCTAAGCCTTATAAAGAGTCAAATAAGCTTACAAAAACGGTAAGAATTGTGAAATAAGTTAGGAGTAATTGATATGATTGCTTGGTTAGTCGATAATCTGGCTACTATTATAATATGTCTTGTACTTTTGGCGATTGTCGGATTGATTGTAAGAAGCATGATAATCAACAAAAAGAAAGGTAAAGGTTCTTGTGGCTGCGGATGTGAAAACTGTCCGAGTGCAGGAATGTGTCACCCTAAGAAGTGACGTTATTAAGATTAGATTTTAAGATTTTCTAAAGATTTATCTCCCCTCTGAGAAATACCTCGGCATAAATTTCGTGCCGAGGTATTTTGTTACTTCTTTTCCCCGAGTATATTTATAAAAACACAAATATATTTATATAATTGCAACTAAACATACTTTATTTTAAATATGGAGGTGCTTTTATGAAAACAAAGGGAATATACAAAATAATCGTATCCGTACTGGTGTGTGCTGCCGTTGCAATTTCCTGCATGACAGTCGTAATGCCGTATGCAGACGATGACATTGCATCTGATCTTGCAAGCTTTAACGACAAGAATCAAGAACAGATAGTTTACGATATGGGAGCCGGAATTAATCTCGGAAACCAGTTTGAAGCAGTAAACACTAACGGCTATCCGAGTGAGACTGCGTGGGGAAACCCTGTTATTAAAAAAGAACTTGTAAAGCAAATTCATGACAGCGGTTTTAATACAATAAGACTTCCTGTTTCTTATTTTTTTAGAATAGGAGAAGCTCCGGATTATACTGTTGAAGAGGATTGGCTTGACAGGATTCAAGAGGTAGTGGATTATGCTTATGAGCTTGGTATGTACGTTATAATTAATATGCACGGCGACGGATATTACACTATTGATAATTCGTGGCTGCTGCTTGGAAATTATGATGAAATTAATCCCAGAAAATTTGATACGGATGAAGAGTATCAGGCTGCTCTAAAGGCTGAGGAAGCCAGAATTGACGCTATGGTAGATAAATACGAGAAGGTATGGACACAGGTAGCAAAGAGATATAAGGATTACGATGAGCATATTATCTTTGAATCTATGAATGAAATGCAGTCTAAGCAAACCGGAACGACATTCGCTAAAATATTCTATCCGGTTCTTAACAGACTTAATCAGTCGTTTGTTGACACGGTAAGAAAGACCGGGGGAAACAATTCAAAGCGCTGGCTGCTTATTCCGGGCTGGTGGGCTTCATTGGATAAAATTACAAATGATTCTTTGGGATTTGAAATTCCGACGGATACATATAAGGATTCTTCAATAAAGGAAAACAGATTATTCTTATCTATTCATTTTTACGAGCCTTCTGATTTCTGTTTGACTGAAACTGCTGCAACTACAAAGTGGAGCTATGACAGCGGCTATTCAAACATCGAAACTCAGTTTAAACAGGCATACGAAAAATTCACATCACAAGGTTATCCTATTATAGTAGGAGAGTTCGGTGCTGTTGATAAATCCGCTTTTGACAGTGAAAACACTGCGTGCCGTGAAGCATATTACAATTCCGTAAGTAAGGCTGCAAAGCAGTACGGGCTTGTTCCTGTTGTGTGGGACAACGGTTATATAGGAAACTACGGACTTGCGCTGTTTGACAGAAGTAAGGTAACCGTAAAATACCAGCAGATAATAAACGGAGTTATGGAAGTTTACAACCCGGATAAGGTTGTTGACGTGCCGACTGAACCTACCGTGCCGTCTGATCCTGACAGAAAGGAGCTTACTCTTACAGACGGTTATCCTTCTTCGGCTGAGTGTCCGAATAATGATGACGAAAGCTATAACGGCTACCTTCAGTCAATTTTGAAAGACGTTTATAATTTTGCGGATTACAGCGAGCTTGAGGTTAAATTTACTGTTGACGGTGAGGTTTCCGACGACACTAATGTGTTTAATTTCCAGCCATATACAAATTCATATTCCGGATGGCAGAATACATTTCTCTCAATAAGAGAATGCACATTAGATAATGATGGAGTATATACGGGAAAAATTGCACTTACTTCAATAACCGATCATCTCGGACTTGCGGATACCTACGGTATTAATATTTCATATGCTCAGGCAGAGCCTAATGTTGCGCTTGAGTCGTATTACATTATAAAGAGTGATGTTGCTCCTCCGACTGAACCAACTACAGAGCCTGCAACAGAACATCTCGGAGGAGATATTGAGTCAAACCTTTATTTCGCAGACAGCGATTGGAGTATGCAGGCTAACATTCCTGCTACTATTACCGGAGACGGGCTTTATACATATGATGTTATTTCTCAGGAAGGCGATACCTATCATGGCGACGCTTCGGGTGCAGTTGTGTATGTAATAGATTTTTACAATGCGGCAAACGCACATCCTAATCTTCAGGTAGATCTTGTGTCTATTAATTGTGCCGGCTATGAACTGGAAATAGATCAAAGCAAGCTTCCTGCTCTTGCGGATATAGAGGGCAACGGAAACCTGCGTCTTGAGATTTATAACGAATACGGACTAACAAAAGACGATCCGCCGATAGACTTTTTTGATATTGATTTCCCTATGGGCGAGGTTATGACAGTAACTATAAAGGTTTCAAACTTTGATGCGGATTCGGAAGCTTCAGAGGAAACGACGAATACAGATGATACGGAAGCTACAGAAGATTCAACAACTGTAGAAGATGAGACGACAGCAGAGCCAACCGAATCCGAAGAAACCTCTGCAGAATCAACTGTAACAGACACTGAACATGTGACTGCAACCTCAGCTGAGGAAATAACTACTGCAACGACAGGAGCAATAGCTGCAACAGATTCTTCAAATGAGGAGAATACAACTGCTGAATCAGGTACATCGAATGATAAGCCTAAGGACTCGACAAGCCCAACAGATAAGCCGGTAAATACCGGAGCGCCTATAGCGGTTGGTTCGTCAGTGTTTATGATTGTTGGAGTTGCGGGAGTTATTGCAATCAAAAAGAGAAGAAGATAATTTTTCTCCGACATCAGATTAGAAATTTCTCGTTATAAATGAGCAATTTTGTCTGAAGGTAATTTGGAATTAGTTATAAAATCCAAATTCCTTTAAATAAGAATGAGCCGTTCGGATTTTTCGGGACGGCTCGTTTTCTATTAAATATAAATCAGAATTTCCTTGCTGTAAAGAACAATCTCGGAAATCTGAAAATAATTTGCCCATTCTTTTGAACAGGATTAGTTTTTAACTCGATATACAGTTATTCTTTTATGTAATTGCAAACATTTATTAATTACATATTTTGTACCATGCGAAGTGCCGTTCCAAAAAAGCAATAACCGTATCGGAGTATTCTATTATTTGCAGGTTGCGGTTTAATGGAGCTGATTTTCCGAATTCGGCATACTGCGGTAGAAATTCTGTCAGCTTGATTTTATTGGTATGCGCAAATTTTGCTGCACATTGGTCAATTCCAGGGGCGCCGCCTGATACTATTTCTGTTGTGCTTTCAGGAAGGTACTTTCCTAAATCCTTTACTGCTAAGTCTCTTGAACCTATAACTGCTACTTTCGTTTTTGTTCCTCCTAGATATTTTAGTATACTTAATTTAAGTATACTTCTAACATCGTACTACAAATTAATCGTATAATAGATTTATAATATATTTATTGGCGGAGGTATGATATGAAAATTAAAAGTTTGACAATAAGAATTGATAGTAAAATGCTGGGTAAGCTTCATGTTATTGCCGATTACGAGAGAAGAAGCGCAAATAGTCAGATACTTATTCTAATTCGTGATTGTATTAAGGAATTTGAAGAGTCTGAGGGCGAAATTGTAATGAAAGACAAGTAAATAGAATCACAGGTATCACATCGGTAGATTCGGTGTGATATTTATTTGACAAGGGTTTTATTTAATGCTATCATAGAAAAAGTAATAAAAACCTTTAAATATTTGGGAGATGTAGATTTTGAGCATTAATATAAATCAAAAATACAAGGGAGTTTTATGTATAATCCTTTCAGCGTTTTGCTTTGCGTTTATGAATGCGTTTGTAAGACTTTCGGGTGATCTTCCCAGTATTCAAAAAAGTTTTTTCAGAAACTTTGTAGCATTTTTCTTTGCTCTTATAATACTTATTAGATCGAAGGAAAAGATTAAAATTACGAAAGAAAGCGTACCGTATCTGCTTTTGCGTTCGATTTTTGGCACGCTTGGTATTCTTTGCAATTTTTATGCTGTTGATCATCTTTTATTGAGCGATGCGTCAATGCTTAATAAAATGTCCCCGTTTTTTACGATACTTTTTTCGTTTTTAATTTTAAAAGAGCGGCTTACCGTTTTCCAGACAGTATCCGTCATAATAGCTTTTTTGGGAAGTCTTTTTATTATAAAGCCGACGTTCACAAATTTGGATTTGCTGCCGTCGCTGCTGGGACTGCTCGGAGGAATCGGCGCAGGAGCGGCATATACAATGGTGCGAAAGTTAGGATCGCTTGGAGTTAAAGGTCCGTTTGTTGTGCTTTTCTTTTCGGGATTTTCTTGTGCTGTAACATTACCGTTTCTGATAATTGATTTTGTGCCTATGACATGGATACAGCTTTTAATGCTTTTAGGAGCCGGACTTTCAGCAGCAGGAGGTCAGTTTTCTATTACCGCTGCATATTATTATGCGCCTGCGAGGGAAATTTCAGTTTATGACTATTCTCAGATCGTCTTTGCAGCATTGTTGGGCTTTATATTGTTTGGACAAATTCCTGACGTTTTAAGCTTTTTGGGATACATTATTATCATTGGAGTGGCTGTTGTTATGTTTTGGTATAATAACAGGAATGAAAGGAAAAAATGAAAAATTTATAGGTAGTTGGTACTTTTGTTGAACAGACTACGAAAGCAAGTTTGTATTTGTCATTCTGTTGGCGATAGATGACAAGCCGATATGCTGCATATCTTTTCTCTTTGAGGTTCTCTTTGTTTTGAGGGAGCCTCAGATTGTCTAAAAGCCTAAGACAAAAGTTTTGGTCAAGCTTTTTTAAAAGCTTAAAACGTCAGGAATTTGTCCAAACAATGCGGTTTCCAAAGGCATAGCCTTGGTCGCCGTCCGCAGATGGTGAAATCCCTTTTCCAAAGCGCTTTTCAAGGGGTGAATTTTTAGGTAGTCCGGTGGACTGCCTAAGAAGAGGGGACACTTTACAAGTGAAAGTGTTCCCTTTTTTAAACTTACAACAATGTTTTTTCTACAAACTGAGGTTCTCTTTGTTTTTGAGGGGAGCCTTTTTGTTTTTAACTTAAAAATAATGGATTTATCCCAATATATTACAAAAAATGCGTTATTTTTTACATTTCTATTGAAAAAATGGCATGTCTTTTGTATAATTA